>JASGGP010000126.1:0-12250 GCA_047604985.1 Lacrimispora sp.
ATAGGGAATCTCATCATCCACCTTATTTCCGATAATGATGCAGGGGACCGGAAGATGATTTAAGAACTCCGCAAATGTTTCATCCTTTGAAACCGGCGATATGATCAGGCCGTCCACCCGGTAATCCAGCAGCCGCTGGATCAGCTCCTTTTCTTTCTCCTTGTTTTTTTCATGCAGTGTAATATTGACAAAATAATCATTTGCCTTTGCCTCGTTTTCAATGGCGCTGAGCATCTGCGCAAAATAACGGTTATTGACATCAAAAACCACGACTCCGATATACATGGTTTTCCCCTGTACAAGGCCCTTTGCCAGCATATCCGTCCGATAGCCCAGCTCCTTTGCCGTATCCAGAATCCGTTTTCTCGTCTCTTCGTTGATTCCTTTCTGGTTATTTAAGGCACGGACTATGGTGGTTCTTGAAACATTACAAATTTTCGCCAGATCTTTTGTCGTTACACCGTTCATTCTAAATTCCTCTCTTCTCCTTAACCGCAATGCGGATCATATTCCAGGATAAAGGCTCCATGGCGGCCGTCACCCGGCTGCCTTCCGCTTTCGCCCCATGGGCCCTGCGGGGTACAACCGCCTGATGATTTTTCTGATTGGTTTCCTTTATGTTTTCTGATTCCATCACTTCATGCTCGATTACTGTTTCGCAGACAGCTCCCTGAAGCTCAAAGACAGCTTCCATCTTTTCCTCAGCGCTCCGGTTGATTGCAAAAATCACCGCTTCCTCTCTTTCTTTATTATAAACCATAACCGAGTCAATAAGGATACTATTTTGACTTAAATTTTTTAATACCGTACCTCTTCCGTATTTGGCCACCCGGCTGAATGGGTAATAGGTGGGCTGCAGCCAGATTTCCCCTCCCGGCTCCGTCATAATACAGGCGCTGATATTGGTCAGAAGCGACTGGCAGGCCATCTTCACCCGGTCCGCATTCTTAAGAAGAGCCAGAAGCATTCCTCCAAACAGCAGGGCATCCTCAAAGGTATAAATCATCTCGCTTAAACGGGGGGCTACCTGCCAGCTGTTTCTTTCACACTGGGCAACCGTCTCTTTGGAGCTGTAGGCCCACACTCCCCATTCGTCAAAGCTGATCCCTATATCTTTCTCAGAGTGCTTCTGTGCCTTTACAAAGTCACAGACCGCCCCCACCGTCTGGATGTATTCATTCATTTCATCGGCCTGGGCAAGAAATGCTTCCGTTCCTTTCTCCTGTCCGTCAAAATACTGGTGCAGGGAAATATAGTCCACATAATCGTAGGTTTCGGACAATACTTCCGCTTCCCAGTAGGGAAATGTCTCCATTGTTTTTAAGGAGCTGCCGCAGACCACCAGTTCAATATCAGGATCAACCACCTTCATGGCCTTTGCAGTCTCTGCCGCAAGCCTTCCGTACTCCTTCGACGTCTTGTGTCCAATCTGCCAGGGACCGTCCATTTCATTTCCCAGGCACCAGGCCTTTACTCCATAGGGCTCCTTCACACCGTGGCTTTTCCGTAAGTCGCTGTAGCTTGTCCCTTCAGGAAAATTGCAGTATTCTAAGTACTGGACAGCCTCCTCAATTCCTCTGGTTCCCAGATTCACCGCCAGCATGGGTTTCACCCCTGCCTTATCCGCCCACTTCATAAATTCATTTGTTCCAAACTGGTTGGTCTCAATGGCTTTCCATGCAATTTCCAGCCTGCGGGGCC
This sequence comes from Lacrimispora sp., assembly GCA_047604985.1. Lineage (GTDB taxonomy): Bacteria > Bacillota > Clostridia > Lachnospirales > Lachnospiraceae > Lacrimispora. The sequence continues at coordinate 1,702 of JASGGP010000126.1, forward strand.
GCCTTCCTTTGGGCCCACTCCGTCCTCCCAGCGGTAGCAGGACACAAAGTTTCCCCCCGGATACCGGATCTGGGTTACTCCCAAATTCCTGACAGCTTCCAGCACATCTGTACGGAACCCGTCCTCATCCGCACAGGGATGGTCCGGCTCATAGACCCCGGTATAAACCACCCTTCCCATATGTTCTACAAAGCTTCCGTAGAGCCTCGGGTCGATTTCTCCCGTCTGAAATTCTAAATTTGAAATAATCTTTTCCCTGCGCATCGCAAACCTCCTAGTCTTTCATTCCGCTTGTAGCAACACTTGCGATGAAATATTTCTGGAAAAACATATAAACCACAAACAGCGGCAGGATGGATAACAGCGCGCCTGCCAGCTGGGGGCCGTAATAGGTTGTGGCGTGCTCGCCCACAAACAGGGCCAGTCCTGCGGACAGGGTTCTCATTTTTGTGCTGCTTGTCATCATCAGCGGATACAGTAAATCATTCCAGTTATTCATCAGATGGAAAATTGCCAGCGTCAGCACTCCCGGCTTTACAAGGGGGAGCATAATTCTCCAGAAAATCCCGAACTCACTCAAGCCATCCATTCTTGCCGCCTCTTCCAAATCCTTTGGAAGCGCCGCAAAATAGGACCTCATCATGAAAATTCCAAATGCTGAGGTGGCCTTTGGCAAAATCAGCCCCGCATAAGTGTCTAAAAGTCCCAGAAAATGAGATTCCAGAAACAGGGGAATCATCATGACCTGAAAGGGCACCATCATGGTTAAAAGCACCAGGATAAAAATTTTGTCCTTTCCCTTAAACTCCAGCCTTGCAAATGCGTAACCGGACAGAGAATCAAAGAGCACCGCAAGCGCCGTAGTTCCAGCCGCAAATACCACCGTATTTTTTATGTACGCAGCAAAGGGAATGCTGTCGAAAATCCGCTTAAAGGATTTCAGCGTATAGCTGCTTCCCAGAAGCCTGGGAGGAAATCCGATGATCTCCTTTTCTGTTTTAAAGGAACTGATTACCAGCCAGACCAGAGGAAAAAGCACTATAATAAAAATGAGGATTAAAAAAATGTATTTTAATGCTGTCAGCCCCTTGTCCGCTTTACTTATTTTAAATTTCATCCTCAGGCCTCCTTGTTCATAAACATCTTTTTATACATCGGCAGGGAGATTATCAGTATTACAACCAGCAGCAGGGCGGAAAGCGCCGAAGCATAGCCCAGATCATAGGGCTGGTTAAAGCCGGTTTTATAAACATACTGAACCAGGGTCTCTGTCTTATACCGGGGGCCGCCCTGGGTGGTCACATATACCTGATCAAACACCTGCAGGGAACCGATGGTATTTGTGATCAGGCAGAAGCCAAGGGTTTCTTTCAGCAGCGGAATGGTTATTTTAAAAAACTGCTGTGTCCTTGTGGCACCGTCGCACCTGGACGCCTCGTAATAGCTCTCTGAAATTCCCTGAATGCCCACCACCAGAATGGACATGGTGTAGCCAAAATTTTTCCAGACCGTCATTGCAATAACCGTAGGCATCGCCGTCCTGGCATCCCTGAAAAAGTTCACCCCGTCAATTCCGATTTTGCTCAGCAGATACGGAATGAAGCCGATATTCCCATCCAGAAGAATTGACCACACAATGCCAATTGCCGCCATGGAGCAGATGACCGGCAGAAAGATCACGGATCTTGCCAACCGGTTGAACCAGCCGGCTTCCGTCAGCATATTGGCAACCAAAAGGCCGAGAACAATCTGCAAGGGAACCTCAAAAATCACAAAGACAACCGTATTCTTCAGAGCATTCCAGAAACGGTCGTCTGCAAAAGCTTCCAGGAAGTTTTTAAACCCTGCAAAGCCGGTGTCTGTAAAGAAAATATTCATGTTCATAACGCTGATCACAAGGGAAGCGATCAGCGGAATAACCGCAAATACCACCAGCAGGATCAGGGATGGCAGCAGGAATAAATAGGCCGCATGATAAGGCCGGTTCCAGTATGCCGCAAGCTTACTTCTTCTCTTCATGTCTTACCTCCAAATGAGACTGGTCACACCAGGAAGCTGCCCAGGGGACAAATCCCCCCCTGGGCAGCCCCCGAAAACTTATTTCTTCAGCAGCTTATCCACTTCCTGGGATGCCGAGGTCAGTTCTGTCTGCACATCATTTCCCGCAACAACGCTTTCTACCAGAGGGAATAATACATCGGAGTTAATCTGGCTCGCCGCCTTTACTCCCGGCGCAAAAGCAAATCCGAAATCATTAATGCCGGAAAGGGCTTTGACCGTCTCATCGCTTTGGATCTCAGGATCTTCTGCAACTGATTTTAAATATGGAGGATATCCATTTTTCAGTGACCACTGTTTGCAGACGTCCTTGGAATTCCAATAGGCAATAAAGTCATAGGCGATTTTCTTCTGCTGTTCCGTTGCGCTTGACGTCACGCCAAAGCCCTGAACCTCCACAACGCCTTTTGCTCCGTCTAAACCGGCCGGCATGGCTGCTACGCCATAGTGAATGTCATTTTCCTTCAGCCCGTTAATCAGCCAGGGACCGCTCATGTAAATTCCGAGCTGTCCGGCCAGCATCAGATTGTCCGTATCCGCTCCGGTGGCCCCCACCGGAGCACAGCCTCCCTGTGCAAGGTCCTGGATGTACTGCAGCGTCTTTACATTTGCTTCGCTGTCAAGCACCGAACTTGTCCCATCCTCAGAAACCACGTCTCCTCCGTTGGATTTGAACATGGCGTCAAAGTAGCAGGGCGCTCCGCTGACCGGAAAGCCGACGCCGTAAATTTTCTTTGAGCTGTCTGTCAGCTTCCCCGCATATTCTTCCACCTTTTCCCAGGTAGCAGGAGGCGTATCCGGGTCCAGTCCCACCTCTTTAAAAAGATCTTTATTCCAGAATAGGTATGTAGTATGAACCTGCATTGGTATCATGATCTGCTTGCCGTCATACTGCAGGGCGGAAAGCGATGTTTCGCTGAAATCATTTTTATCAGTTCCTGTCTTATCAAAGAAATCATCAAGAGGAATGAAGGTACCGTTTTCCCCGTATGTGGCTGAGTCAAAATTCCCCTTAATCACCAGGGCCGGGGCGGTGCCTGTGGCAATAGACGCCGGCAGCTTCTCTTCCATGCTGTTTGCCGGCATAATATCCATCTCGATCTTGTATCCGTTTTTATTCTCTTTATTATACTGGTTTACAATATCCCGGAGCACATCGCCGTCTGTTCCGGTAAAGGAATTCCAGAACTGAATGGTATTGTCCGGGGCCGAAGCCGTGCCACCGGCAGGTGATTTTGCTTCTGCCGATGAGTCCGCACCTGCTGAGGTATTGTCCGCAGGCTTCATGGGGGAACCGGTGTTGCAGCCCGACAGTCCGAAAGCCAGTACACCCGCCGTCAAAGTTACTAAAATTCTTTTTCTTTTCATAGTAAGCCTCCTGCTTTATTCTTATCTCTTTACATTTTCAGACGGATGCTTTAAAATATATTCCTGTAGGAATATCCCATCATATCATGGTTTCTTTTCGCGGAGAGATATAATATGTTGGGGTATTTTCTTTTCACCTCTTTTTGCATCAGATTTGTCTGCACCTTTTTATAAAGCACCTCCGTATTGTATATTATTACTTTTCGTACACGTGTACTTTATGCTTCTGATTATAATCATTGCACATTTTCGTGTCAATTATTAATTGAAAAGTTCTTTATTTTCATCATACTGTACATTTTATGGTTTATTTTTTGTGCAATAATTCCGATATCCGACCTTGCCGCCGCAGTACGGTCTTTCGGAGGGCCTTTACCGTACAGGACGAACTTTCCTATACGATAAAAATACCTCCCAGACTGCAATCCGCAGCCGGGAGGTATTCTGCTCTTTATAAGTGCTCATATTATTTCATCGTATTTATTATGGAATCTGTTACGATTTCCAATTGCTGCAACACAGCGATCGGGTCATAGTAATAAATTTTTTCAAAAGGCAATTCAATTACCCTGTTATTCTGTACCGCAGGAAGGCTCTTCCATAGAGAGGTTTTTTTCATTTCCTCAACATCCTTGCTTGGTTCCCCATTTGCAGTGTAAACCGTAATAAACATATAATCCGGCGCATATTCAGAGAGTGCCTCAATGGATATTTCCGCCCATCCCTGTCCGTCACTGACTTCCTGCAGCTTCTCCTGCTGCTTCAGGCCAAGTCCCGATGTCAGAACCTGTCCGCCCCTTCCCATATTATCACCGAATGCATATACCTTACCGTTGGCAAATTCAAAGAGTCCCACGCTGGCATTCATATCCATTCCGGCTTCCTTTAAACGTTCTGTCTGTTTAGCGGCTTCTGTTTCAAATTCAGTAATCCAGGCTTCCGCTTCTGACTGCTTATTCAGCATTTCCCCAAAATAACGGATAGAGGACTTAATATCCCGGTTGGTATTAAAGGGTATAAAAACAGTGGGTGCTATCTTCTCCATTTCAGTCAATCCCTCTTCTGAATCCGTAATAATAAGATCAGGTTCCAGGGCAAGAACCTCTTCCACATTCATGGGATAACCAACGTCTTTTATCTCAGCTGTTTTTTCCTCATCCAGATAAGGGTTGGCAAGACTCCATTCCTCACTTCCTGCAACAGGTACCCCTAATACCATAACCTCACCAAGATAAGTACGCACTACTACCCTCTGAGGTTCATCAGGAATTTCTACGGGTCCATTTACCGTCTGAAATGTATGAGTTCTCCCCTTTTCAGCTTCAGAATCATTTGTGGATCCGCCGGGTGCAGCAGTTTCCGTTTGTGCTCCGCAGCCTGTAAGAACAGCAGCAAGCAGACCCATACCTATAAACATACCAGTCAATTGTTTCATTTTAAATCCCTCATACTGCAGCTTTTTGCAGTACAGCCGCATATATCATTTCGCGGCATCCTTTCTTTAAATTATCATAAGAAATATTTAACTGTGTTTTACTATTAAATATATAAAATAGGGCGCGCCTACCATAGCAACCATTAACCCAATCGGTATGCCGTCAGGGGAAAATATGAATTTGGCACATACGTCTGCAAGCAGGGTGATTCCAATTCCCACGCATACGGCAGCGGGCAGGTAGTACCTGCTTAAACCACCTGTAAGCCTGCGTGCAATATGGGGGGAAAGAAGCCCCAGAAAGCTGATGGTTCCCCCTGCTGCCACCGCTATAGAAGCGAAAGCCACAGCCGTTAATAAAAGAAGCAACCGGCTCTTTTCTGTCTGAATCCCTAAGGTTACTCCCCACTCATCTCCCAATCTTAAAATATCAAGCTCTTGTGTCTGTCTGCTTAAGAGGATACAAAGGATCATGGTCCAGCCGCCAAGAAGAGCAATCAACGGCCAGTCCGCTTTCCATATATCGCCGGATAGCCATGCCATTGCCCTGTTAAAATTATACTCATTCATTTTTAACTGAAAAATGAGAATCAGGGCATTAATGACAGCATTTACGGCTACGCCTGTAAGCAGCAGCCGTATGGCAGATATTCCTTTATTCCAGGTCAGCCCATAGACAATCATGGCTGTCAGCAGCCCTCCGCCTATGGCTATAACAGGCAGTATCCAATACTGGGCGGCTTTTACGATCTGAGCATCACCGCCGGAAAAGAAAATATATAATACCACAAAAAGACCTGCTCCTGCATTAATCCCCACCACACCGGAATCAACCAGATCATTTCTGGTAATGCCCTGCAGAAGAGCTCCGCTGAGTGCCATGCCTGTACCCACTATAAAAATCATTGCCAGCCTTGGCAGGCGGAAAGAAAACAGTACCAATTCATTTTTAGGCGTTCCAAGCCCTGCCAATGTCCGGATCATATCTCCGGGAGAAATAGAGACCGCTCCCATGTTGAGCGAAATAACAACCGTAATAAGGATCAATAAAATGCCCATGGTCAGTATCCGCCTGCACCTTTTTGCAGCATGATATCTTACATCCTTTTCTTTTTGCTTCATTGCCCGGTCCCTCCCCCGTTCTTTTTCTGAGTTCCCGCCAGGTACAAAAAGAAAGGCGCGCCTATGAGAGCGGTAATAGCGCCTACGGGAATTTCAAGAGGCATACTGACAGAACGCGCCATTAAATCTGCTGACCCCAGCAAAAATGCCGACATAAGGGCTACAACCGGAAGTAAGAAAGAAAAACGGCTGCCAAACAGCAGTCTTGCAATATGAGGGATACACAGTCCGATAAATCCTACGTTTCCAATTACGGAAACAGTAATTCCCGTACCGATTACCACCACCAAAAGACCTGCTTTGCGCGCTCTGTCCACATTGGCCCCCAGCCCTGTTGAAAGCTCATCCCCCAAAACCATCAGGGTAAAGTCTTTCCGGAAGTACAGAATAATAAGGAGAATAAGGATTAGGCTGACCGCTAAAAACAAGATGTCTGTTGTATTAATGCCTGCAAGGCTTCCTGCGATCCAGAAGCTTAAGCTTCTTGAAGTCCTGCTTCTGATTCCTATGATCAGGGATAGGCTGCCAAAAAAATTAGAAACGGCAGTTCCTGCAAGCAGCAGCTTCAAAGGGTCCGTCCTTTTTCCCATTTTACCGGATAAAAGGCTGACAAATACCATGGCCATTGCGGCTCCTGCCATGGCAATTACAGAGCGCTGCAGGGAACCGATATTCATACTGACGGCATAACTGACTGCAATCACCAGGCTGGCTCCCCCTGATACGCCAAGAAGAGAGGGGTCCCCCAGAGGATTATTGCTGATGCTCTGCATAATAAGTCCGCATATACCCAGGATACAGCCTGTCAATAATGCACCGATTACTCTTGGAAGCCGTACTGTACATATAATCTGATGGGCCTGTTTTAAAGGGTCATATGACGTAACACCTTCCCATAGGGTTTTAAAGGAGTAATTCTTTAAACCCAGCAGTAAACTGGCTGTTATGAGAAAGCATATCAGAATACATAAAGCAGCTGTCAGTCCATACAGCCGCCTGCGTAAGTCTTTTGCGCTATTTGTTTTTTTAATGTATTTACTTTTATACTGCATTGTTTTATGCCTTTTCAATTTGATCATAGGATAGGAATGCCGGCCGGCTGCTTCTTGGGTCAAGAATGATCTTTGCATCTATCTGAAATACATCTCTTAACATTTCAACGGTAAATACATCCTCCACTTCTCCCCGGTACAAAATCTCTCCGCTTTTCAGGCAGATTAAATCGTCTGCAAACCTGGCCGCCTGATTTAAATCATGAATCACCAGTACAATCGTCTTTTTAAAGTCCTGGTTTAATTTCTTTAAAAGCTTAAGTATTTCCAGCTGGTGGGTCAGATCCAAAAACGTGGTGGGCTCATCCAGCAATAAGATTTTACTGTCCTGTGCCAGAGTCAATGCGATCCAGGCTCTTTGCCGCTGGCCTCCTGATAAAGCATTAATATCCCTGTCACGAAATTCCCAGGTACCTGTTAACTTCATGGCCTCTTCCACTTTTTCATAATCTTCTTTTGCCAGACTGTTTTTATACCCCTTCAGATAAGGATACCTGCCAAAACAGACCAGTTCAAAGACGTTGATTCCAATGGGCGCCTGAGGATTCTGCGGCAATAATGATAAATGTCTGGCTATTTCTTTCGTATCATATGATGCCAAAGGTTCATCAAACAGCAGGACCTCCCCGGCGGAGGGTTTTAACAGCCTTGCAAAGCCTTTTAAAAGGGTGGACTTTCCGCTTCCGTTTGCGCCAATTAATGCCGTTATTTTTCCTTCCCTGATTCCGGCATCAAGCTGATGTACCACTTCTTTTCCCTCATAACACAGGGAAAGCCCCTTTGCACTCAATTCCATGAATATTCCTCCGAATCTTTCTATGCTCTGCCGGCTGCCGTCCCGTTTTTATAAATAGTTTCTTTACATACTTATAAAAATAATCTATAATGCAGGAGTTAGCATAACCTAACCAGAAGAACAGGGTTGATTATAACGAATAAGGCATGGGTTGTCAAGCAGAGCATCTAATTGGGATATAATTTCTCCTGTTAAGGGCTAAAATAAGAAAATACTGAGAAACACAAAGAAAACAGAGGAACTAAGAATTATGATATATAAAAATATGGATGATTATCACGCCGGTTTTTTCAGGAAGCTTCAATTTGAACAGAAAAACATGGGATTTTATTCCCTGTATTCTCACCCTGAAAACCCGGATTTGGGAAAGATTTATTACTTTGAGAAAGAGGGGTATTATAAGCTGTTTATCAGTAATTATACTCCCATCCGGACTTTCTCACTAAAGTTTTCCATTGAAGAGCCTTATTTTCAAATGAGCAATCTTCTAAAGGGAGAAGCTGAATATCAGCTTTTAGGGCAGCCTTTATTCAAGCTTTGTCCCACCTCATTTTTATTGACAGGAACAGGCAGAAAAGGCTCTCAGACCTGGAAAGCGGGACAGCATTATCATGCTGCGGAAATTGTAATAAGGGAGAAATACTTTAAGGAGCACTTAGCCAAGGCCTATGCTCCTTACTGTATCAGATTTGAGGACCTTCCCTCAAACCTTTTGCAAAATTCACTTTCTCCCATACTGCTGCAGCTTCTTCAAAACCTGGAATACAATGCAAACCTGGGCACTCTTACACCCATGCTTATAGAAAGCAAGGTTTTAGAAATCATATCAGAGCTGACCAAAACCTATTCCCTTAAGGATATTCCAAAAACTTTCTCAGAGCCTTCCCAGCTGCTCATTACCCTGCCTTCCGGGAAAAATATACGGTTAAGTGATGACGACCAAAAAGCCCTTCACGAAGCCCACAATATTCTGACTCTGGAAGTTTGTGCTCCGCCCACCATAAAAGAACTGGCCGGGCGTGTGTATTTAAATTCACAGAAATTAAAGGCAGGATTTTCCCATCTGTACCATATGTCCATCCATCAATATGTGACATCTCTCCGGATGTCCATTGCCTGCAACCTCTTAAGTGAATCCCCTCTCTCCGTTGCCGGCGTTTCCAAACAGGTGGGCTACAGTAACTGCAGTAAATTCATTACCATGTTCCGGCGGCACTATGGCATGACTCCCCTTAAGTACCGGAACTCCTTATCAGAAGCATTTTCAGATAAGGATGGGGATTAACCCTGGAGTGTCTTTCCCATCTGGCTCATAACCATTTCATAATAACGGCCTTTCTGGCTCATCAGGCTTTGGTGATTTCCACTTTCCAGAATCTGTCCGTCACCAATCACCATAATGTGGTCCGCATCACGGATTGTTGAAAGGCGGTGAGCGATCAAAAAGCTTGTTCGGTTCTGCATGAGGCTGACCAAAGCCTTCTGTATTTCTTTCTCCGTCTTTGTATCAACGCTGCTTGTGGCTTCATCCAGGATTAAAATCGGGCTGCCGCAAAGAACTGCTCTTGCAATGGATATCAGCTGCCTTTGCCCCTGGCTTAAATTATCGGTGGCTGCGGAAACGTTTGTCCCATAGCCCTTGGGAAGCTTGCTTATAAAGTCATGGGCATGGGCAATTTTTGCCGCTTTAATCACGTCTTCCTCTGTGGCGTCATTCCTGGAATAACGGATATTATCCATAATCGTTCCGCTGAACAGGCTGGTGTCCTGAAGCACAACGGAGAAGCATTTTCTCAAGCTGTCCCGTCTGATATGGGTGATGGGTACCTTGTCAATCATAATTTCACCGCTGTCCGCATCATAAAACCGGGTTAACAGGTTGACAATCGTGGTTTTACCGGCACCGGTTTCTCCGACTAATGCAATTACCTCACCTGGATTTACCTGAAAACTTACGTTTTTAAGAATCGGTTTTGTCTTATCATAAGAAAAACTTACATTATGAAAGGAAACCTCTCCCACAGGGTGTTGAATCTCTATTGCATCTGCAGGATCCCCGGGTTCTTCCTCATAATCCAATATTTCGAAAACCCGCTCAGCCCCGGCCAGTGCAGATTGTATCGTATTAAACATTCCTGCCACCGAATTTAAGGGTTGTGCAAATTGCTTCGAATAGCTTAAAAAGCTCACAACCGTCCCCACTCTCAGGCCGTAGCTTACGGACAGAATGCCGCCTAAGATCGCAACAACTGCAAATACAAAATTATTAATGACATTCATTAAGGGCATCATATAACCGGACCAGACCTGAGCCTTATTGCTGCTTTCACATAAACGCTCATTGATTTCTTTGAACTGGTCAATGGCATCCTTTTGCCTGTCAAAGGCTTTCACCATTTTTAAACCAAGAATATTCTCTTCAATGACACCATTAAGTGCGCCAAGGCTTCTCTGCTGTGCCAAAAAGTAAGCACGGCTTTTGGAGGCAATGGTTTTTGTTAATAAGGAAACCAGGGGCACGCACAGTAAAACCACAAAGGTAAGGGGCAGATTTAAACTGATCATTACAGACAGGGAGCCCACAAGGGTTAAGATGCTGGAGATCAGCTGCGTCGTTGTCTGCGCTATGGTAGAGCTGATATTATCCACGTCATTTGTAATTCTGCTCATGGTATCTCCGTGAGAACGCGTGTCATAGAATCCAAGGGGTAGTTTTTG
>JASGGP010000127.1:0-12231 GCA_047604985.1 Lacrimispora sp.
GGCTCTGGGGCTGTTTCCTCCTGCACCGTTTATCAGAATATCACAGGGCCCAAGCTCTGCCAGAACCTTGGCGTGAACCTCTTCCAGGCTTGCTCTCTCCAGCACGTTTGCCTTATAGGCTATGGCCTTGCCGCCGTCTTCCCTGATGGAAGAGGCAACTGCCTCCGCCGCTGTCTCATTTAAATCCAGGACCGCTACCTTTGCTCCCGCATCTGCCAGGGTCTTTGCGAACATTCCGCATAAAACTCCGCCTGCTCCGGTCACTACGGCCACTTTTCCGCTTAAATCCGTTCCAAATGACAATGCCATAATTTTTCCTTCTTTCTATTTGCTCTCTATTTGCTCTTGCTGGATTTGTCAATGGCTTCCCAAAGACCGTTCAAATAGGTTGCTCCCAGAGCGCGGTCATAAAGACCGTAACCCGGTCTGCCTGTCTCTCCCCAGATCATCCGGCCGTGGTCGGGACGCATATAGCCGTCAAAGCCATTGTCATGAAGAGCCTTTAAAATCGCGTACATATCAAGGGAACCGCAGGAGGATAAGTGAGCCCTCTCCTCAAAGCCCCTGTTATTGTCAAGGACAGCCACGTTTCTTGCATGGACAAAATGAATGCGGCCCATGGATGCGTATTTTGCTGCCATTTTTACTACGTCGTTCTTGTTGGAGCAGCCTAAGGAACCGGTGCAGAGAGTGATGCCGTTGTGCTTATCATCCACAAGACTTAAAAAGCGGTCCAGATTCTTTTCATCGGTAATGATTCTGGGAAGTCCGAAGATGCTCCAGCAGGGATCGTCCTCATGGATTGCCATGTTCACGCCCCATTCTGCTGCCACAGGAATGACCCTCTCCAGGAAATATTTTAAATTATCCCACAGGGTGTCCTCGGACATGGCATTGTATTCACTTACCACTTTCTTAAGCTCTTCTCTGGTATAGCTGGAATCCCAGCCCGGAAGAGATAAGTCGCCGTCACTTTCCAGTGGGTTCACCTTGTCCACCTGATCCTGGTAGTAAACAAGAGAGGTGGAGCCATCCTCCAGCACGTGATCCAGCTGAGTCCTGGTCCAGTCAAACACAGGCATGAAATTGTAGCAAACGCATTTGATGCCGGCTTCCGCCACTCTTTTGATGTTCTCGCAGTAATTTTCAATGTACTTGTCCCTGGACGGCTTTCCCAGCTTAATGTCCTCATGAACCGGAATGCTTTCGATCACCTCAAAGGCCAGACCAGCTTCCTCTGTCTCCTTTTTTAAATGAGCGATGGTTTCCCTGCTCCACACTTCTCCGACAGGAACATCGTAAACAGCCGTTACAATGGAATACATGCCGGGAATCTGGCGGATGTTCTGCAATGTGACCTTGTCGTCGTCCCCGTACCAACGGAATGATAATTTCATAAAGCTACCTCCTTATTTTTTAAATTGTTTTATTGACTTAAGTATAAACAAAAGGGGGTTTTATTACCATGGATTTACTTGCCGTTCACATTGCAAAACTTGCGGTTATAGCTTATAATGGCATCAGAACAACAGAATGGAAAGCAAAGGAAGAAAGGGGATTGAAGATGAAAAAAGAGCTGTCCACCGGCTTCAATGAGCGGCAGTACATGAACTCAGGAGAATTTGAAGTGTTCTTTTATAAAGACATGGACTTGGATCATGTCCTGGATCACAGCCATCCCTATTATGAAGTGTACTTTTTCTTAAGCGGGGACGTGAGCTATGAGGTGGAGGGAAAGCAGTACCGCCTTCAATACGGAGATTACCTTTTAATTCCGCCCGGAGTAAAGCACCACCCTATATTTCATTCCACTGGAGAAAACTACCAGCGCTTTGTTCTCTGGATCAGTAAGAATTATTACGAGGCCATGTGCTCCTGGTCCCAGGACTTTGCATACAGCTTTCGTTATGTATTGGATAAGAAGCATTACCGCTTCCGCACGGATTTCATCACTTTCCAGGACATTCAGGGCCGTCTTTTAGACCTGCTGGAGGAAATCCACGGAAATAAAGCCTTTCACAGACTGAACGCAGAGCTTCAGATCCATTCCTTTCTGCTGTTTTTAAACAGGATCACCTTTGACATGCTCCATCAGGTTCCTGCTGCCTATGAAAATGTGCTCTATTTAAATATCTGCGATTATATCAACAACCACTTGGGAGATGACCTTTCCTTAGACCAACTGGCCTCTTTCTTTTATACCAGCAAATAACATATTTCCCATGTGTTTAAGGACAATATGGGGATCTCCCTTCATCAGTACATTATTAAAAAGCGGCTCCAGGCCAGCAAAAACGGAATCCTCTCCGGCATCCCCTTCGGAGAGCTTTACCACCAGTACGGTTTTTCCGATTACACCAGCTTTTACCGGGCCTTTAAAAAGGAATTCGGTCTTTCTCCAAAGGAATTTAAGGAGCAGAAAGCATTGCCGGAAGGCTATTAAAATACCGCCTGAATGAGAACCATATAAATGGCGGTCCCTGCCCCAATGCTCAAAAGAGAATTTCCTTTCCACAGGTGAAGCGCCACAATGGCCCCAATGGAAATCAGCTCAGGAAGTCCGTGAGGATAGGAAGCAAACTGAAGCCCCCTTAAGCAGTAGACCACTAAAAGCCCGATGGTTGCATATGGAAGGGTAAGGCCTAAATAGGCAATGTATTTGGGAGTTTTCTTCCCTGAGGGGAACAAAAGGAAAGGGAGAAAACGGGTAATTACTGTTGCGAGCATCATGGCTCCCACAATAAGAATGTATTTCATAATATCCTGGCTCAAGGTTTTTCCTCCTTTTTCTTTTTCCGGATAAAATGTCCGGCAAAGCACCTTTTATACATCAGATAATTCTTCCCCGGCTTTCCGGCCCATAAAATATCTGCCGGTAATAATGGTAAGAATCAGGATCATGGCCGGAATGATAAACACATCCTTACCCAGAAAAAAGACGCAGGCCGCAGAGGATAAAATTCCCACTAGGGCCGCCTTATGCCCCTTTCCCGATTTCCACTGATCCACGAAAATCACCACAAAAAGAGCGGTCAGAGCAAAATCCATCCCTGCCGTATCAAAGGTTATGACGCTTCCTGCCAGAACGCCGATGGCCGTCCCGGTCACCCAGTAAAGGTGATCCAGCAGGGACACAAGAGCATATACCCGGTTCTTGGAAATCCCTTCCGGCACCTTTTCGCCGCATAAAACGGAAAAGGTTTCATCGGTTAAGGCAAAAATCAGATAGGGCTTTAACTTTCCCCCATCCTTATATTTATCCAGCATGGAAAGACCGTAAAATAAATGTCTGGCATTGAGCATCAGGGACATAAAAAAAGCGTACCAGGGATTGACTGCGGCCACAAAAAATGTGATTCCCAGGTACTGCAGGCTTCCTGCATACACAAATACGCTGATGAGCAGGGCCCACCAGATCCCATAGCCATTGACATTCATCAATATCCCATAGGCCGCCCCCAGAACCAGATAACCGGCCATGACCGGCAGGGTTTTGGGAAAGGCACAGCGGAGAGCCGCCAGCTTTTTTGTTTCATTCATATCCGTCATTCCTTTGTACATTACTTTTGTCTTGCAATATTTCTGCGTATTGTTTACTATATTAACGTACAAAAGCCACTTTGTCAATAACAGGAGAAATTCACATGAACCTTGAACATATGTATGAATCCTGCAGCCTCTGTCCCAGAGACTGCAAGGTAAACCGCCGCGTAAAAACCGGCTTCTGCGGCTGCGGCGCCGCCGTAAAGGCAGCCCGGGCAGCACTGCACCATTGGGAGGAGCCCTGTATCAGCGGCACCAGAGGAAGCGGAACCGTATTTTTTTCCGGCTGCACCTTGGGCTGCTGCTTCTGCCAGAATTATAACATCAGCCGGGAAAACTTCGGAAAGGAGCTTACGGAACGCCAGCTGGCCCATATTTTCCTGAAACTACAGGAAGAGGGAGCCCACAATATCAATCTGGTCACGGCCACCCAATATCTGCCTTCCATTGTAAAAGCCCTGGACCTCATAAGACCGGAGCTTTCCATTCCTGTTGTATATAACTGCGGCGGCTATGAATCGGCAGAAACCGTAAAGGCCCTGGAAGGCTATGTGGATATATGGCTTCCTGACTTAAAATACTTCAGCTCCCAGCTTTCCGCCCGCTACAGCCTGGCTCCGGATTATTTTGAAATGGCTTCTGAGTCCATAAAGCAAATGATCAATCAGGCCGGCCCTCCTCAGTTCGACACTTCCGGAACTCTTATGAAAAAAGGCGTCATCATCCGCCATATGGTGCTTCCGGGTGCAAAGGAGGATTCCATCCGGCTTCTTCACTGGATGAAAGAAGAGCTTCCTCTGGGGAAGTACTATATCAGCCTTTTAAGCCAGTATACGCCTTTCTACCGAAGCAAGGAATTTCCGGAGATCAACCGGAGAATCACTTCCTACGAGTATAATAAGGTGCTGGATACCGCCATCGGTCTGGGTCTGGATCAGGGATTTATGCAGGAGAAAAGCAGCGCAAAGGAAGAATACACGCCGCCCTTTAATCTGGAAGGGATTTGCTGAAAGGGAAATAAAAATGCACAAGCAAAAGCGGGTACCGATCTTCATTTTCAATAATCGATACCCGCTTTTATTCTACTTCATCCATTGGAATTGATACCTCTTTTCCTGCTCATGCTGCCTACATATAATACATGCTGCCTGACATGATCTATATTAAAATTTTTCCGCTCTCCGTTTTATACGCCCGTCTATGGATATTTTCATTTCTGTTATTCAACCGTTTGTCCTTCACATGTTTTACAAAATTTTTATTTGTCCCAGTATCGGGAACCGATTACAGTTCTTTCTCCATAGATTTATATTTTCAACCAATACTTCTTTTTTCTGATTCTTCAATCATTACTTTCCATTCTGATCTTGCATAACTGGCTTCTAACATCGGTAGATTGGTTTTTCCTTTTGTCTCATTTATAAAATTATAAATGAAACGAGATTTCATTTTCTGGTGGAGTGTACCTCCTTTCATGAATTTTAACTCTTCTTCTTTTTTCTCTTTCCTTTCCTTTGTTACGTCTTCATTATAGCGTACAGGCCCGGTTTTGTCAATACTATTTCAAACATTTTATTACATTATTTATTAATTTTCAAATTGTATACAACTATTTAGTTTATTTAAATTTTTATTTCGAATTATTTCATAATATTTTCTGGTTTTTTGCGAAATTCCATGCTTTCCTGTATATTCGTACAAGTCAAATGATCCGGGCAGCCGCCAAGGTCAAGGAAGCCTGAGGGCCGGCCGGTGAATATGCAATCCTGTCCGTCCGGCTTGCCGCCTGCATGAAGAAAACAGGCAGCCCTCGGTGATTCAGCCACCGGGCGGCCGCCTGCTTATTCTCTTCTTTTTTTCTGTTAATCTCTCAAGCGGAATCTTTGCACCAGCTCACTTAAACGCTGAGCCTGATGGGACAGCTCTTCGCTGGAGGCTGCGCTCTCTTCTGCTGTGGCGGAATTGTTCTGGACCACGGCGGAAATCTTTGAGAACTCTCTTGTTACCGCTGCCACTGCATCGGCTTCCTTGCTGGCCGCTGCAGAGATGGAGTCTACAGAATCCACTGCCTTGGCGGAATCCTCCAAAACTCTCATCATGGAATCCACAGTTTCATTTAATATACCGGTTCCCTTTTCTACAGCAGTCATGGAACCCCGGATCAGGGATGTGGTATTCTTTGCCGCCTCCGCACTTTTCGCCGCCAGATTCCTCACCTCACCGGCGACTACGGCAAAGCCCTTGCCCGACTCCCCTGCCCTTGCCGCCTCAATGGCTGCGTTGAGAGCCAGAATATTGGTCTGGAAAGCGATATCCTCGATGACCTTTATGATCTTTCCGATTTCCCCGGAGGATACCCGTATCTCATCCATGGCGCCGGAAAGGTTCTGCATGGACATATCGCAGGTTACGATCTCCGTTCCTGTCTGCTGCACCTGTAAGGATACTTCCCCTGCTGTTTCCGCAAGATGCCTGATCTTTTCCGATACGTCTTTAAAGGAATGGGACAGCATCTCAACGGTCTTCTCCTGCTCTTCCGCGCCGTCAGCCAGAGACTGGGAGCCGTCGGCCACCTGGTCGGCTCCCGCCGCTACCTGGCCTGCCGCCTGGCTCACTTCATTCATCACCACGTTTAAATTCATGACGATCTTCTTCACCGAATCCTCAAGCCTTGTAAAATCTCCCTTGAGCCCAAGCTCCACATTTAAGTCCAGATGGTTGTCCGCAATTTCCTGAAGAGCAAAGGAAATGCGGTCGATCACCTCTTTTAGGTTTTCCTTCATCCGGTCAAAGGAATCTGCCACAAGGCCGATTTCGTCGTCGGTCTCCACGTCAACGAAGACCTCTAAGTCTCCCTCCGCGATCATTCCGGCAGCGGATACTACCTTATGAATGGGCTTTAACTGTCTACTTATGACAATGGTGATAATAAGGAGAATCACAATCATAGCCGCCACGGAAATGACGGTCATCAGCCTTGACATCTGATCCGCATCCCGGGACATATCCTTCTCCGCCACTGCTGTGACAGAATACCAGCTGGAGCCGTTTAGCTGGATGGGCTCAAAGAAATAATATTCCTTTCCGCCTTTGCCATTATCCAGGGTATAGAAGTTGGCGCCGGAAGCAATTCCAGCCCCGATTTCTTCCTTGCTTTTTTTCGATTTTACATAATCCGAAACATTGGTCCCCACAACTCCGCTGTCGGTGCTCTCGGAAATAATAGTTCCCGCTTCATTGGTAATCAGGGTATGTACGCTGGGATAAGAGCTGTCCGCTGTTCCCATCTGGCGGAAACGGCCCAGTCCCACATCCGTTGTAACAATGCATAGCACCTTGTCTCTTACAATCACAGGCACTGCCATGGTGACCAGCATGGTCCCGTTTGATTCATATGGATCGGTAATGATGGCTGTCTTTGCCGCCAGGGCTTTCTGGTAATAATCCTTGGCTGAATAATCCTCGTAAAGGCCGCAGTCTATAATATTTCCGTTCTGATCCGCATAAAGCCCATAGCTTCTGACCGCAGTACTCATGCCATACTGTTCAAACATAATCCCTATGCCCACAATATCCTGGGAATTAAGAACGGAGGATTTAATAGTGGACAGCATGTAATCCTCGGTTTTCATTCCAAAGCTGTCCAGGGTGGTTCCCTCAAACACCTGGCTCTTATAAAGAGGCTCTGACGTCCCCATGGTCTTAAGCCTTAAATCCTGAATAACCTTTCTGTTGGCCGCAGAATTTTCCAGGTAATAGGTGATGCCATTGGAAACCTGTACCGCCCTGTCCAAAACCTGCTGGACCTCTTTCCCGTTCTCAGACGCCAGCGTTTTAAGAGCGCCAAAGGCGGACTGCTTCATCGCCCGTTTCGTCATCATGGAGGTTATGCTGATGAGGACCGCAAATACGATGATCAGCATGATCCCGGCGATACCTGCGATCTTGTTGGAAAGATGACTTCTTCCTCCTTTCCCTTTTTTCTTAAAACCGGGCCTCCACGGAAACCCCGGTTTAAAATTCCCCCATTTTGCCAAAAGCTTTTGTACCATTACCTGATCCTCCTTCTGATATGTTACAAATATTATTGAAATTATAACATATTTTTCCAAAAAATAACACCGATTCTTTGCAAAATTATCCTTTTTGCCTAAAAAATTTTCTGTGTTTTTACAGTTGCCGCATGAAAGCCACAAATTTAGCCTCAGGAAGGCCGGATCTCTTTCCGTTTTTCATAAATGCTTTTTCATTTTGGGGGATTGAAACAGAACCCGAAGGTCATATATAATGAATTCAGGAAAAGACAGGCAGCCTTTCGAAAGGCCAGCCGGTTTTTAAGTACAGCGGATGGATGGGAAAACAGGAAAGGAAACAGAAGGTCAGAACTATTATGGAACAGAAAAAGAGAAATTATAAAATAGACAACGGAAAGGCGGTTTTGATCTTTCTTGTGGTATTGGGTCATCTGCTGGAGCTCCGGCCGGGGGGAACTGAGAGCTTTCTCTACCTGGCAATCTACTCCTTTCACATGCCGGCCTTTGCTTTCTGCTCCGGCTGTTTTGCAAAATGGAATCCAAAACGTCTGGTCCGGGGAATCCTCTATCCCTACCTATGCTTTCAGATTCTTTATGTTGCATTTGACAAGTGCTTTCTCAAGGATACCTTTTCCCAGCCCTTTACCCGGCCCTACTGGCTTTTATGGTATTTAATGTCCATGGCTTTCTGGCTCCTGCTCCTGCCTCTCATAAACCGGTATCTTCACCTGAGGCTCTGGCTCCTTGGGGCATCCGCAGCCTTAGCCCTTATCATCGGCTTTGTTCCCTGGATCGGCTACCGGTTCAGCCTTTCCAGGACCATTGTCCTGTTTCCTTTTTTTCTGGCGGGGTACTTATGCTGCAATGGAAAACTGTTTTGCAGCGGAGCACCGGGAAAGCGCTCCCGTCTTCTGCCCCTGGCCCTTCCTGCAGCAGGGGCCGGTCTCGTTCTTTTGTGGCTCAACCGCTCAGTCATAGAGCCCGGCTGGCTGTACCACTCTCTTTCCTACCAGGCGGGAAACTACACCTTGTGGATACGGGGGATTCTGCTTTTAAACGCCGCGGCCTGGACCTTAAGCCTTCTCTTCGTCCTGCCGGACCGGAAGCTGCCTTTCCTGTCCACTTTGGGAGAAAATACAATGGCCGTCTACCTTTTGCACGGCTTTTTTATCAAAGCGGCAAAGGCAAACGGCCTCTTTTGGGACAGCCGGTCCGAAAACCCGGTGCCCTTGTTGCTTATATCACTGGCTCTCTGTTTTCTTCTTGGGAATCCGGTGACAAAACGTCTGTTTCATTTTCTGTTTTCCGGGGAGTGGCTGGACCGTTTCTCTGTTGAAGATTTCCATAAACTCCTCTCCTGTAATGGTTTCCCGTTCCAGAAGATAATCTGCGATCTCATGAAGCTTTCCCTCATGATCCTTAAGGATCTGAAGGGCTTTCTCATGCTGGCTCTTGACGATCCGGATGACGGCGTCATCAATCTGCTTTGCCGTTTCCTGGGAGCAGGCAAGAGAAGCGTCTCCCCCTAAGTACTGGTTGGTAATGGTTTCCAGTGCCACCATGTCAAATTCTTCGCTCATGCCGTAGCGTGTCACCATGGCTCTGGCAATTCTGGTGGCCTGTTCAATATCATTGGAGGCCCCGCTGGTGACTGTCTGAAAGATCAGCTCCTCCGCCGCCCTTCCTCCGGTAAATGTGGCGATCTTGCTTAAGGCTGCCTCCTTGGTCAAAAGATGGCGTTCCTCCTCGTCCACCTGCATGGTATAGCCTAATGCCCCGGAGGTTCTGGGAATAATGGTGATCTTATGGACCGGAGCCGAGTGGCTTTGGGAAGCCGCGACCAGGGCATGGCCCACCTCGTGGTAGGCGATAATCTTCCGCTCTTCCACATTGACGGAAGCGTCCTTTTTCTGGTAGCCGGCAATGACCACCTCCACGCTTTCCTCTAAGTCTCTCTGTGTTACGGTCTTTCTGCCCATGCGGACCGCCCGCAGGGCTGCCTCATTGATGATGTTGGCAAGCTCCGCACCGCTGGCCCCTGCCGTAGCAAGGCCGATTCCGTGGAAATCCACATCATCGGACAGCTTGACGTTTTTGCCGTGAACCTTTAATATGGCTTCCCTTCCATTTAAATCGGGAAGCTCCACCGGAATCCGCCGGTCAAAACGGCCCGGCCTCAAAAGAGCCTTATCCAGGGAATCGGGGCGGTTGGTGGCGGCCAGAATGACCACGCCCTTCTTTCCGTCAAACCCGTCCATTTCCGCTAAAAGCTGGTTCAGGGTCTGTTCACGTTCATCATTTCCGGAAAAGCCGCCTCCGTCACGCTTCTTTCCTATGGTATCAATCTCGTCGATAAATACAATACACGGTGCCTTATCAGTGGCCTGCTTGAATAAATCCCTGACCTTTGCCGCACCCATGCCCACAAACATTTCCACAAATTCGGAACCGGATATGGAGAAGAAAGGCACATGGGCTTCTCCGGCCACTGCTCTGGCAAGAAGGGTCTTTCCTGTTCCGGGAGGGCCTACCAAAAGTGCGCCCTTAGGCAGGGAAGCTCCGATGTCCGCATATTTCTGAGGATTGTGAAGAAAATCCACGATTTCCTTTAAGGCCTCTTTTGCCTCCTCCTGTCCGGCCACATCCCGGAAGGTTTTTCCTGTCTCTGATTCAGCATATATCTTTGCATTGGACTTTCCAAAGGTCATGGCGTTTCCGCCGCCCATCCGCTTCTGTACCTGCCCGGATAAGAAATTTCCCAGGAAAACAAAAATCAGGATGGGAATGATCCAGGTCATCAGGAAAGAGAGAATCGGAGACATCTGCACCACGATTGCCTTTTCAAACTGGACATCATGGGCCAGCAGCCTTTCCGTCAAGGTATCGTCCGGCCAGAGCCCTGTCTTATAGACGTCGTAAACCGGCTTGCCTTCTAAATCCTTTTTCCCGGTATCGGATTTAAACTGGATCTCCGTCTCGGTCTTTGCCACTGCCTGGACCTTTCCCTCATCCACCATTTCCAAAAACTCGCTGTAAGAAACCTCCTTTACGGCCTTGGATTCAATCCAGGGAACCGTCAGAGAATTGAATACGATCATGAGAATCATGACGATCGCGTAATAATAAATAAATGACTTTTTCGGATTTTTCTGCGAACCGTCGTCGTCTTTTAAACCCATTCTGCTCCTCCTTTATCCTTTGTTACCTTTAATAACCGACTCTGCAAATTCGCAGGCATTCTGAAAATCCTGTTCATTGGGATGAAGCATTCCATCCTCATAGGCGGATATCATGGCCCTGATCTGGGGCGTGTCGTGAACCGCCTGCATCTGTCTGTACTTTTCCAGAATCTGAGGCAGCATCTTGCCTCCGCACAGAAAGCATCCCAGATATTCGTTATCCTCCGGCAGAAAGACAGACACCTGCTTTTCCACCTGCTTATAATATTCCTTGTTCCCGGCCATGCCGCAGGTTCCAAAGAGAGCCACCCGCTTGCCGTGAAGATCGGAAAGAAAATCCAGCACCTCCTTGTTGCAGGTGCCGCGGTTGTTCCAGAATCCCACAAAGTACGTGTCCGCTTCCTCCCCGCGCAAATCTTCCAGCCGGACAATGTCCTTGGATTTTTCGGGAAGGGCCTCGAAAATCTTCATGGCCACCTTCTGGGTATTTCCGGTTTTACTTGTATACACAACCAAATAGTCCATATAATATTCAGCCTCCTTTGGTCCCATTTATTTTCGTTGTACATAGGTATAAAATATACCAAATTGGCTTATTTATCAATAGATAATCGGAAATGTTAATACAATTTATGGTTCTTTTATATTCTGTAGGGCAAAATTTACGGTTATAAAGTTTTACTGTCTGCCCCTTTTCTTATGACTTCACATGTTTTTTCAATATCTTCCCCGGTATGGGCTGCTGATAAAAACAGAATTTCAAATTGGGAGGGAGCCGTATAAATGCCGTGATCCAGCAAATAATGAAAATATTTTGCATACTTTCCCGTATCAGAGCTCAAAGCGGTTTCATAATCCACCACCGGATGTTCAGAGAAAAACACGCTGAATAAGGAGCCCGCCTGGTTTACCTGGACTTTGGGGAGGCTTTCCCTGACAGCTGTCACAAGCTTTCCCGCCTTTTCCTCCAGAGAGGCATAGAGCCCCGGATTTTCCATCAGGGCCTTAAGGGTGGCGATGCCCGCCGCTGTTGCTATTGGGTTGCCGGAAAGGGTTCCCGCCTGATAGACCTTTCCCACCGGGGCAACCACTTCCATGACCTCTTTCTTTCCTCCGTAAACTCCCATGGGCATCCCGCCGCCTGCGATCTTTCCCAGGGTGGTTAAATCGGGGATCACTCCGTAATAACCCTGGGCTCCCCCAAGCCCCATGCGAAAGCCGGTAATAACCTCGTCAAAAATGAGAAGGGCTCCGTGGCGAAGAGTGATTTCTCTTAAAAATTCCAGAAAGCCGGGCTTTGGCCCCACAAGGCCCATGTTGGCGGCTACCGGCTCCATGATGACCGCCGCAATATCCCGGGGAAATTTATGAAACAGCTCTTTCACGGAATCCTCTCCGTTATATTGGGCAAGAAGGGTGTGCTCCGTATAGGAAGCCGGAACTCCTGCGCTGTCAGGAGCAGAGCCTGTCAGGGC
>JASGGP010000128.1:0-12221 GCA_047604985.1 Lacrimispora sp.
GAAACTGGAAAAACAATTGCAGAATACAAACCTTCTTCGGATACATCGGTCCTATATCGTGAATTTATTGCATATCACGGCATTCTGTTTACACCGTGTCGTTTTAAAAAGTGGAGAGGAGATACCAGTGGGTTCTACCTATGGGAATGATGTAAAGCAGGCGTTTTTAAATCTATATGGCAAAACTGAAAACTGAGCAGCGGACATGCAT
Source organism: Lacrimispora sp. (assembly GCA_047604985.1). GTDB lineage: Bacteria > Bacillota > Clostridia > Lachnospirales > Lachnospiraceae > Lacrimispora. The sequence goes on from JASGGP010000128.1 coordinate 212, forward strand.
TGCACTGAGGCCGTAAGGTTGGATATCGCAGAAGCGACCCAGCCCAGGAGGAGAATCCCGCACGCGGGATTCTTTTTTGTGTGGAACTTAAAATTAAGAATTGGGAACAAAAACACGTAAATTGAATACAAATGCCGGCAATAAATCAATCAGTTATTTTATATTATAAAAGTATTATTCTGCGGACATGACATGTGGTGAATATATGCTTTCCGAAACATGAGGCTTTAAGGGATTCAAACTAAACCAGTGATTGAAAGGATTGAATAAGCCATGAATCAAAAATTTATATCATATAACATGATGGAACAAATGGTTGACGATAAGCTAAAAGGGTTGATGGAACTGACGAAAATATGTACTTGTGAACGATGCCGCGCAGATGTGCGCGCACTGGCCCTAAATGAGCTGCCGCCAAGGTATGTGGCAACATGCGCCGGTGAAGTGATGACACAATATGAGTTGCTGGCGGTACAAAATCAAACAAATATTACAACAACAATCATAGGTGCGATTGAGAGAGTCGCTCGAAATCCACGGCATAGCGAGGATAGATAAAAAGCGGCTTATATTTTCGCTTACCTGATGTCATTCGTGCTAATGGGATCAATTATTTTGGCACTGCATAATCTCCCTATATCACAATTACTGATACGAAAAGAGAGACGTTTTATTAAACTTGAGGTGAGGGCAGGCAAATAAACGGATGATTCAAAAAGAGGATAAGAAACGAATGATAAGAATCAATGACATACAAAAAAGCTGTGAAAACATGATTACGACGGACCGCGTCAGTACAATGCTTATCTGTTTCCATGGGAAAAAGGGGGCAGACTTATATGGTGAAATTCTTAACTGCTATATTGACAGGCCGGTCTGGTTTTTCAGTTTAGGAGACCTGATTATAAAACTGGATGAAATATGCGACTGGATAGGTACGCCCCATCCATCCACTGAGCCGAGATTTCTTAATCGAAAAATGGCAGATCAATATAAGGAGCGAACCAAGGGAAGTAATAAAGTCCCGGTTAAAGCCACAATCCAGTTGCAGGACAGTACGGCGCTGAGCTCCAGGGCCATTCGGGCGAGAGAAACACTGATTGTCAAAATTGAGTATCGTTTAAATTCGAGCATGCAGGGAAGAGTGATGGGGAAGCTGACGAACAAAGAATACGTGAGCTTCCGAAGCGCTTTAGAGTTATTGCGCATGCTGCGGGAGATCGTCGTAAGAGCTGAAAATACGGAGCTGTGATGAAATCGCAGTTATTGTATGATATCTTGACAAGAGGATCCCTGCACTATATACTGATAATGAAGTTATCGGTAATTATATTATCAGTCGTTGAACGGTAGGTGGACAGTATGTCAAAACCCGATGCAAGTATTAATCCCCGCATTATAGAAAACGCAAAGAAAGAATTTTTATCCCATGGATTTGAAAAGGCATCATTGAACACGATTTGTGCAAATGCCGGTGTTACAACCGGCGCCTTATATAAAAGATATTCCGGCAAATTAGAACTTTTTGAAGCACTGGTTTCATCTGCGCTTCATGATATCGACGTTTTTTTCGATCAGGTTGAGCAAAGGGACTATCATTTGTTCGATGACGGTACACTGGAAGCCATGTGGGATATATCCGAGAAAACGTATGAGGAATGGGTGGAATTTCTCTATGATCGCCACGATGCCATAAAGCTTCTGCTTTGCAGTTCGGAGGGCACGCCATATTCCGGCTTTATTCATGACATCGCAGAAAAACATACAAAGAAGACTATGGATTTTTTAAATGAGGTTAAATTACGCGGACTTCCGGCGAATGATGTCAGCGAAGATGAACTGCACATCCTGACAAGTGCCTACTGGTGTTCGATGTTCGAGCCTATTATTCACGATTTCTCAAAAGAAAAAGCGTTGCGTTATGTTCATACGCTCATAAAGTTTCTTAATTGGCAAGCTGTTTTCGGGTTTTAAGGCCCGAAAATTTTTTGTACGGCGGTTAGCTTAAGCTAACTAAAAAGAATGAACCTGTCACAATGGAAAGGAGATGATGACAATGATTGATCCTGCTGCATTGGAATATAAAATATATAACCCGGAGAAAAGAGATTGTCCGGTCAGCAGACTGTTCAACAATCTATATAAATCAAATATGTTTCAAAGCGAACATCTGGTCCCCAAGGAGTTGGGAGAGGGCTATGGAAAAAGATATGTCCTGAACTCGTCAATGGAGATCTTTATTTCGGACATAACCTTTTATGAGAATTTAACCATGCGGGAAGAAATAAACACTTCTCCCCATTATGGCCTTTCATTTTGTCTGGAAGACCCATTGCATTGGTGGAAGGATGACAATAAGAAGGAATATGAGATTGGCTGCGGAGAGAGCTATATATTTAACGGATTATCCGGAAGCAACTCATGTATCTATTTTGCAGGAAAACGGTTTTTCGGCGTCAGCCTTCGGTATGATCCAAAGGTCATACAGGATTTGGTCACGCATTTTGGGAAAGGGACTGCTGTGCGGGAATATAATGAATGCCAGTTTTATGCAAGAAAATTTTCTCCCAATATCAAGCTGATTCTAAATGACATGATCCGGTGTCAATACTGCAGGGATATTAAAAAAATCTACCTTGAGGGGAAATCGTTGGAACTTCTTGCGGTATATCTGGACGAACTGATCCTTGAAAACGGAAAAACCGATGCCCTCCCGAAACTATCGTCAGCCGACATGGATGCGCTCTATCACGCCAGGAAGATTCTGGACGACAACTTTATATCCGCTCCGACAATCGCGCAGCTTTCAAAGCTTACCTGCCTCAATGAATACAAGCTGAAAGCCGGTTTCCGGGAAATGTTCGGCATGCCTATTCATACCTACGTTATCGACAAAAGGCTGGAATTGGCCCGGCTTCTTATTGGGGACCGTAAGATAAGTGTGGTGGAAGCAGCTTTGCTGGTTGGGTACAGTAATACAAATTATTTCACGGAAAAATTCAAAGCCAAATACGGCGTCAAGCCCTCAGAATGCAAAAAGCTCCTGTAAGTCAATTTACAACAAAATCCTTTTTGAGTGAATAATAATCCTTTTTGGAACATGTGATGGCTGAAAGTATGGTGTATAATGATGATTGCTGGGTTAGTATAAGCTAACTGAATTGCTTCACATCTCCAATTCATTTGTGGTTTGAACAAAAATGGGGATTATCATGGACATTATCTTCCATGATTTGATATTATCGTTAGTCCGCCGGTATTGCGGCTGCCTGCCAGGCGTTGCCGGCCATGATACATTGGACGGACTTGCTATAAATCAAGCAGCACACTTAAAGAAAGGTGGTTTATTATGAAACAAAAAAATCAAGCGCCGGCAAAGCCGAAAACCGGCATGGCGAGGCTGATGGAGCTTGCGGCCACGAAAAAGCCTCTCATGATTTCTTCGGTGATCCTGTCTGCGCTGGCTTCCGTCGCATCCTTTATTCCGTACATAGCCATTTATTTTACCATACGGGAAATCATGGGGGTATACCCCGACTTTGGAAATCTGGACTTACAAAGGACCATTGGCTTCGGATGGATCGCGCTCGGCGGCATTCTGCTCAATATATTACTGTACTTTGCTGCACTGATGTGCTCTCATTTGGCTGCTTTCGGTACATTGTACGAATTAAAAGTAAATTTTGCGTCCCATCTGGCCAAGGTACCCCTGGGCTTTCATGTACTGGTGGGCAGCGGCAAGCTTCGCAAGATTATGGACGAGAACATTGAAAAGGTCGAGGGTTTTATCGCGCATCAGCTTCCCGACATCGTAGCCTCCTTTGTGGCGCCGGTGGTCATGTTTATCATTCTGTTCGCCATAGACTGGCGCTTTGGGCTGGCGTCCGTTGTGGGTATTGTGATTGCATTTGCGATTCAGAAAAAAGCATACGGAAATGCCAGCGCAAAACAGTGGATGGAAAAATATCAAAATTCAATGGAGGACATGAACAACGCTTCCGTCGAATATATCCGGGGCATCACGGTTGTAAAAGCCTTTAAGCAAACGGTGTATTCTTTCCGGAGAATGCATACCGCAATTAAGGAATACACCAATATGGTCATTCCCTATACGCTGAGCTGGGAAAATTACATGTCGGCTTTCACGACGGTGATCAATAACATCTACCTGTTCCTGATCCCCGTGGGTATTTGGGTTGGGCTTCATACAACAGATTATGCCTCCTTTGCCATCACATTTATTTTTTATCTGATTTTTGTACCCTCCATCGCAACCGTTATGCTGAAAATCATGTATGTTTCCACCGGCGGCATGCAGATTATCGGCGGTGTAGAACGTATGGACGAAATTTTGCATACCCCGCCGCTGCCCCAGCCCCAATTTCCGAAAGAAACCAACGGGCATGAGATTGTTTTCGAAAATGTTTCCTTCGCTTATACAGGGCAGGAAGCCGAAGCGCTCTCGGGAGTTTCTTTCCGGGCAAATGAAAATGAAATAACAGCGATTGTGGGTCCTTCGGGCGGAGGCAAAAGCACCATCGCACATCTCATCCCCCGCTTTTTCGATGTGACGGAGGGTGCTATCCGGATTGGCGGTGTCGATGTGCGGGATATGACAAGCGAGTATTTAATGGAAAAGGTCAGCTTTGTATTCCAGGATGTGTTCCTTTTTAAGCAAAGTATTTTGGACAATATCCGGCTGGGGAACCAGAACGCCACCGACGAGCAGGTAATTGCTGCAGCCAGGGCGGCGCAGTGTCATGAATTCATTGAAAAGCTGCCGGAAAAATACCATACGGTCATCGGCACAAAAGGCGTACATCTCTCAGGCGGAGAGCAGCAGCGCATCGCCATCGCAAGAGCCATTGTTAAAAATGCGCCTATTATAATTCTTGACGAGGCGACCGCGTTTTTTGATCCTGAGAATGAACACCTGATCCAGCGGGCCTTTGAAAGGCTGATGAAAGGGAAGACAGTGATCATGATTGCCCACCGACTGTCTACCATCCGCAGTGCCAATAAAATTGTAGTGATGGATAAGGGAAAGCTTATCGAGCAGGGCAGTCATGAAGAGCTGCTGGCAGAACACGGTAAGTATCTTGACATGTGGAATATGTACACAAAAACACTTGACTGGAAGATGGACCGAAAGGGGGGAAAGCACATGCGTAAACTTAAGGAACTATTGATGCTCACCGACAAAGGTTATTCGGATTTAAAGAAAGCTATCACCGCCTGCACGCTGACCAATCTGGCGCTTATGCTGCCCTTTGTCGTGACCATTCAGATTTTTGCCGAGCTGTTAAAGCCGCTGATGGGGGAGGAGATTTCCTGGACAAAGATGTGGATTCTGCTCGGGTGCGGTGTCGCCGCAGCGGTTCTGGTGTTTCTGGCAAGCAAAAATGACTATAAGAAAACCTATATTACCTCTTATCTGGAAGCCGAAAATTCAAGGATCAGCGTGGCCGAGCGCATCCGGAAACTGCCCATGAGCTTTTTCAATTCCAAAGACCTTTCTGAACTGACTACAAATATTATGGCTGACTGCTCAACTACCGAGCATGTTTTAAGCCATCTTGTTCCGCAGCTTTGCGCTAACGCCATTTCCATCACTCTTATTTGTGTGCTGATGGCTGTCTTTGACTGGAGAATGGCACTTGCCGTATTCATTACTGTGCCCATCGCTCTGCTCATCATCATGGGCAGCAAAAAAATCCAGGCCGGCTTAAGCGAAAAACAGGTGGAGGCGAAACTGAAAGCGTCCGATCAGGTGCAGGAGTATCTGGAGGGCATCAAGGTCATTAAAGCCTGCGGACTGGACGGTTCAAAGTTTTCTGCCTTGGACAGTGCACTGCATCTGATGAAGAAAATGGCGATCAAAATGGAATTTGGCACAGGGGTTTTTGTCACGGGAGCACAAATGATCCTGCAGGCCGGCGTGGGCCTCACTGTTTTTGTCGGCGCTTATCTGCTGACAGATGGTAAAATCGAGTTGGTCCCTCTGCTGATGTTCTTTGTCATTGTGGTTAGAATTTATGGGCCGGTTCTCGTTGAATTTACCCTTTTGCCGGAACTGTTTTACCACCGTATTGCTACAAAACGGATGCGCACGCTCATGTCAGCCCCGATCATGGAAGGGGATGCACAAAAGCCGCTGACGTGCTGGGATATTGACTTCGAGAATGTCTCTTTCGGCTATCATGCGAAAAATTCGCAGGAGGATACGGTAATCAAGAACCTTACGGTATCCATTCCGTCGGATGCCATCACAGCGCTGGTCGGCCCCTCGGGCTGCGGAAAAAGTACGCTCTCAAGGCTGATTGCCCGGTTCTGGGATGTAAATGAGGGCAGCGTAAAGATCGGCGGCGTTGATGTGAAAACCTTGGACCCCGAGCATTTGATGAGTTATATGTCCTTTGTGTTTCAGGATGTGGTACTGTTCAATGATACGGTCTATAACAATATCCGCATCGGAAACATGGAAGCAACGGGGGAACAGGTTCTGGAAGCGGCGAAAGCGGCCTGCTGCGACGAGTTTGTAAGGGCATTGCCGGGTGGTTATCAGACTATGCTGGGCGAAAACGGCAGCACGCTTTCCGGCGGTGAGCGACAGCGCATCTCCATTGCCCGTGCACTTCTCAAAAATGCACCTATCGTACTTTTGGATGAGATAACGGCATCCCTTGACCCGGAGAATGAGGCCCTCATTCAGCAGGCCATTTCCAAGCTGATTGAAGGCAAGACGGTAATTATCATAGCCCACCGTTTAAGGACTGTGGCGGGCGCAGACAAGATTATTGTACTGGAGGAAGGAAAGCTGGTTGAGGAAGGCACCCACGATGATCTTATGAAAAACAAAGGCCTGTACGAGAGGCTTTACACCATTCAACAGGAAAGCCTTGGCTGGAGCGTATAGTTTAGTTATTATTTTGTTTGTTATGGAATGAACGGAGGACAGTTATTTTTTAGCTGTCCTCCGTTCATTCTTGAAAAACTAAATATAGGAACTTGGAGAATATTATTTTTATATTGAATTAGAGAGGCATTACAATGAAAAAACGGAACCATCACTTGCTGAGATTGCTATCAGTAATCATTTTAAAATATTTGGCTCACATGGGACGCTTTAGAGATATATTATATTTGAATAAAAATAAAGATACCGCTCTGGAGAAAGATTTCACAGCGGTATTTTTATGCCTTTAAGGTACCGGAATAAATTATGGAGGAACGGTCCTTAAATAGTAAAAAATTATAGGGTGGATATGAAAATATCATACAAAAAATCACATTTTCCCATAGAAAGCGACTCATTTACTATAGAAAAAACGGCTATAATAAAAGGCAAAAAAACAAAGTTTCTGTCTAAAATACATAAAAAAATCATGGCGGTGCCGGATTTGCGCCTGCTATGATATAAGTGAGAGGAGGGGACATATGGAAAAAATCAAAATAGCGCTCATAGGGGCCGGTTCCATGGGAAAAACCTATGCAGAGATGATCGACGGGGGGAGGATCAGCTCTCTGACATTGGCGGCGGTATGCTGCCGAGGCTCACAGTCAAAGCAGTGGGCAAAAGAAAATCTCAGCAGTGAAGCCGTTATATTCGACAGTACAGAAGCCATGTATGAGGAAGCCTGGAGGTTTGATGCGGTGCTCATCGTGACTCCCCACAGGACCCATCCCCAGCTTGCAATTCAGGCATTTGAGCACGGGAAGCATGTATTCTGTGATAAGCCCTCCGGGGTGTCACTGCTGCAGTGCCGCGCCATGAACGAGGCTGCAGAGGCGTCGGGAAAGAAATTCGCCATGATGTTTCATCAGCGCCTGTACCGGAAATATAACAGGATCAAGACCATAATAGGCAGCGGGGAGCTGGGAAAAATCAGCAGAGTCCTGTTGGAAAACTCCAGATATTTCAGAACCGCCCGGTATCATCAGTCGGCAGACTGGCGCAGCAGTTGGAGCGGGAAGCGGCGGAGGGCTGATCAACCAGGGGCAGCATATTCTGGATATGTGGCAGTGGCTGTTCGGTATGCCCGTGGCTGTTTACGCCCAGATCCCCTTTGGAAAGTATAATGAATTTCTGGTAGACGACGAGGCCGCGGTCCTGATGGAATATCCGGACAAGATGACCGCCGCTTTCATTCTTACCACGGGAGAAGGAACCTGGACGGAGAGGCTGGAGATCGTGGGGACCAGAGGAAAGCTGCTTCTGGAGGACAATACGCTCCACTTTTGGAAATATAGCGAGGATACAAGGGAGTATGGGAAACGGGCTTCCTGTAACGCCAGGGAAGAGCTGGCTGAGGAATACGGAACAGAGGAATTTGGCAGGCAGGAGGAACCTTATCCACAGATGTTTGAAAACTTTGGGGCTGCAGTGCTTAACGGCGAGACCTTGACCGCCTGCGGCAGGGAGGGAATACGCGCTTTGGAGATCGCCAATGCCGCCTACCTTTCCGCATGGCTGGGAAAAAAGGTGACGCTGCCCATCGACGCCGAAGCCTATGAGCGGGAGCTGGAAAAACGGGTGCGTGAGGAGGAGCTTCATAAAGAGCTTCACGGGAAAGGCGGAGGAAATGAATAAGCTGCGGTATTTAATCGTCGGTTCCGGGTGGCGGTCCTTATTCTATCTAAGGATTGCAAAGGCTCTTCCGGAGCGTTTTGAGGTGTGCGCCATGCTTTGCCGTTCTAAGGAGAAGGCGGAGAATATCCGCCGTGAACACGGCGTTTTAACCAGCACATCCGTCGAAGACTGCATGGAGATGAAGCCCGATTTCGTTGTGGTTGCCGTAAGCAAACCATCCATATTCTCCATAAGCCGGTTCTGGATGGAGGCCGGATTTCCGGTTCTTTGTGAAACTCCGCCCTCTCTGGAGCTTTCCGGACTCAACGAGCTGTGGCGGCTTCGGACAGAGAATGGATACAAAATACAGGTGGCGGAGCAATACTTAAATTATCCGTCCATCGCCTGCCGCTTAGGCGTGGCAGAAAGCGGTGTGCTGGGGGAACCGTCCTTTTTCAGGCTGTCCCTGGCTCACGGCTATCATGGAGCCAGCCTGATCCGGAGATTTTTGAAAGCGGGAGATGAACCGGTAAGCGTATGCGGAAAATCTTATCCGGTTTCCATTGTGGAAACGGATTCCCGCTGGGGTGCGGTCACAGACGGGGAACTGGCGGAGAAAGTTCTGGAACGCTTTACCTTTGAGTTTGAAAGCGGGAAAACGGCGTTTTCTGATTTCTGCAGCGTCCAGTACCATTCCTTTCTGCGAAGCAGGCATATGAACCTTCAGGGACCGTTTGGAGAGCTTGACGACTTCACGGTTCGCTTTCTGGATGAAAACCGCAGGCCGGTGACACAGGAACTGAGGATAGAGACAGGAAAACAGGAGGGCTCCATTGAAGCCGTTTATTTAGGGGAAAAGACTGTCTACCGGAATCCATTTCCGGGAAGCGGCCTGCCGGAGGACGAGACGGCGCTGGCGGTGCTGTTAGACGGAATGGAGGAATATATCCGGAATGGAACGGAACGCTACCCTCTGGCGGATGCCCTTCAGGATGCCTACATGGCGATTCTTATGGAAGAGGCGCTGAAACAACCCGGGACTGCAGTGCAGTTTCAGCCGCAATCATGGAATAAAGGGCAGGTATAATACTGCAGGCCCAAATTAACAGCAGAAAGACACTGCCGCAGAGCCGTATCAAAGGACAGGGTAAAAGGAGACACAGACATGAAGGAATATGAGGAACTGATAAAAGATCTGGAGAGGCAGGAACAGACTCTGATCTTTGAGGAGTTTGATGCGGATTTAGCGCTGAAGATCGGCCTGGAGCTGATTGAGGAGGCCAAAAGGCGCAAAAATAAAATTGCGGTGGATATCAGCGCATTCGGCAGAACGCTGTTCCATTTTTCCGGCAACGGAAACGCCCCCAGCAATGACGAAATGCTCCGAAGAAAACGGAACACGGCGGTCTACACGGGGCACAGCTCCTTATGGGCACATTATATGCTGGCGGATATGGGGATGACCATAGATGAAAAATGGCACTTGGACCCAGGCTCTTACGCGGAGGTAGGCGGCGCGTTTCCGGTCCGGGTGAGAAGCTGCGGCGGAGCAGTGGGGACTATAACGGCCTCCGGCTTTTCCCATCAGGAAGACCACGGGATCGTAATAGATGTATTAAAAAAACTGTTAACAGACAAGTAAAAAAGGAGAAGGGCTTATGAAAAAAATGATTGCAATGCTTACAGCGGTTAGTATGGCGGTATCTTTAACTGCCTGCGCAGGTACGGGGACGAAGCAGACGGAAGCTTCGGGGGCAGGGGAAACCTTGGCTTCCGGTACGGAGAGCGGAGCAGCACCGGCTTCTTCCGGGGCGCAAGAGGAAAGGGAGGAGCCGGGAAGCACGCCGTGTACCATCCGTTTCAGTTGGTGGGGCGGTGATACCAGGCATGAAGCCACGAAAGCTGCCGTCGACGCATTTATGGCAAAGTATCCCAACATCAAGGTAGAATGCGAGTACGGAACCTGGGACGGATGGACCGAAAAGGTAGCGACCCAGCTCAGCGCCGGTACAGCGCCGGATCTGCTTCAGGGCAACTGGAACTGGCTGTTTCAGTATTCCGGAGACGGCTCCAAATTTGTAGATCTTAGACAGTACGCCGATATTCTTTCCCTGGATAATTATCCCCAGGAGATCTTAGACGACTGCGTGGTAGGCGGAAAGCTGCAGGGACTGCCCATTGGAACCAATACCAAATGCTTCTATTGGAATAAAACCACGTTTGATAAAGCCGGTATTCCCATTCCCGGAACCTGGGACGAGCTTTATGCCGCAGGCGACGTATTCCAGACAAAGCTTGGCAGCGACTACTATCCCATGGCCATGTTCCAATATGAAAGAATGCTGCTGATGCTGTACTACATACAGGAAAAATACCAGAAGCCCTGGGCGGAGAACAATGTGGTAGCCTATACGCCGGAAGAGGTTCAGGAAGGCCTGGAATTTATAAACAGTCTGGAGGAAAAGCATGTGATGCCGTCCGTTAAGACTCTTCAGGGAGACGGGGCCGCAACGATTGAAAGAAACCAGAACTGGATGAGCGGAAAATATGCGGGCATCTATGAATGGGATGCGACTCAGGCCAAATTCAACGATTCTCTGGACGAGGGCCAGGAGTTTGTCCTTGGACCCCATATTACCGGAGAGGGGATGAAGGATGCTGGCCTTACAAAGATTACACAGACCTTTTCTATTCCCGAAACATCGGAGCACCCGGCCGAGGCGGCCTTACTGCTGGAATTCCTCACCTCAATGGACGAGGGCGTTAAGCTGATGTCTACCGAAAGAGGCATGCTGTTAAACAAGCACGCAAATGAAGTACTGGAGAACGAAGGACTTTTAAAAGGACTGTCCTTTGAAGGAAATCAGCAGGCTATGAAGGTAGCCAAATTTGGGATGGACCCGAACTTTGAAAATTCTGCGCTAAAGGATGATACCGGAATCTACTATGAGGTATTTGAAGACTTAAGCGCAGGAGGGGACCCCGCTGAGCTGGCACAGTATCTGATTGATTCCTGCAACGAAGTCTACGCGGCAAATCCATATTAAAAATACACTCCCCGGCATATCCCAGGCCAAGTTCCTGACATGCCGGGGAGTATTTGAGAGGAAGAGACTGAGTTGAGGGAACAGGTTTTATAACTGGTTTCGCGAAAGGAATGTGAGTTTTATGAAATTACCGGAAAGAGGAGTGGTGATAGATATGAAGGGGAGTTCACAAAAGAGGGCCAGAAGACAGAATATCGGCTATCTTTACATATCCATTTGGTTGATTGGATTCCTGGTTTTTAAGCTTTACCCTTTTTTATCATCACTGTTTTACAGCTTTACAAATTACAATATGTTTAACAGCAACACAAAATGGACCGGATTTGACAACTATGTCACGATCATGCACACGGCCAAATATATGAAGGCATTTGCAGTAACGTTTCGGTACGCA
>JASGGP010000129.1:0-12124 GCA_047604985.1 Lacrimispora sp.
ATGTTTTCTGGCTGTGATCCTGCAGCTTGTAAGGGCGGCGGCCAGCATGAGTATAGCAAGAAATATGGCAACCGCATTTTTCATAGGATTCTCCCTTTATTCTTTCTCCTTGTAGTATTATATGAGCCGGGGCCGCCGCGGGTGCCGGTTTATTTCGCAGATCTTAAATTCCGGATGCCTTTCAACTGCTTTATTTATCATTTGGAGGACAGGATATATTTTTAATTATTCTTCATGACAGGGCTGCGGCGTATTTTGAGATGGAATAAGAAGGAAAACTGTGATATACTGCTCATAGTAAAATTTACAAAGGCAGGAGAACGGCAATGGACTATCGGATGATTGTGTTGGATTTAGATTGGACTCTGACCAACCGTGAGAAGGTGATTACGCCAAGGACGAAGGAGGCGCTTTTCGAATTAAAGAGGCAGGGGGGAATTATTGTGCTGGCTTCGGGCCGGCCAACCTACGGGGTAGTGCCTCTGGCAAGGGAGTTAGAGCTTGACCGGTCAGGAGGATATATTCTTTCCTACAACGGTGGCCGCATCATTGACTGTAAAACCGGGGAAACTGTTTTTGCAAAGGAGCTGCCCGTGTCCTCAAACCAGAAAATTATAGGCCTGGCAAAGGACCATGGGGTGAATATCATTACCTATGAGGATGACTTGATTATCACATCAAACGCTTCGGATGAGTATGTGGAAAAGGAAGCTTTCATTAACAAGCTTCGGGTAAAAGAAGTTCAGGATATGGAAGACTATGTCAGCTTTCCTGTGGTAAAATTCCTGATGCTGGAGGATGGTGATTATCTGGCTATGGTGGAGCCCAAGGTAAAAGCTGCCTTGGGACGGGATTACAGCGTCTACCGTTCAGAGCCTTATTTCCTGGAGGTTCTCCCAAAAGGGATTGATAAGGCCGCAAGCCTGGAGCGGCTGCTTTCAAGGCTTGGCATGAGTAAAGAGCAGATGATCGCCTGTGGGGATGGCTACAACGATTTGTCCATGATCCAATATGCGGGGTTAGGGGTTGCTATGGAAAATGCGGTTTTCCCGGTGAAAAAGGCGGCTGATTATGTTACATATTCTAATGACAACGATGGAATCGCCCATGTGGTAGAAAAATTTATGCTTTCCTGATGTCATAGGGTGGATTTTATGACTTTAATATGTTAAAATGCACCTGAAGGGTAAAAGGAATAAAAAAGGGGACTAGTAAAACTATGAATAAAAAGATTAAGACAGATGCGGTGGACCATTTGTTTGAAGCCATTTTAACTTTAAAGACACCGGAAGAATGCTATATCTTTTTTGAGGATGTATGCACGGTCAATGAATTGTTAAGCTTGTCACAAAGATATGAAGTGGCGAAAATGCTGCGCGATGGGCGCACCTATCTGGAAATCGCGGAAAAAACAGGGGCATCCACTGCCACCATCAGCCGTGTAAACCGTTCCTTAAATTACGGCAACGACGGATATGATATGGTATTTAAGCGCCTGGAGGAAGAGAAAAGAGAAAAATAGCAGGACAGAAGCGCAAAGGATAGCGAAAGAGGCTGTCGTAAGTGACAGCCTCTTTTTTGTACTATTTTTTCTTTTTCACAGGTTCCGCTTCCCTTAAGTCGTCAATGACATGCTCAATGATCTGCTTCTTTATATATACATCAAAGGAAAGATCGCAGATCCAGGCGAAAAGGCGGAGATATTCCAAATCTTCCCCTTCCAGTCCCTTATCCTCAAACGTCTTTCCGGCGTGTCCGTATTTCTCAATGATGTCTGCCTTTATGCTGTCCAGGGTCTCCGTTTCCTGTGCAAATATTTCCTTATAGATATCCTCTAAGGGCATGCCTTCGGAAGGGTTGAAATGCTTCTCCGTAATGGGACGGAAGAGCTGTTCAATATCGTTAAAGGAAAGCATATTTTTAAAATAATAAATAAATATCAGCATCAGGATATGCTCTCTGGAATATTTCTTTTTATTGGGGGCGGGAAGGAGATTATTCTTGGCATAGTTATTGATCATGGTCTTGGTCAGGACCTTATCTTCCGGATAGCGCTTCGTATCCTTTAAATGTTCATCCATAAAGGTGGTGACCTGATCCATGTATAAATCTATGTTTGGAATGGTATCCGGCCTGATATGGCTTAGAGATTCCAGATGTTTTAAAATTTCCTGTATTCTTTCGTCGTTGGTCTTCATCGTTTTCTCCGTTCTGTGGAACATATTGCCCTGTGCAGGGGCTGATCCCCCTCAGTCATATTATATAGTATTCAATACCAGATGACAATAACTAAATATTTTTTAGAATACCTGAAAAAGTTTCTTGACATTTGGCCAATGTGTGATAATCTAGAATTATAAGCTATAATTGTGATGAATGAAAGGAGATACTAAAATTATGAAAACAATATTATCAACAGAAAAGGCTCCGGCAGCAATTGGACCGTATTCCCAGGCAGTCTGCGGAGGCGATTACGTATTCGTATCAGGACAGCTTCCTATTGATCCGGCTACAGGAGCATTTGCAGGCGAGGATATCACTTCCCAGACAAAGCAGTCCCTGACAAATATCAAGGCAATTCTGGAAAGCAAGGGCCTGACCATGGAAAATGTGGTAAAGACCACTGTTTTATTAAAAAATATCAGCGATTTCGGCGCAATGAATGAGGTATATGCAACATTTTTTGAAAGCGACTGTCCTGCAAGAGCTGCATTTGGAGTTGCTGCACTGCCAAAGGACGCTCTGGTTGAGATCGAAGCGATTGCTTACTGCGGCAAGTAATTGAACGTTTTTTAAAGAAAAAGAGCGGAGAGTACCGTGCTTTGAGATGCCTTACAGCGTTTCAAAGTATTGTGCTCTCTTTTTGGATTCCCAGAAAACAGAGGGCTGTTTTTTACGGACTTGTAGAAATAAAGGGCTTTTTGCGAAAGAAATGGGTTGCATATTGACGGACTTATATTATAATAAATTGAGGAAGCTTGGTGGCTTTCTGGCTTATGAGGCGGAATATAATACTTTCAGGAAGAATATGAGGCCTGAAAATCAGTATGGAAGTTGGTACATTTGCGATGAAAGTTGACGAAACGGCAGAAGAATATTTAGGCCGGATTCCCATGTGGACCAGAAAGAAAAACTCCCTGGAGGATATCCGGAGGTTTCTTTGTGAAATGGACGAGCCGGATGAGAAAATGAAGATTTTCCATGTGGCGGGGACCAACGGGAAAGGCTCAGTATGCGCATTTCTCCAGTCCGTCTTAGTAACTGCCGGTTACCGGGTGGGGACATTCACTTCTCCTCATCTCATAGAAACAAGAGAACGTTTCTGCATAGACGGAGAGAAAGCGCCTGAGGCGGTATTTGAAGAGAGCTGCCGGACTGTCAGGGAGCTTTCGGAGATGATGATGGAGAAAGGATACTGCCATCCCTCTTACTTTGAGTTTCTGTTTTATATGGCAATGGATATGTTTGATAAGGCAGAAGTCGATTTTGTGATTCTGGAAACCGGTCTGGGAGGAAGGCTTGATACCACCAATGTCATAAGACATCCCCTGGTGTCTGTGATCACCTCCATAAGTCTGGATCATACGGAATATCTGGGAGATACCATTGATAAAATTGCAGCGGAAAAGGCTGGGATTATAAAGAGCGGGTACCTGTGGTTTTTGACGGAAACGACGGGGAAGCTGCCAAAGTTATGAGAAAAGGCAAAGGAGATTGGGGTCCCATTTTATGAACGGACAGGCAGGGGTATGAGATGGCCGCGGCGGGAAAGGATATGAAGTAAAACTTTCTGGTATAAGGGGAGATGTGCTTGAGGCTGTAATTCCGTCTCCGGCAGAGTATCAGGTCATGAATGCACTTCTTGCATTCCGCGCCCTTGAGGCTGCAGGGCTGTCTGATCTGAAAATGCTTCTCACCCAAGAGCAGATCCGGAACGGCTTTCTCTCCATGGAATGGCCGGCCCGGATGGAAGAGGTGCTTCCCGGGATTTTCCTGGACGGAGCCCACAATCCGGGAGGGATTGAAGCCTTTGTCAAGGCGGCGGCCGGTTTATGCGCATCCAGAAAGAAACGGGCTTACCTGCTTTTTTCATCGGTATCCGGCAAGGATCATCACCGGATGATACGAAACATTGCAAATGCCCTGCCCTTGGACTACGGGGCTGTGGCTCATATGGATTCGGAAAGAGGACTGGAAACAGAGATTCTTCTCAAGGAATTTCAAGACACCTGCGGCTTCTTCACGGAAGGATTTCCCACAGTGGAAGAGGCTGTTTTGCACATGCTTCATAAAAAGGATGAAGGGCATCTTTTGTTTTGCGTAGGATCCCTTTATTTGATGGGCGAGATAAAAGCAGTTTTAAGGAGGAACGGATATGATTGATTTTGAAGCTGAAATTGCCAATTACAGGCCCAGCCTGGAGGTTGATGCCATTGAGGACGCCATTGTAAGAAGCGATCTGACGGACATGAACGACTTAATTATGGATCTTATTAAAGAAGTCAGCAAGGAATAGGCGGCCCAGTATGGATTATGAAAGAAAAACCCGCGTAATTGCAAACAGCTATTACAACATGGGCTTGGAACGGGCTACACTGCGTGATTTATCAGGAGCAGCGGAATGTCTGAAAAAAAGCCTGCATTTTAATAAGTATAAGACGGATGCCAGAAATCTTCTGGGCCTCATCTATTATGAAGTGGGAGAGGTGGGCGATGCTCTGGTCCAGTGGGTCATCAGCATGAATCTGCAGCCGGAGGAAAACCGTGCGGACCATTATCTTGGCGAGATCCAGAGAAAAAAAGGCGCTATGGATGGGGAACGGCGGACGGTGCGCAGGTTCAACCAGGCTCTTATTTACGCTCAGAACGGAAGTGAGGACTTAGCCATCCTTCAGCTGAACAAGGTGGTGGAGAGCAAGCCCAATTATGTGAAGGCTCAGCTTTTGTTCGCTCTTCTCTGCATTGCCAGAGAGGACTACCAGAAAGCAGGAAAGGCTGTTTACAAGGTCCTGCAGATTGACCGCAACCACCCTAAGGCGCTCTGGTACAAGTCCCTGGTCAAGACCTCCGGCGGCACTGTAAAAAGCGAGCAGGAGCCGGAAAAAAGGAAGCTGAAAAACGTGTTATCTCACAGGCAGCTGGAGGATGACGATATTATTATTCCTCCCAGCTACAGGGAAAACACCAGGGATCAGGCGGTGGGTAACATCCTTGCCGGCCTTTTGCTGGGGGCGGCAGTTGTCTTTTTTCTGGTCATGCCTGCCAATACGAGGGCCATTAATTTGAGCCACAACCAGGAGATATTAAAATACAGCGAAGAGCTGAGCCAGGCAAACAAGAAGGCAGACGATTTAACGGCCCAGCTGGAGTCCATGGAATCGGAAAAGAAGAAAGCGGAGGAATCCTTATCCTCTTTAACCAATAATGCGGACAGTGTGATGGCCCAGTATCAGGCTGTCATCGGAATTCTTCAGGCATATAAGAAGAACGATTTCCAGTCCGCAGTACGGATTTATGCGGGCTTAAACCCTGAGCTCATCACCTCCGAGGATGTCCAGGCGGTGATCGGTGAAATAAAGAAAGACATGAAAGAGAAAGGCTGCCCCATTCTGGAAGGTCTTGGTGATAAGGCAATGGAAGCGGGAGACGGGGCAGGCGCCCTTGCTTATTATTTAAAATGTATTGATCTTGTCCCTGCCAGCTGGCAGGCAAAATTCAAGGCAGCCGTCATTTACAAAGGAATGGAGCAGAAAGAGCAGGCGAACGCACTGTTTTCCGATATCATAAATAACAGTAAGGATAAAGAGTTATCTGCCAAAGCAAAATCGGAACGTGGTTTTTAAAGGCGGAAAACAAAAAGACGCGACGGAAGAGGAAACTTTTTTGTTGTGTCTTTTTTTCCTCCCACTGCCGGGGATTCTTCGGATTAAAGCACTCTTCTGTAATACGGACAGACAATAAGGAATGGAGGAGTATTGCATATGAATCAACCAAGCTTTACATATGAAGCGGAAGGACAGGCGCTGATCATACACCTGCCGGAGGAACTGGACCATCATAACTGCACTGGGCTCAAATATGAAACGGACTTGATCCTTTCGGAAAATTATATCAGACGCATTGTTTTTGATTTTTCAAAAACCAGATTCATGGATTCGTCAGGAATCGGGATATTGTTAAACCGGTATAAGCAGATGGCCTTAAGCGGCGGAACCGTTGCCATCTACGGAGCAGGTGCTCAGGCACTCCGCATTTTAAAAATGGGAGGCATTTTAAAATTAATGAAATTATATGACTCTAAGGAAGCAGCAGTCACAGGTTGAGGAGGAACGTATGTCAGAACAGAACAAACCGGAAATTCTGAAAATGGAATTGGAGGCCTTGTCAAAGAATGAGGAGTTTGCCAGAGTGGCAGTTGCTGTCTTTATGGCAAGACTCAACCCTACCCTGGAAGAGGTGAACGATGTGAAAACAGCCGTGTCGGAGGCTGTTACCAATGCGGTCATTCACGGATATCAGGGACAGGGAGGAATTATTTATCTGGAGGTGGAGGTTGATGGCCAGGAAATCTCCGTGACCGTTAAGGATACGGGAATCGGGATACCCGATATCAAACGGGCCATGGGACCCAGTACCACGGACCCGGACGGGGAGCGGTCGGGAATGGGATTTTCCTTTATGGAAGCGTTTATGGACCAGGTGGAAGTAAATTCGGCGCCTGGCGAGGGAACTTCCGTGACCATGAAAAAGAAGATCAGCAGGTGAGCCTTATGGATGAGACCATGAGATTGATACAAATGGCTCACAATGGAGATAAAGTGGCAAGAGACCGGCTGGTCACCGACAATTTCGGACTGGTCTGGAGCATGTCCGCAGATTCCGGCGCGGATACGATCCCGAGGACTTATTTCAGATGGAAGCATTGGCCTCATGAAAGCCATTGATAAGTTCGACTTATCCTACGATGTGAAGTTTTCAACCTTGCAGTGCCCATGATAACGGGGGAGATCAAAAGGTTTTTAAGGGATGACGGTATGATTAAGGTCAGCCGTTCCATTAAGGAAATGGGCCTAAAAGTGAAAAACGTAAGGGAAGAGCTGGTGTACCGTCTGGGGAGGGAACCTACCATCGAGGAGATCGCCGGGGAAATCGGGGCCAGTAAGGAAGAAGTGGCAGCCTCCATTGAAGCGGGAGCGGAGGTGAGCTCTTTATACCAGTCCGTCAATAAAAATGATGAAAACAGCATTTTGCTCATCGACAAGATCGAAGAAGAAAGCTCCGCCCAGGAAGAGCTTTTAAATCAGATGGTGCTTCGGGACCTTTTATGCGCTCTTTCCGATAAGGACAGAGAAATCATCATCCGCCGTTATTATTATAACGAAACTCAGAGTCAGATTGCGGACAGGCTGGGAATTTCCCAGGTTCAGGTATCCAGGCTGGAAAAAAAGATTTTAAAACAAATGCGGGAAAAATTATAGAATAAAATTAAAGAATAAAAAGATTTTATACGGCTCATACTAGCTTTGAAAAACCAGAGAAAAGGATGTGAGCACTTATGGAATCCATGAAACATAAGATTGTAATGACCCCTTCTTGTGTTGTGCCTGATCGCAATTGCAGCAGCCATCTGGTACATGATTGCAGTCATGCCTGATGGAGTGGAAAAAGAAGGGACTCTTGTTAAGGCCATCCCCGGATTGGAGATGATGGTTTTATGAGCAAGACCGTTTATTTAAATGTCAGCCAGATCACGGAGGTTCATCACAAGGAAATTCAGTTAAAGGATGTGGCTGATGTTTATTGTGATGATTCCGCCGTCATGAACAAGTGCAATGCCCTGCGCATCAAAACCATCCATTTGGACCGCAACAAACGATACGTGGAAAGCACTCTTGACGTCATAAAGAAGATGATTGAAATGGACCCTGCACTTACGGTCAACAGCGTGGGAGAGGTGGATTTTATTATAGACTACCACAAGCCAAAGCGCCCCAGCTGGGTCTGGCAGTGGTTAAAGACCATCTTCGTCTGTATCGTCTGCTTCTGCGGCGCTTCCTTTGCCATTATGACCTTTAACAACGACGTCAGTGTTACAGATGTTTTTAAAGAAATTTACCAGATCGTCATGAGGCAGGAATCCAGCGGGTTCACGATTTTAGAGGTCAGCTATTCTGTTGGACTGGCTCTTGGGATCGTTGTATTCTTCAACCATTTCGCAAAGTACAAGATCAATACAGATCCTACGCCCCTTGAGGTGGAAATGCGGCTTTATGAAGACAATGTCAGCAAGACCCTGATCAAGAATGACGGCAGAAAGGAGTCGGATATTGATGTTTCTTAGACAGGTATTCCTGTGCTTTATCGGACTCAGCGCTGGCGGCATTGTAGCAGCCGGCGTTTTTGCTTTTCTGGTGATCATCGGCGTATTTCCAAGACTCATAGGAATCACCCATACAAAAAAGCACATAATACTCTATGAGTCCATTATTATTCTCGGCGGGGTGCTGGGAAATATAAGCGATATTTATGAATTTCCCATAGGCTTTGGAGGAAATGCGTTTCTGGGAATCTATGGGCTGGCAGTGGGGATTTTTGTAGGCTGCCTCGTCATGTCCCTTGCGGAGACCTTGAAAGCCTTTCCGGTATTCAGCCGCAGAATCCATCTGGGGGTTGGACTTCAGTATATCATTCTTTCCCTGGGGCTGGGAAAGCTTATGGGCTCCCTGGTTTTTTTCGCGGAAAGATTCGGAAAATAAAGGTATACCTGTATGCCTGTAAAAACGGGCAGGAAAGAGGAAATTATGGAAATAAACAAGAAGGCGTATGAGGCATATGTGAAAGAGATGACCCCTGTGCACAAAAAATGGCCCGGTATAATCAAGGCGTTTCTGGTTGGGGGGCTCATCTGTGTTGTAGGGCAGCTTGTGACATCCGGGTTTACGGCTGCCGGACTGGAAAAGGAGGCGGCTTCCTCATGGACAACCCTGGTCCTGATTGCAGCCAGCGTCATTTTAACCGGGTTTAACATTTATCCGAAGATCGTAAAATTCGGCGGCGCAGGAGCACTGGTGCCCATTACCGGATTTGCCAATTCGGTAGTGGCTCCGGCAGTGGAATTCAAGTCCGAGGGACAGGTGTTCGGCGTTGGCTGTAAGATTTTTACCATAGCCGGTCCCGTCATTTTATACGGGATACTCAGTTCCTGGCTTCTTGGAATCGGGGCCTACGTATTAAAGGCCTTTCGGATGCTGTAGGAATGGACCGGTCAGAGAAATGGAGAGAAAAAAATGCAGGTAGGAAAAGCGAGTATAAAATTTGAAGAACCTCCGATCATTGAAAGCATGGCTTCCATTGTCGGGAAAAAGGAGGGAGAAGGCCCTCTGGGAAAATTGTTCGATGTTGTGGAACAGGATGATATGTTCGGAGCGGACACCTGGGAACAGGCGGAAAGCACCATGCAGAAGCAGACCGCGGACCTTGCCATTGAAAAGGGGGACATCCGGAAAAAGGATATCCGTTACCTTTTTGCAGGGGATTTGCTGGGGCAGCTCATTGCAACTTCCTTTGGAACCGTGGATTTAGAGATCCCTCTGTTTGGCTTATTCGGAGCCTGCTCCACCATGGGAGAGGCGCTGAATTTAGGCGCCATGGCCGTGGCCGGAGGCTTCGCAGATAAGGTCATGGCCATGGCTTCCAGCCATTTTGCCACGGCTGAAAAACAGTTCCGTTTTCCCTTGAGCTATGGAAACCAGAGGCCCTTTTCGGCTTCCTGGACTGTTACGGGCTGCGGCGCAGTAATCCTTTGCAAAAACAGGAAAGAGGGAATCGCTGCCATTACCGGTATTACCACAGGGCGAATGGTAGACATGGGAACCAAGGATTCCATGAATATGGGAGCTGCCATGGCCCCGGCTGCCTTTCATACCATTTTGCAGAATTTTGAAGATTTTCAGGTGGATGAATCTTACTATGATAAAATTATAACAGGGGATTTAGGGCAGATCGGAAGAAGCATTCTTGTGGACTTTATGAGAAACAAGGGCTACGATTTGGAGAATGTTCATACGGACTGCGGAATTGAAATATATGACAAGGAAACCCAGGACACCCACGCAGGAGGAAGCGGCTGCGGCTGTGCGGCCTCCACCCTCTGCTCCTATATTCTTCCCAAGGTCAAGGATGGAACGTGGAAGCGGGTTCTGTTTGTACCTACCGGAGCGCTGCTTTCTACAGTCAGCTTTAACGAGGGAGAAACTATTCCCGGCATTGCCCATGGGGTGGTGATTGAGAATATAGGAAACTTATCGTAAAAGGACTTTGTTTAAAAAGCGTGGGCAACAAAGCAGAAAGGAGACAGCTATGGACTATTTAAAAGCATTTTTAGTCGGAGGAGCCATATGCGCTCTTGTACAGATATTGATGGATAATACAAAATTAATGCCGGGACGGATTATGGTCCTTCTTGTGGTGACAGGCAGTATTCTCGGGGCACTGGGCATCTATCAGCCCTTTTCAGACTGGGCGGGAGCAGGAGCCACGGTTCCTCTTCTGGGCTTTGGCAATACCCTTTGGAAAGGGGTATCAAAGAGCATGAGTGAAGACGGTCTGCTGGGAATCTTTAAGGGAGGATTTACGGCAAGCGCGGTGGGAATTTCAGGGGCTCTGATTTTCGGATACTTAGGATCAGTCATATTTAAGCCGAAAATGAAAAGCTGATGGTTTATGAGTAAGACGAAAAGAAAGAGAGCGTTCATGACTGAGTATCATGAACGCTCTCTCTTTTATTTAGCGGACGACGAGCCGGGCGAACCTGTTTGCATGTTCCTTCGGCGACCGCCGCGATAACCAGCGAAACCTACGGAGCGTGTTTCGCCTTGTTTCGGGAATATCCCCGGCAATCCCTTTAATACCGCGGCCATACCTGTCCGGAGCCTCCGGAATTGGGATTAGACGGAACATATCCGGGTCCATACTGCTGGGGTGACCCGATAGAGGAATCCTGATCCTCACCGCCCGGTGGGATTATAATGGAATTGGCGGAATGGATGGTACAATATCCCGGCATTGCAAATGGGGAATCGTCCGTTTCTCCCGTTTCTCCTGGCGGAAGCACCATGAATACGGCAGTTGTCCGTTCCGGGCAATAAGGCGTAGGCAGCTTGTGGGATATGGCGCAGACCGTAGCCCTCACATGGTTGTTGCACACATCTGTGGGAACTGTTCCCTTTGCGAAGTATTCCGTATAAACCGGATTTCCTCTGGGATCATTGTCGCAGACCCCGGAGACGGCCAGCTTGCCGGACTTCCGGCAGATTTCCGCGGTTTCTATGCTGTCCGGCACTGTAAATCCGGGGTCAGACATGCCCTCGTGAACTCTTGTCATGATCTTGCGCCATATGACTTTATGGAACGAGGTTCCTCCGTTCTGCTTCGTCAGCCTTTGGTTGCTGTCGCAGCCGGCCCAGATGCCTGCTGTATAATAGGGCGTATAGCCTACAAACCAGATGTCGTTGTTGGCGCTGGTAGTACCGCTTTTTCCCGCATTGGACATGCCCGGTATGGCAGCGGCAGGGCTGGTAGAGCTGGGGCCTGCTCCGGCCCGTGCAAATTTCCTGCTGCTTACCATGGAGCCTGCCATGGCGTCGGTTAAAAGAAATGCGGTGGAATCCTTTAATACACGGTGAGTCTCCGGCGTATTGTCAATGAGAACCTTTCCGTCGTGATCCAGAATCTTGGTGAAGAACCTTGGCTTTGTGTAAACTCCGCCGTTGGCAATGGTAGCAAAAGCATCGGTAAGCTCCAGATTGGAAACGCCGTCCGTAATCCCTCCCAGAGCCAGAGCCGGATTGTAGTCCGTGTCCGTTAAGGAAGTAATCCCGAAATTCTTCGCATATTCCACTCCCAGCTGAGGCGTTACGGTCTCCATAAGACAGCGGACAGCCACAATATTCATGGAATAAACGATTCCATCCCGTATGCTGGAATAACCCTGATAGCCGGAGCTGTACCAGTTGGAAAATGTCTTGCTGCCTATAGAATAGGGAGCATCGTAATAAACGGTTCCTAAGGTAGCTCCGCAGGTATCCATTGCGGGAGCAAAGGCCGTTAAGACCTTAAAGGTGGA
>JASGGP010000130.1:0-12123 GCA_047604985.1 Lacrimispora sp.
GGGGGCGAGTAGTGAGTAGCGAATAGCGAGTAGTAAGTAATAAGTAGTAAGTAGCAAGTAACATAATTAAAGGAGGACCATTATGGATTTAACATTATCAGAACGTTTTGCACTAATTGGCTTTAACGGTCATGAGAGCGAGCATAGAGAAACTGCTAAGCAGAATGTATTAAAGGTATTAGCTGCTGCTGTATTTTTGGAGGAAAACTACGATCCTGCGGCGGATAAATGGAACTTTAATGAAGAAAGAATGAAAAATGCCATGAAAAAAGCAAATAAAAAAGAATTAGAACGAACTTACGCGGAACGCTTACAAAGTAAACAGCTTCTTTCTAAGGTCACCAGTTTGTTAGGCTGTGATTTATTTTATGATAAAAATATTAAGTTAAAAACCTATGTAAGCGATACAAGGGAGTTTGAATGTCAGTTAGATTTGTTAAGGGCTGAGTTTTTAGAAGAAGGGCCCATCTCAGAGGAAAGTATTATTTTGGCATGGCTGCTATTAGAGTCCCTATGCTTTTATCAGGTCTTTTCTGTCTACGAACAGAATAAAATCACAGCGCGGATGACAAGTCTTCGCGATGAAAGCACTCTGGCGAAAGCACTTTATCCCATTGAAATGCGTTCTTTATGGGGGACTGCAGTGGCTGGTTTTCTACGGTTGAAAAGCCAGGCAGCTGCTACTGAGAAAGGAAAAGGCTTTAATTTTATATTCCCATTCTTTGAAAGAAAACAATCGATTTTTATTGATACAGAAGAATATTTTCCAAACGCACAGATGCGGTTGAATAATGTATTGGATCGAATATCTTCACAGGGGCATGTATATGAGGTGCTTAGAGGCGGTACGGTTCCGGTTGTAAAAATTGACAATATTAAATATGAACTAATTCCTGGAGCTGTCGGCGGCAGAATGCCTATCCATGGAGTAAGATTACGCCGTTACAATCTGTAAGGAGCTGGATATGTCGAGGCAGCGAACAATTGAAAAAATAATGGAATCAGAATATGTATCAATTGGAGAATTGGTGCGGCTGACCAATGCCAGATACAGTACCCTAAAGTTCTATACAGAAGAGGGAATGCTGCCTTTTGAACAGGCAGAATCGAATCTGACCAGGAGATTCAAACGTGTAGAAGCAATTACTCGCATTGAGGAAATAAGGGAAATGCGTCAGAATGGCAAAACTATACCGCAGATAAAGGAAATGCTTCAGGAATCTGCGAAAGGCTAAGAATAAATTAGTACCGAGGCTGACCTCCAATAAGGAAGTACTAAGAAACATTCAGATAGGGGAGTCAGCGGGCGGAATGTGACAATGAACGAGGTGCTATCAGAGTAGATTTGATGGCACCTCGTTTGCAATCTGATGGATAAGCCATTTCAGTTATCTGCCTGCATATTTAACTTTCCTGCTTATTGAACATATACCGTACCCTATCTATCCTGCTATTTGGACGGCGCGCCTGACAAACAAGTCCGCCATTAGCCGCCTGATATCCTTTTAATTCCGTCAAGCAAACACCGCGCCCGTTGGTAAAGAAAGCCAGATCGTTTCTGTATTCCTGAATACACCGGGCGGGAATTTCTCCGGTAAAAATGACCTCATTATTTTTAAGCTGGGTAGTCTCGATATTTGCACAATATTGGGGTGCGTCATTATATGCACGGGAGAGATATTCCTGGGGCGCATAAAGTGTAAAGAACAGATAGGGCTCCAACAGTTCTGTTCCGGCTTTTCTGAAAACCTGCTCTAAAACAACAGGCGCAAGAGAACGAAAATCAGCCGGGGCGCTGACGGGGCTGAAATAGACCCCATATTCAAAACAGATTTTACAGTCTGTCACCTCCCAACCATATAAGCCCTGTTCACACCCATAGCGTATACCCTCCATTACCGCATTTTGAAAGGATTGATTTAAGTACCCGGCAGAAACATGGCTTTCATATTGTATTCCGGCTCCAAGAGGAAGCGGCTCAACGGACAATCCGATAGAGGCCCAGAATGGGTTGGGCTGGACTCCGATATGGATGGTATACTCTGCCTTTTTCAAAGGTCTTTCCATGAAGATGACCGTAGGCTCTTTTGTTTTAACGCTTATATGGTATTTATCTTCCAGCAGCGCGCAGATAACCTCCATTTGTACCTTTCCTAAAAAGGAAAGTATGATTTCGTGGGTTATCGTGTCTACATAATAATGCAGAAGTGGGTCGGTGTCTGCAATTTCTGTAAGTGCATTGAGCAGTATTTCCCGGTGGTCGTCCTTTGCCGGCTGAATCGTTGTCCGCAGCATAGGAAGAGGGTTATCTTTCCATGCTTCACGCGGTAAAAGGGCTGCATTTCCGATTACATCATTCACCTTAAAAGACCTGCTGGGTAAAATGATAATTTCCCCGGAACAGGCTGTGTCCGTCTGGCATATTTCTCCGTTTGCAGGAATGCGCATTTCACCGATCTTCAGCTTTTCCTTTTCTGATATTGTGATGCTGTCGCGCAGGTGGAGCATTCCGCTATACAGGCGCAGATAGGCAAGGCGCTGTCCTTTTTCGGAATACTCTATTTTGAAAATACTTCCGCATAATTCAAAATGACTTTTGTCTGTGGATGAACAAAATTTGTCTGCAATGACTTCTATAAGCTGTTCAGTTCCTATATTGGCCTTAGCACTTCCGTGATAAATGGGGAACAAGGAGCAGGCCTGAAACCGCGTATTTTCCTCCCGCTCAAGCTCTTGTTGATTCAAAGGCCCCCCAAGGGTGTATTTTTCTAAAAGGCGGTCGTTACCAGCAATCACCGTGTCCCACTGTTCCGGGTCGGTACTTGCTTCCACACAGACTTTTGGAAGCAGGGTTATATTTTGCTTGATGATGATTTCCCCAGAAAGCTTCTCTCTGATATCCTGATAAACAGCCTGTAAATCAATTCCGTTCTGGTCTATTTTATTGATGAAAATTATTGTGGGAATATTCATTTTTTGGAGTGCATGGAATAATATCCGGGTTTGTGCCTGTACGCCGTCTTTTGCAGAAATCAACAGGATTGCTCCATCCAAAACAGACAAGGAACGGTGTACTTCCGCTAAAAAATCCATATGTCCGGGTGTATCTACAATATTGATTTTAATGTCTTTCCATTGAAACGAAGCTACCGCCGTCTGAATGGTAATTCCGCGCTGCTTTTCTAAAAGCATGGTATCTGTTCTTGTTGTCCCTTTATCCACGCTGCCTAATTCTTCAATTGCTCCGCTTTTATATAATAAACTTTCCGTTAAGGTTGTTTTTCCTGCATCCACATGGGCAAGAATACCGATATTAACGATTTTCATGTGATTTTCCTCCAATTTAAACGCCCAAAAGGGCATAAAAATCCCCAGTGATAAAATACTCTTACCACTGGGGATAATGGTATGGATATGGACATACAGACAAAACAATGATCGTCATTCCGTCTGCTGCACCAAATCACATGATAAAAGTATTCTTAAATTGGGTACAAAAAAACAATCCCTTTTACCTTTAAGGGAATTTCGTTTTTTGTTCCCGCTATCAAATTGACAGTTTTATTTAAGAATACCTTGCCGCATATTTATTAACTCCTCAATATATGTTGCTTCCAACATAACATATTTTCGTTATAATAATAGCTTTATTCCATATAGATGTCAAGCACATAAATCTCAATGTCCGCCGGCAGCTTCATAAAATTCTTATGCGCCGTCAGTGGGTAAAGCAAGCGGGTATTGATTTTTTACTCTTTAATAACGCGATCATCCCGCCGCTCAAATGCAGGTCTGTAAGATCCGCATTTGAGCGATTTCTATTTTCTGCGATTCCCGGCAAGCAGTCGGTGGACAAGCCACAGAATTTGCCATTATCACAAGATTATATAGAGATTATAAGGATGATATCTGTCCCAAAGCGGAAAGGGTTTCCACCGCCTATATGGTGAAGAAATACCCTGACCACCGGCTTGAAACGAGGGGAACGCATCAATAAGACCGGGTGTAAACGCATTTATCAGGGCCGCCTGATTACGCACCTTCCATTTCTTTGTAAAAATAACAAAATCAGATCAAATGATATTCTTTCAACAGCGTTTCAATATCAGTACCGTCGACTTTTTTGAGGATAGCCCTAAGCGCCAATTTTTCAAGCAATCTCTGGTCCATGTCCGTAACTTTTTTACCATCCCGCAATTGAACCGTTGCATTCAGCAGATCGCGGATATCATAGGTGCTTCCCCAGACCTCCGGCACGCCCCGGTCAATATTCAGCAGAGTATAGACAGCCTCCATTCCGGTGCGGATCGAGTATTCCGTAGTAAATATAGTATCCCGCTCAGTCTCGGCAAATTGCCCGAGAAATGCAAAGTTAACGCTTTCCTGAGGTACAACGGCAGGACGGTCGCCTGCGCTGCGGGGCATGAAAAAGGCGGTGATATAGGGCATCATGCAGGGCACGGTGTTGGCGCTGTGCTCCGCCATCTCTTCAATCTGGTTTTCCGGCACGCCTATGTGGTACAGCCATTCCATGCAAATCTCTTTTCCGGAGCACTGGCGCATGGTTTTTTTGATATAATTGCCGGGCTTGTCGCTGAACAGTCCATAAATCCATCCCACCAGCTGATCCTTTGGCTGACTGCGGAACTGGGGCTGGCGGTTGAATGTCCAGCTGAGCAGCCAGTTGGAGTCCTTTGCGGTGACAATACCGCCGGTGACCACCTTGCCGCTGAATGGATCGCGTTTGCAGATATTTTGGATATAAGGTATAATACGGTCATCAAGCGTCGTCACGGTAGCGGACATCCAGTTGCTCTGCTCCGGATCATAGCAGAATTTGTCCGGATGGCCGAATGACGGATCTTGTGCTGCGATCTTGCGCCACATATCCCATCCGCCCCCTTTTTGGATTTCCGTATGGAAAGGTGCGGGATGGTTCTGGTCGCCCAGGGTGGAGTTTTCAACGCATCCACCGTTGGTGATAAAGATCAGATCATTTTCCGTGAGATCAATGTTTTCATTCCTGCCGTCCCGTATAACCGAAATGGATTTTGCAGCCTTTTTGTCCTTGCTAATGTCAAATTCCACGTTTTCTACCTTGGTGTTATAGTGGAACTGGACGTTGTTGGATTCAAGGTATTTAATCATGGGAAGAATCATGGACTCATATTGGTTGTACTTAGTAAAACGGAGAGCCTTGAAATCCGGCAGTCCGCCGATATGGTGAATAAACCTCTTGATGTAAAGCTTCATCTCCAGTGCACTATGCCAGTTCTCAAATGCGAACATGGTTCGCCAGTACAGCCAGAAGTTTGAATTTAAGACTTCATCGTCAAAAACTTCATTGATTCGTTTGTCATACAGATCCTCAGCGGGTGTAAAGAAAAGCTTCATGATTTCCATGGCGCCCTTATCAGAAAGATCAAATTTGCCGTCTGTATGGGCATCTTCCCCTTGGTTGACGGTAGCACGCATGAGAGAGTAGTTGGGATCGTGCTTGTTGAGCCAATAATATTCGTCAAGGACGCTTACGCCCTCTGTCTCAATGGATGGAATGGAGCGGAACAAATCCCACATGCATTCAAAGTGATTATCCATTTCACGGCCGCCGCGCATTACATACCCCAAATTATCGTATTGGTAGCCGTCGCAGGCGCCGCCGGGGATTGGGTCCTTTTCAAGAATATGAACTCTTTTTCCATTCATTTGTCCATCGCGGACAAGGAAGCATGCCGCTGCAAGGGCGGCCAAGCCGGAACCGATGATATAGGCGGATTTGCGGTCAACGCCTTCTGGTTTTTCAGGACGTGCAAATGCCTCATAATTTCCACTGGAATAATACATAATCATACCTCCGTAAATGTTGTTTAAGTTTCTTACGTTTTAAATTTAACTCATCATTGATTAAATTACTATGATCAAAAAAAATGCCATGATAAGATTTTTATCATGGCATTTGGAATGTAAATATTTTTATCAAATCAGGGAGTTTGATGTGTTTTATCAATACGGTATTTATCCAGAGCTTTCGTAATATCCCCATCAATCAGAATACTGAGCTGGTCAACGATCTGCTGCGGATCTTTACGCATTCCATTTTTAATCCAGTCCAGCAGCAGACCGACAAATGCAAATTTATAAAAATCGGCAATGAAATTTTTATCTGTGTCCCGGATTTCTATCCCTTCCGCTTTTTCTTCGATGACTCCCATCAGCAAATTATGAGTAAGGGTATATAGATAGGTTTCGACCTGTTCCCTGCTGACGGAGTTATATACGTTTTGAATAAATGGCTTATTATCCAGAACCGCTTGAAAAATCTGAAGAAAGCCCTGCTGCCAGGTGTCATATGTTTTCTTCCCGTCCAGTGCCTTTGCTGCGTCTTCCACACAGGCCCATTCAATCAAATCGTAAATGTCCTTGAAATGGTAATAGAAAGTCATACGGTTAATTCCACAGTCTTCGGTAATATCCGAAATGGTTATTTTGTTAACCGGCTTTTTCAACAGCATTCTTTTCAGTGATTCTTCTAATGCACGCTTGGTTATTTGTGACATACGGTAATCCCCTTTCCAAGTGGTCAAGGTCCTGACATGCGCCGGTATCGGGAAGCTTTTACAAATTCCCCGTGGCGTATGCAGCACTTATATAGAATTATACCTTATATGGCATATGGTGAAAAGCTGAAAATTCATACGGCAGCAGGTATTTTCCGGTTCATGCTTGACAAAACCTCATCCCTTTGCTAAAATGAACGAAAATTTAGATTTCATGCTTTCTTTTATCACCGGATAAAAGGTATCAGGCATCCAGGACTAAACCGTAGGTACGGTGCAGCTATGCTGCATTATAAGGTTTGGTCTTGGGTGCCTGTTTTTTGCAAAAGGAGGAAATTATGTTTAAGAAGATGAATGAATTAACTGATGAGGTGAAATTCATACGGGAAGAGGTATTTGTAAAAGAACAGGGTTTTGAAAATGAATTTGATGAGATTGATCAAACCGCGAAGCATTTGGTTTTCTATGACAACAATGCCCCTGTTGCCACCTGCCGTTACTACAAGGGAAATGAAGATGGTGTTTATTTTGTGGGAAGAATCGCTGTTTTGAAGTCTCATCGGGGAAAACATATGGGAAGCGGTATCATGAAAACCGTAGAAAATATGGTGGCCTTAGAAGACGGAAAGAAAATTGTCCTGTCCGCACAGGTGAGAGCAAAGGAGTTTTATAAGAAGAACGGATACGTTGAAACAGGCGAGCCCTATTATGATGAATACTGTGAGCATGTCCGGATGGAAAAAGTACTGGCGGAGGAAGAATAATGGATTTGAAATACTATTTGCCTTTATTGCTGGTGATAATTTCAAACGTATTTTATCACAATATCGCTAAAAATTCTCCGGGAAATGCAAATGTGTACCTGTCCCTGGCTGTTTCCTACACCATAAGCATGATATTTACTTTTCTGCTGTTCTTTCTGAACGGCGGAAAGCTGACAAAGGCTTTCGCAAGCCTGAACTGGACAAGCTATGCTTTGGGAATCGCCATAGTCGGAATAGAATTTGGTTTTATTACCATGTACCGTAGCGGATGGGAAATCAGCAGTAGTGCCTTGGCTGCAAATATAATTGTAGCCGTAATATTGCTTTTTATAGGTATGGCTCTTTATAGGGAACAAATTACCATACGCCAGCTTTTGGGGGTAGGGCTTTGTGTGCTGGGGTTATTCCTCATTAAAATTCATTAAGTGATAACATTGCCGGATCGTTTGTGTCCTCTCGATTTTTTCTGTACACAGTCCTGCTTTCGTGCTATGCTTAAACCATGGAAGAATCTGGTGGAATGGGATTGCTTCCGGATAAAAGAATTGCATGCAGGAGGTCAGTAAAGGGAAAATGAAGAAAATTGAAACTACAGCAATTATCGGAATGGGCGCTTTGGGACTTTTATATGGTACATATATCATAGATAAAAAGGGAGAGGATAGCGTTTCCTACGTAATGAATGAAGAACGGACGGAAAAATACAGAAATCAGATATTTTATAAGAATAAGAAACCATACAAATTCCGCATTTGCGGCTGTAAAGACATGAAGCCGGTAGATTTGCTTATAGTGGCAGTAAAATACAATGGTCTGGAGGCTGCCATTGAGGAGATGGCCGGATGCATCGGAGAGGGGACCGTTGTCATGTCCGTGCTCAACGGCATTTCCAGTGAAGATATGATTGCGAATCGGTATGGCAGAGAGCATCTCATTGATACGGTGGCTCAGGGAATGGATGCCATGAAATTTGGAAACGAATTGACCTTTACGAAAATGGGAGAGCTCCGCATCGGAGCAAAGGAAGAGTGTCAGAGGGAAAACCTGGAGGCGGTCAAGGCCTATTTTGATGAGATCGCCATGCCCTATACGGAGGATGAGGACATTGTACATCGGATGTGGGGAAAGTTTATGCTGAATGTGGGTGTTAATCAGGCCTGCATGATGTATGAAACGAATTACCTTGGCTGCCTGACGCCAGGAGAGGCGAACCGCACCATGATAGGGGCAATGCGGGAGGTGATCGCCCTGGGGCAGGCGGAAGGGGTCATGCTGGGGGAAAAGGATTTAAATGAATATCTAGCCCTCATCCAAACCCTGTCGCCGGAAGGAATGCCCTCCATGCGTCAGGATGGCGTAGCCCGGCGCCGGTCTGAGGTGGAAATGTTTGCCGGGACAGTGCTGCAATTGGCAAAGAAGCATGGAATTCTGGTTCCGGCTAACCAGTATCTGTATGACAGAATAAAGGAAATGGAAGCTGGCTATTGATAACGGCTCTAATGGATCCTGTTTCTGCGGCGGTAGGATATGGGAATATGCAGGGGGAAAGCGGAATACCGGAAGATATATGGGATTACTGAATAAAAGCTGTTAAAAATTCAAAAAAAGATATAAAAAAGCACGCATATACTTGCGTGCTTTTTTGGCGTGTGATATGATGAAGTAAGAAAAGCACAAAAAAGGAGAAGTTTTATATGGCGGGAACCATTCAGGAAATAGCAGAGATAGCGGGAGTATCCAGAGGAACGGTAGACCGCGCCTTGAATAAACGCGGAAGAGTGAATAAAGAAGTGGCGGAACGGATTTTTCAAATTGCAGATGAGATAGGCTATGTGCCCAAGAAAGAAAAAACCGCGGCAAAACTTCAGCCGGTAAGGCTGGGAGTCGTAACCCAGCTGGTCAGGTCGTCCTTTATGATTCCGATTAAAAGAGGAATTGAAGATGCAGGGCGGGAACTGAAAAACCGGGGAGTTGAGCTGGTTTTGGAAGAATGCGCCACAGTGAGTGAAGAGGAACAGCTGGCTGCCCTTGACAGACTGGAAAAAAAGGGGGTGTCAGGCATTGCCATTATGCCTGTGGAATGCGACAGGATCAGAGACAGGCTCAATAATCTGACGGAGCAGGGAATATCAGTAGTCACTTTTAATTCGGATATTGTAGGAACAAAGAGAAACAGCTTTGTAGGCCAGGACAGCCGAAAGAGCGGACGCACCGCAGCAGGCCTTATGGGGATGCTGACCGGAGGTAAGGGAAAGGTACTTGCGATTACCGGGTATTTCGGAAACAGCGTCAACAGTATGCGCGTGGATGGCTTTGTGGAGGAGACCAAGCGGACATTTCCGGGGCTGGAGCTGGTGGGAGTGCAGAGCAGCTTTGACGAAAGTGAAGAAGTGGAGAAGATTATTGTAAATACCTTAAATGCTTTTCCTGACCTTCTGGGCATTGTTGTGTTTTCGGGAGGACAGGCAGGAGTAAAACGGGCTTTCGCCAGGATGGGCCTTGAAAAGAGACCCCATGTAATCATCTACGATCTGACAACCGGAAACGTCAGGGCCTTGGCGGATGGAGACGTTGATTTTTTGATTGATCAGGATGGCTATACTCAGGGATACCGTTCCTTATTTATACTGGCCGATATCATACAGAGGAACAGGAAAGCAGAAAAGGAATTTTACTTTACTGATATTATCATTAAAACGAAATATAACCTTTAGGAACGCTGCAGGCCACCGGAGGCTGTAAAATTTACTGTAGAAATGCCGAAAGTGCTTGCACGCAATTTGCGTGCGTGATATAATTAAAGCACGTAATGTGCGAGAAAAAAGCACGCAAAAAGACGGAGTAAGGGAAAGCAAAATAAATTATAATGAAACGGAGAGGTGAGAGAATGAAGTATGTAACATTTGACGAATCCAAAGAACTTGACCTGATTCTCTTAGGCCGGGTAGCCATTGATTTCAACCCAGCCTATAACGATCAGGCAAAAGAGGAATTCAAGCCCTTAAAGAAAGTCCACATGTTTGAAAAATTTGTGGGCGGTTCTGCAAACATTGCCGTAGGCGTAACCAGGCACGGCATGAAAGCCGGTTTTATCGGAAAGGTATCCGATGACCAGTTTGGGGAATTTGTAGTGGATTATTTTAATGACCAGGGCATTGACACCTCTCATATCACGAAATGCACCAACGGAGAGAAGCTTGGCCTGACCTTTACGGAAATGCTTTCCCCAAGTGAAAGCAGCATTCTTATGTACCGGAACTGCATTGCAGACTTGCAGCTGTCCGTCCAGGACATCGACGAGGAATATATTAAAAGGTCTAAGGCCATTCTTATATCCGGTACGGCTCTGGCAGAGAGCCCTTCCAGAGAAGCAGCCATCAAGGCTGTCATGCTGGCAAAGAGAAATGATGTGAAAATTATTTTCGATATTGATTACAGGGCTTATAACTGGAAGAATGGGGATGAAATTTCCGTTTATTACTCCATCGTAGCAAAGGAAGCGGATATTATCATGGGCTCCAGAGAAGAATTTGACCTGACTGAAAGCCTGATAAAGCCGGGTATGACAGACGAGGAAAGTGCGGCTCTGTGGCAGAGCTACAACGCTAAAATCGTTGTAATCAAGCATGGGATGAAAGGTTCCACAGCTTATACCAGCGATGACCGGAAGTTTTCAATCAAGCCATTTCCGGTCCAGGCCAGAAAAGGCTTCGGCGGTGGAGACGGATACGGTTCCGGATTTTTATACGGCTTATATCAGGGCTGGGATATTATTGACTGTCTGGAATTTGGTTCCGCAGAGGCTTCCATGATGGTAAAGAGCAATAACTGTTCCGATGATCTTCCAGGTCCGGAGAAAGTACACGCATTTATCAAGGAAGAAAAAGAAAAATTCGGTGAAATGATCGCCCGTGTATAAAAAGGAGAGAAAAAAATGAGAATGACAACTGCCCAGGCACTTGTGAAATTTCTGGATAATCAATATGTATCCATGGATGGAGTTGAGACAAAATTCGTAGAAGGATTCTTTACTATTTTCGGCCATGGAATAGCGGTAGGTCTGGGGGAAGCCCTGGACAGCAATCCGGGTCAGTTAAAAGTATTTCAGGGAAGAAATGAGCAGGGCATGTGCCATGCGGCCATTGCCTTTGCCAAGCAGAACAACCGGAAGAGGATCATTCCCTGCGCTTCATCCGTAGGACCGGGCGCTGCCAATATGGTGACAGCCTGCGCTACAGCCACAGTCAATAATATTCCGCTTCTCGTATTCCCGGCCGATACCTTTGCTTCCAGACAGCCGGACCCTGTGCTGCAGCAGCTGGAACAGAGCAGCAGCCTTGCCACAACCACCAACGACGCTTTCAAGCCGGTGTGCAAATATTGGGACCGGATCACCAGACCGGAAATGATCATGTCAGCTCTCATAAATGCCATGCGCGTCCTGACAGACCCGGCGGAGACAGGGGCCTGCTGTATTTCCCTCTGTCAGGATGTGGAAGGCGAATCCTATGATTATCCGGACTACTTTTTCAAGAAGCGGGTACACAGAATCACCAGGCCTCTTGCAGTAGAAGAAGAACTGGATGATATTGCCGATGTGATTTCAAAGGCAAAGAAGCCCATTGTCGTTGTGGGCGGAGGCGTCCGCTATTCTGATGCAGGTGAGATTGTAGAACAGTTTTGTGAAGAATTTAACATTCCCTTTGGAGAAAGCCAGGGAGGAAAGAGCGCATGTAAATCCAGCCATCCCTATTGCCTTGGCGGAATCGGCGTGACCGGCACCTATGCTTCCAATGTGATCG
>JASGGP010000131.1:0-12062 GCA_047604985.1 Lacrimispora sp.
CTCCCAGCTTAGAAAGTTCCCTGCCCCGTATTCCAAACCTCTCCTTGGCAAGGACCACAATGCTTCTTCCTTCGGCGGTTTCATCGGCAAGGGAGGAAAGCTGGGCTGCATCGGCAAGCTCCTGCTCCGTAACTCCGGCGACGGGCAGAAACTCGCTGGCCTGGCGGTTTCCCAAGGTGATGGTTCCTGTCTTATCCAGTAAAAGCACATCCACATCTCCGGCTGCTTCTATGGCCCGGCCGCTCATTGCCAGAACATTGGCCTGGTTTAACCGGCTCATGCCCGCAATGCCGATAGAGGAAAGAAGGGCGCCGATTGTGGTAGGCGCAAGGCATACTAAAAGGGCGATCACATTTGTAATGGAAATGGCCGAGCCTGAACCGGCCTGAACACTGGCAAAATACGTAAAGGGAAGCAGGGTTGCCGTAACCACAAGAAAAATAATGGTTAAGGTTATGAGTACAATCTGCAAAGCAATTTCATTGGGCGTTTTCTTTCTGGAAGCCCCTTCCACCATGGAAATCATCTTATCCAGGAAGCTTTCTCCCGCTTCCGCGGTCACCTCAATAATCAGCCAGTCGGAAACCAGAGTGGTTCCTCCTGTGACAGCGCTCCGGTCACCGCCTGATTCCCTGATAACCGGGGCCGATTCCCCTGTAATGGCGCTTTCATCAACAGAGGCGGCTCCGTCGATCACCTCTCCGTCCATGGGGATCTGCTCTCCTGCTTTGACGTATACGATATCGCCTTTTTTTAAGGTATTGGACAGAACCTCCGTATACTCCTCTGTATTAGCGGGAGATTTCAGCTTTTTGGCCTTAACATCCTTTCTGGCGCTGCGCAGGCTGTCGGCCTGGGCCCGTCCCCGTCCTTCTGCAATGGCCTCGGCAAAATTGGCAAACAGCACCGTAAACCATAAAATGACGGAAATGGCCAGCGTATAGCCTGCCCTTTCTCCTGCAAGTCCTGCAAAGGAAAGAAAATACAGGACAGCAGTCAGTACAGCGCCTATATAAACCACCAGCATGACAGGATTTTTCACCTGCACCCGGGGAGACAGCTTCACAAAGGACTGTTTCAGCGCATCCAAAAGGATGCTCTTATCAACATTCTTTTTTTCCATTTTTATCACCTTCTATTATTATCGCGTTGTAAAGAAATCGGCAACCGGGCCAAGAGCCAGGGCCGGCAAAAAGCTCAAAGCACCTATGATGAGAATAACTCCGATCAAAAGTCCCACAAATGTGGGGTTGCTGGTAGACAGAGTCCCTTCGCCGGTGGCAACTGCTTTCTTCTGGGCCATGTTTCCGGCAAGATAGATTACGGCCGTTATGGGAATAAAGCGGACCAGCAGCATAATGATCCCTCCTGCTACATTTGTGAACACATTATCCGCCTGAAGTCCTCCAAAGGCGCTGCCGTTATTATTTGCCATGGAAGAGAAAGCATACAGAACCTCCGAAAAGCCATGGGCCCCTGAATTGGTCAGCCGTGATGCTGTTTCAGGCAGAAGGACGGCGGCAGCGGTTCCCAGAAGTGTCAGTAAGGGCGGGGTGAGGACAATTAAACACACCATCTTCATGTCAAAGGGTTCCACCTTTTTCCCCAGATATTCCGGCGTCCTTCCCACCATGAGTCCTGCAATGAATACCGTAAGCAGCACAAATGCAAGCATCCCGTAAAGTCCGCTCCCCACTCCGCCGAATACAATTTCCCCAAGCTGCATGAGGAATAAGGGCACCAGTCCCCCCAGAGGAGTAAGGCTGTCGTGCATTGCGTTGACGGACCCGTTTGATGCGGCCGTGGTGGCCGCTGCCCACAAAGAGGACGCCCCAATGCCGTGAATGACCTCTTTCCCCTCCATGCTTCCGGAAGAAGTGACTCCCTGGAATACAGGACCTGTAAACTGCTCGCCAGCTGTCCCGGCTGCAAGAGCTGCCACAAAGAAAACCATCATGGCAACATAAATGGATTTTCCCTGCCTGCTGTCCTTTACCGCCCTTCCAAAACTGACACAAAGGGAAGCGGGAATCAACAGAATCGCCAGAACCTGCAGAAAATTGGAGAAAGGCGTGGGATTCTCCAGGGGAAAAGCGGAGTTCATTCCAAAAAGCCGCCTCCGTTTGTTCCAAGCTGCTTAATCGCAATCTGACTTGCCCCAGGGCCTAAGGGAATTGTCTGCGCAGCTCCGTTTTCCAGCGAAGCGATTTCCTTATAGGAGCTGAAAGTCTGCACCACCCCCTGGGATACGAGAAGCAGGGCCATGACAACGGAAAGAGGGATAAGAATATAGAGCACAGTTCTCGTTAAGTCGGTCCAGAAGCTTCCCAGGGTCTTCTTTTCTTTTAAGACAAAGCCCCTGATCAATGCGAACAGGACGGCAATTCCGGTTGCGGCGGACACAAAGTTCTGAACCGTAAGGCCTAAAAACTGGGTGAAATAAGATAATGAAGATTCTCCCGCATAAGCCTGCCAGTTGGTGTTGGAAATAAAGCTTGCGGCCGTGTTAAAGGCCAGATGCCAGCTGGTTCCCTTCATCCCCTCAGGGTTAAAGGGCAAAAAGCCCTGAAGCATCAGCAAGAGAAAGAGGAAAACAAAACCTGCCCCGCTGAAGAAAAAAACGGAAAGCGCATATTTTCCGGGATTCATTTCCTCTTGGCCGGAAATCCCCATCAGTTTATAAATCCCTTTTTCCACAGGGGCAAGAACAGGGGTCAGAAACACCTTCCGCCCGGTCATCACCCTGTAAATATAGATGCCCAGGGGCACCGACAGTCCGATTAAAACAATAATATAAAATATATCCTGTATCACCGTATAGCTCATGATTTGTCACCTCTGAATAAAACGTAAAATAAATAAATCAACAGGGCAAAACCGATTGCACCTGCCAGTGTCAAAACAATTCCCATCCTTTCATCTCCCTTTTTTAATTTCTTACACCGTCTGTCCTTTGATGCTTCTTCCTGCCCTAGCGGTGAATGTTCTTCCACCACTGAAGAATGCAGCAGGCAGCAAGAAGGATTACAAACACCCAAAGAATAATTCCCAACCAATCCATAACCGTCACCTCATTATTATTTTCTTTCTGTACAACGAATATCCTTACGTTGGCAATCATATCAGAGATTAAATCAAAACGGTGTCAAGATGAAAGGGGGCCGTGTCAAGAAGTTGGCAAGATCAGCAGAACGCAGTAATGCAGCAGAATGCGCCTTGAAACTGGCCTGTTTGACCGGATTTAAGACGCATCCTGCTGCATTATGATTGACCGGAGCTCTTTCCCATGGGTCAGGAAAAGAGATCACGGTACCAGTAAAAACTGTCTTTGGGAATTCTGGCCTGGCTTTCATAGTCCACATAAACAATGCCGAACCTGTCGTCATACCCTTTTTCCCATTCAAAATTGTCTAAAAAGCTCCAAAGAAAATAGCCGTCCACCTCTGCGCCGTCTGCCGCCGCTTTTTCCAGCTCCAGCAAATGGCGGTGCAGATAATCGATTCTTCCCGGATCGTGGACCTTTCCGTCCAAGGACACCACATCAAGGGCCGACATCCCGTTTTCCGTTATGAGCAGCGGAATGCCGTACGTTTCACTAAAATTACGGACCGCCCAGTACATGGCCTTTGGCGTTATGGGCCAGCCCATTCCTGTCTTTCCGTGTCCGGCCGGAAGCTTTCCAAGGAAAAGCTTTCCCGTCTCATCAAGGCTTACTGAGGTTCCCTGATATAAGTTCATTCCGCAGAAATCAAGGGGCTGGCTGATAACGGCCCGGTCCTCCTCTGTGATGAGAGGCAGGTCCTGACCGAATAATTTCCCGCATTTTTCATGAAACCTTCCTTTTATAAAGAGCTCATTCCAGAATGCGGATGAGTGAAGCCAGTCCTGACGGCTGAAAGAATTCTGGAGCCTGGCGGCAGCGAGGATCAGCTCCTTGGTCTCTTCCATGGGCCAGTAGGCATTGCCGCAGGTAGGCGCATACCCTGCCTTACAGCCCGGCACCAGTTCCCTTAAGGTTTTTACCGCTCTTCCGTGAGCCAGGGCGATATGGCGGCACATGGCAAGAAGCCTTGCCTCAGGATATTTAATGCCCGGAGCATGGGTGCATTTGTCATAGCCCAGCCAGGTAAATATCTGAGGTCATTGAATGTGAAGAAATGCTTTACCCTGTCTCCCAGGGCCTTTGCCACTGCTTCGGCATAGAGGGCAAACCACTCCGGACTGGCCGGATTCAGCCAGCCGCCCTGCATTTCCAAGTCATTGGGATAATCCCAGTGGTATAAGGTAACGTAAGGGGTGATTCCATATTTTAACAGCTCATCTACCAGATCGGAATAAAACTTCACGCCCTTTTCATTTACGGCGCCGGTTCCCCGGGGCAGAATCCGGGGCCAGGAAATGGAGAACCGGTAGGCTTTCACTCCAAGCTCCTTTAATAAAGCCACATCCTCTTTCATCCGGTGATAATGGTCACAGGCAACGTCTCCGCTGTGGTTCTCAAAAATCCTGCCCTCTTCTCCGGTAAATACATCCCAGATGGAAAGGCCCTTTCCGTCTTCCCTCGGGGCTCCCTCAATCTGATAGGAAGAAGTGGCGACGCCCCATGTAAAATCCTTTTTGAAATTCATTCCTTTATCCTTTCACGCTGCCTGCCGTAATCCCTCCGATAATGAATTTTGACAGACACAAATATATGACAGCCACCGGAATGATGGCAATGGTGATCAGCATGTAGACCTGACCCATGTCAAATTTCAAGAAATCCGCGCTTCGAAGCTGGGCAATTAAAATCGGCAGGGTCTTTTTTGTATTGGATCTTAAAACCAGGGCCGGCACAAAGTAATTGTTCCAGGATGCCACAAAGGCGAAAATACCCTGGACGGCCAGCGCCGGCTTCACAATGGGAAGCACAATGAAATTAAAGGTGTAAAACTCATTGGAACCGTCAATTCTTGCCGATTCCACAATTTCCAAAGGAAGATTGCTCTCAAAATAGGAAACCATAAAGTAAAACACCACGGGAGCCGCCATGGACGGAAGAATCAATGGAAGAAAGCTGTCCGCTAGGCCCATTTTTCCTATGAGAGTTAAAAAGCCCAGTGTCGTTACCTGAGTCGGTATCATCATGACCAGAAGAATAAAGAGATATACCCCCCTGCGCAGCCGGAACTCATAGGCGTGAATGGCATAAGCGGTCAGCGCCGAAACGTATACCGACAGGACCGCGGAGCTGCCTGCGATTAAAAAGCTGTTGGCAATTCCGTGAAGAACCGGCAGGTTCTTATTGTGAAGCACATTATACAGATTTGAGCCAAAGGATTTTCCCGGTATAAAGGAGAAGCCCTTTGAAATCTCCGGATGGGATCTGGTCGCATTAATAATCAGGCAATAGAAGAAAAAGAGGCATAAAAACGCCAAAAGGGATAATACCACGTAAATAACCGCTGTCTTAAATTTTTTCAGGCCATTCATTACCGATGTCCCCCTTTCTTATTCCCGGAGCCGGTCAGCACAAAGAATACCATAAGGCTGAGAACCGCTGTAATAATAAACAGAATCACAGACAAGGCCCCTGCCATACCGTAGTTCTTGCTGTAGAGATGGTTATTCAAAAACATGATCAGTGTGGTGCTGGTCCTGTCGGGAGTTCCTTTCGCATTGGTTAAAACCTGGGGCACATCAAACATCTGCAGTCCGCCGATTAAGGAAGTAATAAATACATAAATGAAAATAGGTCTGATAATCGGCATGGTTATTTTCGTGAAAATCTGAAAGGACTTTGCCCCGTCAATGGAAGCGGCCTCAAAAAGGGAAGCATCCACTCCAAGGATTGCCGCCATCAAAAGGATGGTGGTGTTTCCGAACCACATCATGAAGTTCATCAGACCTACCAGTCCCCTGGTCCCCCAGACCGTAGTGAGAAAACGGATGGGAGTGTCTGCGATCCCTATTTTTATCAGCAGGTTATTCATAGGACCTTCATCGGAAAACAGCGCAAAGAACAGCATGGCAAAGGAGGCAGCCATGATGACATTGGGCAGATAAATGACGGTCTTAAAGAAGCTGCTGCCTCTTAACCTCATCTGGTAATCGGCAAACCAGACTGCCAGAAGAAGAGAAATGAGGATCTGAGGGATGAAGCCGATGATCCACAGGATCATGGTATTGCCCATATATTTAAGCAAGTCACTTTGAAAAATGGATGCATAGTTTTGCAGTCCCACAAAATTGGGACCGACCTGTGTCAGCCCGGAACGGTAATTCTCGAACAGGCTGTTATAAAAAGTATTCACCAGGGGGATGAATGAAAATATAAAATAGGTGGCAAAAAAAGGTATCAGAAAAATATATCCCCATTTTGAGTAGCTGATCTTTTTTCCGGCCTTTGCCTTTTTTTCTTTTACCATGGCAGAACCTCCTGATTCCATGCAGGACGGGAATCTCCCGCCCTGCATTTTTATGGCTATTCAGCTTTTAATTCCGGATATTTCTCAGAGACTGCTGTATAGAAATTCTTGAGTGCCGTATCTTTGTCAACGGTTCCGTTGAAATAATCATGCATAGCGGTCTGGAATTCTTCATTCAGGCCCTGGTCATAAGGAGAAATTTTGCTCATATCAATCTTTTCGGCTGCATCGCAGTACATCTGCAGAGGATTCTGTCCTCCGAGGAATGCGGACTTATAATCGCTCTTTGCCAGTTCTTCCATAACGGTCTTGTTGTTTACAAAGTCATTCTTTTCTTCTACGATCTTCTTCATGGTGGCATCGTCACAGCAGATGGTCTTCATGATGTCTGCTACGATCTGAGGATTGTCGGTTCCATTTGCTGCACAGAGCCAGGTTCCGCCCCAGTTATAGGACTCAGGTCCGGTAGTTGCGGCCCAGTCACCGTAGCAGCCGTTTCCAACCTCCTGCTTTCCTCCGTCAGCCTCTGCTGTTGCAAGGGAGTTTCCTGCCATAACGAAGTCAACGCCCCATGCCGGCATGAAGTAACCGAATACTTTTCCTTCGGGGCCCTGGCCTGCAGCCCATTCCGGTGCCCAGAGGATGGTCTTCTGATTGTAGCCCTTATCCGTATAATCCTTTGTCTGTTCTACCCAGCTTTCCATTTTCGGATCAATGACGATCTTGTTTCCGTCAACCCAAGGAGCGGAAACGTTATTGGAAAAGGTCCGGTAGGAGTCGTCAAAGCCGGATACCATATAATAGCCTTTCTCCTTCATGAGAGCAGCCGTCTTGTTAAAGGAATCC
The DNA here is from genome assembly GCA_047604985.1 of Lacrimispora sp. GTDB lineage: Bacteria > Bacillota > Clostridia > Lachnospirales > Lachnospiraceae > Lacrimispora. The sequence goes on from JASGGP010000131.1 coordinate 7,254, forward strand.
CAGTCGTTGATTGATTTTTGAACTTCTGCGGGATCATCTGTTCCAAGCACCTCTTTGGCAATGGAACGGCGGTAAATATAAAGTCCCGGGCAGCCCTGCCAGGAGATGCCCTTTTGCGCACCGCTGCCATCCTGGGCGATGACCTTGGTATAGTCATACTGTTTGGACAAATCCTGATCCGTAATGCCGATATCCTTTAAATCAAGGGTGGTATCGGAATTTACATATTTTAAGATATAATCCGCCTCTACCAGGAACATGTCGACCTTGTCATCCGCCGCTGCGCTGTCCTGATTCAACAGGGCCTCGTCAAGAGCATTCTGATATGCATTGTTTTCACTTGGCGTAGTTACGAAATTCACCGTATAGCCTGCCGGCAGCTTGGAGGAATAATAGTCCTCATACCTTGCTTTGAACTCATCATTCCATACGTAAATGTTGATCACCTTTCCCTCGGTGCTTTCTGCCGCCGCAGCCGCAGTTGTTTCCGCTGCTGCCGCAGTTGTTCCTGCCCCAGTTGTTTCAGGAGCTGCGCCTGCTCCGCTCTTTGCGCCGGAGCTGCAGCCTGAAATCAGTGATGCCGCCATTGCCGCACATAACAATCCGCCTAACATTTTCTTCTTCATATTACCCTCTCCTTTTCTGATATATAAGATTCTAAACATTTGTATACCCTACGGATTCCCCCTCTATCAGCGAGCCTTCCACAATGATCTGTTCCGTGAAAGTCGTCTTGGGTTTATCTATGGTGCTTATTAATTTTTTTGCAGCCTGTTTGCCGATGGCCGCCGTATCCTGCTTTATGGTGGTCAGCCTGGGGCTTAAAAGCTGTGATACCCGGCTGCCGTCATATCCTGCAATGGAAATGTCCTCAGGAACCCTTAAATTCCTTGCCCGTATTTCATTTAATCCGCCGATCAGGGCGGTGTCATCCGGATACAATATACACGTAGGAGGGTCCTTTCTGTCAAGAAGCTCCCTGGTGCACTCCATGGCCTGGCTGCTGTCTAAATAATCTGCTTCCAGCGTGTAATCATCCGGGATCTGAAGCTGGTGGCTTTCAATAAACCGGTGATAGCTGGTGAGTCTGGCCTTTGTTACGGCTGTACTTGTCTGCCCGTGAATATAGGCAATCCTGCGGTGCCCCTTTTCATAGATGTATTCCATCAGGCTCTGGATTCCTTTGGCGTTGTCGGATAAAACAGAGGAACAGTTCTCGTGAATGTGGTCAATGGTAACCACCGGAATGTCGCCTCCCAAAAGCTCGATTACCTCCGGGCTGTCAAAATTCACACAGGCAATGACCACTCCGTCCACATTTCTATATTTACAGTGGTCATAATAAGAAACCTTTCTTTTTCCTATCTGACCGTTGATAAAGGTGATATCATATCCCTGCTTCTCAGCCTCTACCTTAAAGCCTTCCAGTACTGCCGCAAAATACTCATGGGTCAGGCCGCTGTTGGCCTCGTCTACAAACAGAACCCCGATGTTATAGCTTCTGTTGGTTTTTAAGGACCTGGCCGCAGCGTTGGGGAAATACCCCAGCTTTTCAGCCGCCTTTTTAATTTTAGTTTTTGTGTCTTCCCCGATGTCGCTTTGATCATTCAGGGCTTTACTCACCGTGGCAACCGATACTCCGCAGTGCCGCGCCAGCTCTTTCATAGAAATCATATGTCTCATCCTTTTTTACTTAATCGTTTTCGCAATTTCACTATACCCCTTTTCCAGGGAAAAATCAATATATTTTTAAATTTTATCTAGTTTATATAATTTGACTCTCTGTTTTTTGTGCACTTTATACCATTTATTTCGGTCTATACTTTTATTTTAAAAAATCCTCTTGTATTTTTGCTTTTCACGCGCTATTATTGCCTTATATGTTTTATATTTGCTTTCTTAATCGTTTTCGAAAAATGTCGTTTTCTGCAAAAGTCTCATCCAACTGAAAGGAGCTATTCCATATGAAATACGGTTATTTCGATGACCTGAAAAAGGAATATGTCATTACTGTCCCGGACACTCCGCTGCCCTGGATCAACTATCTGGGCAGTGAAAATTTCTTTTCCCTGGTCTCCAACACGGGAGGCGGGTACAGTTTTTATAAAGATGCGAAGCTGTTAAGGCTGACCAGGTACCGCTATAACAGTGTCCCCTTAGACAGCAACGGACACTATTACTATATTAACGAAAACGGTACCATCTGGAATCCTGGATGGCAGCCGTCCCAGACGCCCCTGGATTTCTATGAATGCCGCCATGGCCTGGGTGTGACCCGCTATCAGGGAAAAAAGAATGGCTTATCCGCCTCTGTCACCGCCTTTGTCCCGCTCCACGATACCTGCGAGATCAACCAGGTGATCTTAAAAAACGAGACAGATGAGCCAAAGGATTTCACCCTGTTTTCTTATGTGGAATTTTGTCTGTGGAACGCTGTGGATGATATGACCAATTTCCAGAGAAATTTAAACACCGGAGAGGTGGAGGTGGAAGGCTCTGTCATTTACCACAAAACAGAGTACAGGGAACGGCGGAATCATTATGCCTATTATTCCGTTAATGCGGATATTCAGGGATTTGATACGGACAGAAACACCTTTGTGGGTGTATACGGTCTAACCAGTCTCCTGCCATGGTTAAGAAAAACGCATCCGGCAATTCCATTGCCAGCGGCTGGTCCCCCATCGGCTCCCACCGCCTGACCGTCCATCTGGAACCGGGTGAGGAGACGGAATTTATCTTTGTGCTGGGATATGGGGAAAACCCAAAAGAGGAGAAATGGGCCGCACCAAATCTCATCAACAAAGCCCCTTCCGCCTCTGTTTTAGCAAAATACCGGACCAAGGCACAGGTGGATGCAGCACTTGCCGAATTAAAGCAGTACTGGGAACGGCTGCTTTCCACCTATTCCGTTCAAATGGCCGATGAAAAGACTGCCCGGATGGTGAACATCTGGAACCAGTACCAGTGTATGGTGACCTTTAATATGTCGCGCTCTGCTTCCTACTATGAGTCAGGAACCGGCCGCGGCATGGGCTTTCGCGATTCCTGCCAGGATCTGCTGGGATTTGTACATATGGTCCCGGAAAGAGCCAGGGAAAGGATCATTGACATCGCTTCCACCCAGTTTGAGGATGGAAGCGCCTATCACCAGTACCAGCCCCTTACCAAAAAAGGAAACATGGATATCGGAAGCGGGTTCAATGATGATCCCTTATGGCTTATCGCAGGCGTTTCCGCCTATATCAAGGAAACCGGCAACTGGGATATTCTTAAGGAATCGGTTCCCTTTGACAATGACGAGGAAAAAAGCCAGCCTCTTATGGAGCACTTAAGGCGGTCCTTTCACTTTACCGAAACCCATCTGGGCCCCCATGGCCTGCCTTTAATCGGGCGGGCTGACTGGAATGACTGTCTGAATTTAAACTGCTTTTCCACAGAGCCTGGAGAATCCTTCCAGACCACCGGCCCATCGGAAGGGCCTGTGGCGGAATCTTTAATGATTGCAGGCATGTATGTGAAGTACGGAAGAGAGTATGTACAGCTGTGCCGCTTAACAGGACAGGAAGATGAAGCTCTGGAAGCAGAAGCTTCGGTGAACAAGGTCTATGACGCTGTGCTTCAATCGGGATGGGATGGGGACTGGTTTTTACGGGCTTATGATGCCTTTGGAGAAAAAATCGGGTCCAAGGAATGCAAAGAAGGGCAGATTTTTATTGAGCCTCAGGGATTTTGTATTATGGGCGGTATCGGAATCCAGGAGGGTCTTGCAGAAAAGGCCCTGGACAGCGTGAAAGAAAGGCTGGAAACAACTTACGGCATCGTGCTTTTACAGCCGCCCTACAGCGTTTACCAGGAACGCCTTGGGGAAATCTCTTCCTATCCGCCGGGCTATAAGGAAAATGCAGGAATCTTCTGCCACAACAATCCCTGGATTTCCATTGCGGAAACCATGATCGGGCGGGGCGACCGGGCATTTGAAATCTACCGGCGCACTTCTCCGGCCTATACGGAGGATATCAGTGAAATCCATAAGGCAGAGCCTTACGCTTATGCGCAGATGATCGCAGGAAAAGACGCCCGGAATTTCGGAGAAGCGAAAAACAGCTGGCTGACCGGAACGGCGGCCTGGTCCTTTGTGTGCATTTCCCAGTATATTCTGGGAATCCGTCCCGGTTTTAACGGCTTAACGATTGATCCATGCCTGCCGGAATCCATAAAGGAATTTTCGGCAATGCGCAAATTCCGGGGTGCGGATTATTATATTTACGTGGATCATAAGGGACAGGATGGGGATGGCAAAGCTTCCTTTCTGGTGGACGGAGTGGCTGTAGAGGGAAATGAAATTCCTTATGTGGAAGGGAAAAAGGAATATCACGTCTCACTGGTTATGGGATGAGAACTGAAATACAGATCATGAAGCCGGTCTGTGGAAAGCTAAGGGCAAAGGATTATTCACTCTTTGTCCTTAGCTTCTCTTTTATCTACCTTTTTACGGCGTTAAAAAGAAAGGTCCGGTAATTGATCCGTTTCCATTGGGTTACGGAAAAATCATGAGCCTGAAACAGGGGGATAATTTCCTTTTTTCCGTAAATCCGGTAATCTCCGGAATTGCTGTCTTTTAATCTGCTGTTTATGATTTTTATCATCAACTCCCCTGGCAGCGTAGGATCTCCCAGTATGAGAACGCCTCCCTTTTTTAAGACTCTTTTCATTTCTTCAGCCGCTTTATCCGGCTCCGTATAGTGATGAAAAGAGGCATTGCAGATAATGATATCAAACATTTCAGATTCATAAGGAAGTTTCACA
>JASGGP010000132.1:0-12015 GCA_047604985.1 Lacrimispora sp.
GAACAGGGTGTCCGCTCCGTTGTCAATCATCTGCTCCGCCATCTGTTTTCCAAGGGCCACATCGCTCCAGCTGTTTGCATAAGCCCTGGTAGCCTTTGCGCCGGAGATGCCGCGGCTTTCCGCGATCTTTACGGAATTCTTCTCATATACATCCATCAAGTGCTCCATGGGCTCATTGGGGAAACCGCCTATGGTGGCAAAATTACCGTTCTTTGTCACATTTCCTGCGATAATGGAAGCGATATAGCTGGCCTCATATTCTTTTGGGAAAATAGGAGCTACATTGTCACCGTCGCTCTTGGAACCGTTTACCACACAGAAAGTGGTGTCCTTGTAGTTAGGGGCCACCGCTGCCACCGCCTCGTCAAACTGGGAGCCTGCCGCCATAATGAGGTTGTATCCCCTCTCCGCATATTCCCGGAAAGTGGACTCATAGTCGGATGCCTGTACGTTTTCCACGTATTCCATATTGGTACCCAGCTTTTCGTTGCACGCCACCAGTCCCGCGTAGTTTGTGGCGTTCCAGCTCTGGTCATTGATGGGTCCCGGCAGGATCAGGACGATCTTATAATCCGCTCCGCTCTTTCCCCCTGTTTTAGCCGCCTCTTCCGGCGCTTTCGTCTCTGCCGCAGTCCCCTGTTCCGATGCTTTTGTTTCCGGTGCCTTTCCCGAACTGCAGCCTCCCAGTACCAGCGTTGATGCTACGGCCGCCGCAAGGAATAAGGCGCCAAATCGTTTCTTCATAATAGGTTTCCTCCTTTTTTTGTTTCGTCCGTGTGAATATCTGACAGTTTTCCATGTCTTTGATGATTGACAGACGTTTGTGAAATGTTTGTAGTAATAGATTATCATTCCCCGGCATTTGACACAATTCTATCAGATTACTATTTACACCAAAATATTATGTTTTTTGTCATTATGTCTAAATAAGCAAAAGACAGGAGATGTTTTTTCGTCATTTCTCCTGTCTTTTAAAAGTATCCGCCATATTGGCGGTGACACGGCAAAACATAACACGGCGAGGAAAAATCCTCACCGTTTTTGCATTGCGGCGGTAATCAAGCGATTACGTCTATTGTATCTAAGGCGAGCGCAGAAAATGCTTGTACTATTCAGCTTCGCGGTTTTCTATAATAACGCAAAATGGGCACTTTCGAAAATTGATGTCATTTGACATAAGCAAAAAGGATGCCCCGCAGGGTCAAACATAACTCTCCAGGTATCAGAAAATTGCTGATCCGCGATTGTCGCTCCACAATGGACTGCATATTGAACCGCTTTTTCCAAATCATTAACGGCGAAGTCCATATGGGCCATTTGTTGTTGGGCATCAGGCTCTGACGGCCACACGGGCGGCTTATATTCAGGATTTCTTTGAAACATTATACCGGGATATGCTCCCTGATTTGTTCCCGGGCGCCAACACATGCGTATTCTTCATCATAAAACGGTATTTCCCATTGGAGCAGCGCCCCATAGAATTTTGCTAATTCATGCGGGTCTTTGCAGTCCAGCGTTAATGTGTACATTTTTATTTTCAGTTCATCACCCATAATACTAACACCTCCGATATTTTATCCAACCAAAAGTTATTCAAAAGTGCAGCTGCACTTCCTATGCCTGCTGTTCCATTTTAAATAATAACAAACTATGATACCGTTTGCAATAACCGCATCATGGTTTGTTATCTTATCTCACCGGCCTTTGGAGGCTGCCGCTTATTCCTATATTCCATAGGGGTCATGCCATAAGCCTTTTTGAATGCACTGCTGAAATATTTGGCCTCCTTATAACCCACCATTTCAGCCACATCGGACACCTTATATTCAATATGGTTTAAATATTCCTTTGCCCGGCTCATCCGGTATTCGGTCACATATTCCATGAGATTTTTCCCTGTGTGCCGCTTAAAAAGCTCGCAGAGATAATTGGGGGACAGATGGAGCTCCTCCGCCATCTCCCCTAAGGTGATCCTCCCCCCGTAATGGACCTCTATATACCGGATGGCCTTCACCACCAGTAAATTTCCCACCTCATTTTCCGGCTCCGGCCGCGGGCTCTCCGTCTGGATTTCCATATCCTTTTCCAGCTCCTTAAGCACAGCGATTAACTCCCTGGGATTGGTGGGCTTTAAAAGATATCTTGTGACCCCCAGCTCAATGGCTTTCTGGGCATAGGAAAAATTGCTGTAGCCGCTTAAGATAACAATGGGAATCTTTAAATTCCGTTCCCTGATCCGGCGGATCATATCAAGGCCGGACACCTCCGGCATTTTAATATCCGTAACAATCACATCGGCCTTCAGCTCATAAAGGGCTTTAAGAGCCGACGGCACATCCTCAAAGGCTCCGGCCACCTCCCAGCCCTCCTGGGCATTCAAAAGCTTTAAAAGACCGTTTCTGATCTTAGGCTCATCATCCACAATTACCAGTTTCATCCCCCTGCTTCCCCCTTCCCTGTCTCCCTGACGCCGGCAGAAAGCTGTGTTTTCGGTATGAGGAAGCGGACAGCTGTTCCCTCTCCGTACTGGCTTTCAATGGTCAGTCCATACTGATCCCCGTAATGAAGCCGCAGGCGGCGGTCCACATTTCTGACCCCGATCCCGGTGCGGCCTTCCCTTTCCCCATCAGGGACCTCTTCCTTTAAATGCTTTAGCTGCTCCGGAGTCATGCCCTTGCCGTTATCCTCCACAGTGATGAGAATTTCCTCTCCGTGATCCCCTGCCGTTATTCTTATTTTTCCCTTTCTCTTTCCCGGCTCTATGCCATGGGTTATGGCATTTTCCACCAACGGCTGTAAGATCAGCTTTGGAACCTTCCAGCTTTCCAGTCCCGTCTCCGCCTCCACCTCATATTCCAGCCTGTCCTCCAGACGGTTCTTCTGCAGTTTTAAATAGCATAGCACATACTCCAATTCCCGTTCAAGGGGGACAAAGGCCTGCTCATCCTCTATGCTGTAGCGCATCAGGCTTCCCAGGGAAATAATAATGTCGCTGATATCCATCTCTCCCCGGTCAATGAGCATCCAGTTGACGGAATCCAGGGTATTATACAAAAAGTGGGGATTAATCTGTGCCTGCAGCGCCTGGACCTCCGCATTCTTTTGTGCAATCTTCTCCTGAAAGACCTGCCGGATCAGGGTATTGATCTCATCCAGCATATAATTAAAGGACTCTGTCAGCTCTCCGATCTCATCCTTTCTCTTATTGGGCACACGGACGGCAAAATCCCCTTTCTGGACCTGTCCCATTGCCTTTGAAAGCCTTTTGATAGGTCTTGCCATGGCGTAGACCAAAAAGGCGATAACCGTGGCAATGCCTATGGTGCTTACGATGCCTACCAGCCAGATGGCATTGTATAAATCCCCTGCCTGGGGAAAGAGCCCGGAGACAGGTATGACGGAATAGGACTTCCAGCCGGTAATACCGTTATACTGCCCGCAGACGTAATATTCTTTTCCTTTCCAGGTCAGCTGGAAACGGCGGATGCCCCGGTCAAACCTTTCGTTAATCTCTTCCTGCCAGCCATTGTTCACCTTTGGATTGCTGCAGATCACCTGTCCTTTCTGATCCGCGATAAATAAATACTGGTACTGGAACAGTCCCTGGTTTCCCAAAAGCAGATTGCTGAACATATCCGGGTCCAGCTCTATGACCATCATACCCAGGACTTTCCCTGACTCTCATCCCGGATAGCTCTGACCACCGTAACCGCCTGCTGCTGCTCTTCCTCAGGTGCGGAAAAAAGCTTAGGCATGATCCCGGTCCATACGGCCTTGTTTTCCCTGTCCCCCATGGCATCAAAATAACTGCCTAACACCTTTTCAGAAACCCCTTTCGGCCTTATTTCCCCCGCAGCCGTTGTATACATAATACTGGACCTGGTGATGATGGAAATATCCATCTGCTCCCCTACAGACCGGACAAGGCTTTTGCAGTAATCTTCCAGGTAAGTGCGTCTTACCCATTCTTCCCCTTCATCCCAGCCTGGGATACAGGCTGCCCGCACCAGCTGGCTGGCCGCCGCATTGTCCAGAATCTCCATAATGTAGCGGACTTTCACATTGATATTGACGTCAATGCGGTTAATGGTATCGGACATCTCCTGCTTCTTGTTCCTCACTACCATATCCTTGCTGTGGGAAAAGGATAGGCTGCCTATGATAGCGCCTTCGATCATGGCCGTAACAATAAATACCAGTGTGAGCTTCATTCGAAAGGACATATATTTCATGTTCTCCTCCTCCGAAATACAGGCCCCCCTTTGTGGGCCCCGTCAATTCCTTCCTAAGATATTACCCTACGTCCGGCTTTCTGTCAATTTATGAATGGAATGGCTGAATAGTAACGTATTCACTGCCCTTGGCCATCCATGGAAAAAACGTGCAAAAAAGCACGGAAAGTGACTCCTTTCCGTGCTTTTTAAAGCTCCCGCAAAATACATAAAGCATATTTTGAATCAATAGCCCGCTGCGATATACTGTTCGATTAACTTATCAAGCTCTACGCTTCTGTTATAGATAATATCTTCATTGTCGTTCTCGATGCTTGTATTTAATCTTTCACGTGCTTCTTCAATATCGCGGATTAACTCTTCTTTTGATATCATTGTGTTAATTCTCCTTTGCTCTTTTTTCGTATCTGTCTGTGTTTGTAGAAGAACACAAGAGTTGATATCCCTGCCAGAATTAATGACAGTGCCTGAGACACCGGTATACCAGTATTAAAGAATATAAGCTGGTCAGTACGGAGTCCTTCTATCCATGCACGTCCCAGTCCATATCCAAACAGGTAGATAAGGAGCATCTCTCCATCAAATCTTTTTCGTTTTCTGTACCAAAGCATAAAAATCAATAAGCCAAGGTTCCAGACCGATTCATACAGGAAAGTGGGGTGCACCTGAATGTACTCCACACCATCCTTTACGATTAGATGATTCAAAAGCTCTTTAGATATCATATTCTCATTGACAAGCGCTCTTCTGATCCTCATAGCAAACAGGCTGTCGGTATACCCGCCAAAAGCCTCACAGTTAAAGAAATTACCCCACCTTCCTATAATTTGTCCGGTCACCAGACCCAGGCTGCCGGTATCAGCCAAAGAAAAAAATGAAAGCCTCTTCACCACAGTGTATACGGTGAGGGTAATGGCCGCACCTATGACCCCACCATAGATAGCAAGTCCTCCTGCTCTGAGATTAAAAACCTGAATCAAATCATCCTTATAATTAGCCCAATCAAAAATAACATAATAAATCCGGGCTCCTATAATAGAAAATATAATTGCGTACAGGGCAAAATCCAGATACATATCTGGATCCTGTCCCCTCCGCTTTGCGTCGTTTACCGCAATCCAGAGGCCTGCCAATATTCCAAATCCTATGATAATTCCATAAAATGCAATGCGGAACCCAAATATCGAGATACTGTTTTGCAAATGGTCAATGGTAATTCCCAAATGGACAAAACTAATATCTGCCGTATTTGCCATTCGTCTTCTCCTTTCGATGTTTTCTTTATTTTACCCCGGGAAAACGCAAAAATCAAACAGAATCGCCCGACATATTCGTCTATAATTCGACAAACGCCCCGATTCTTGCGTTTTTCACTTTTATTTTCACGGATAATATGATATTCTATATTAGTTGCAAATAAAAATCAATTATAAATATAAACAAATATAGGAAGGTAATTGCTATGAAATTAGGTATTGTCGGATTGCCCAATGTTGGTAAAAGCACTCTGTTTAACTCTCTTACAAAGGCCGGCGCAGAGTCTGCCAACTATCCATTCTGTACCATTGATCCAAACATAGGTGTTGTTCCCGTTCCCGATGCCCGCTTGGGGCAGCTGGCTGCTCTCTATGATTCCGCAAAAATTACCCCCGCTGTCATTGAATTTGTCGATATCGCGGGGCTTGTAAAAGGGGCTTCCAAAGGGGAAGGGCTGGGGAACCAGTTTCTTTCCAACATCCGTGAGGTGGATGCCATCGTACATGTGGTGCGCTGCTTTGAGGACACCAACGTCATCCACGTAGACGGAAGCGTGGACCCATTAAGAGATATTGAAACCATTGACTTGGAACTGATCTTTTCCGATTTGGAAATATTGGACCGCCGGATTTCAAAGACCACAAAGGGCGCCTCAAATGATAAGTCCCTGGCAAAGGAGCTGGAAATCCTAAAAAGGATCAAGGCCCACTTAGAGGATGGGAAGCTGGCAAGAAGCATGGAAGCAGAGGATGAGGACGAAAAAGATTTTATCTCCTCCTTAAACCTTCTCACCTTTAAGCCTGTCATCTTCGCCGCCAATGTCTGCGAGGACGATTTAGCCGATGACGGAGCCTCCAACGTTTATGTTCAGAAAGTCCGCGGATTCGCCGCAGAAAACGACAGCGAAGTTTTCGTTATTTGTGCACAAATCGAGCAGGAAATCGCAGAGCTGGAGGAAGACGAAAAGAAGATGTTTTTAGAGGACTTAGGGCTTAAGGAATCCGGCCTTGAAAAACTGATCGCAGCAAGCTACCACCTGCTGGGCTTAATCAGCTACTTAACAGCCGGTCCTACAGAAACAAGGGCCTGGACCATCAAGGAAGGAACCAAGGCGCCTCAGGCCGCCGGAAAAATACATTCCGATTTTGAGCGTGGCTTTATCCGGGCGGAGGTCGTAAATTACCAGGATCTTCTGGACTGCAAAAGCTACAGCGCAGCAAAGGACAAGGGCCTTGTACGGCTGGAAGGAAAGGAATATGTGGTAAAAGACGGCGACGTGGTGCTGTTCCGTTTTAACGTATAAATATCAGGATTATGCAGGGCGTGCTGCCGGAGAAACCTTTTTTGTTTCCCGTGCAGCACGCCTTTGTGCTAGAAAACCCGAAAGACTGATAAATAATTTCAATAAGGAGATTGTTCTTGTAAACCCTCTTTCTTATGCTATAATATGACATGGTCATGCAAAAAACCTTTTTAACAGCTTGGGCGGGGTTTAATAAAAAGAAAAGGGAGTATTTACAACATGAAAACTTTTGTAAAAGCAATCATTGCCGGCATTGCCATCAGTATGGGAGGCATCATTTATTTAACTCTTGACAACCACATGGTCGGTGCGTTTCTGTTTTCAGTCGGATTATTTACCATCTATGCTTTCGATTTCAGTCTCTATACAGGAAAGATCTGTTATATCGTTTATAAAAAACCTTCTTATTTAATCACCGTACTTATTGTATACATAGGTAATTTCATAGGAGCCGTGGGAACCGGATATATTTTAGGGTATACGAAGCTGGCCAGGCTGACGCCCCATACGGCGGAAATCGTCAGCGGAAAATTGTCGGATACTCCTTTCAGCACATTTATCATGTCCGCCATGTGCGGCATCATGGTATGCATCTCTGTGACCGGGTACCTGACCATCAAGGACAGCATTGGAAAATATATGGCTTTGACGCTGCCCATTATGGTGTTCATTCTCTCCGGCTATGAACACAGCATTGCGGACATGTTCTACTTTACCATGGCAAGGGCCTGGAGCGGAAAAGCATTCCTGTATCTCATAATCATTTCTTTGGGAAATCTGGCAGGAGGAATCCTGATCCCTCTGGCAAAGAAATGCTTTAAGGAGGAGCTTCCGGGATTTCAATAATTATATAGTCAGCTTCCTTTCTTGTCTCGGCAGCCGCAGAATGAATATGCAATCATATTCAGCCGTCTGGTCACTCATGCAAAAAAGACACCTTGAAAACGGTCCTTTTCAGACCGGTCAAGGTGTCTTTTATGGATTTTCCCGAAGCAAGGCTGGCCGCTCCGTCTCTTTCCTATGCTAAATTTGAATATCCCATCAAACTCATATCGACTTCTTTTGCCACTTCCCGGCCTTCTCTTATGGCCCACACCACCAGGGACTGGCCCCGGTGCATATCTCCGGCCACAAATACCTTATCCACACTCGTCTTATATTTCCCGTTTTCCGTCTCTACGTTGCTTCTGCCGTTTAGCTTCACTCCAAAAGCGTCCGCCACATAATTCTGAGTTCCCAGAAAGCCTGCGGCGATGAGAACCAGATCCGCCGGAATCTCTTTTTCACTCCCTGCCACCGGCTCCATATTCATCCGTCCGGTCTTTTCATCCTTTTTCGGCTCCAGGCTTATGAGCACGGCCTTAACCAGTTTACCTGACTTATCTTTTATGAACTCCTTAATCGTCGTCTGGTACACTCTGGGGTCCTTGCCGAAGACTGTAATGGATTCCTCCTGGCCGTAGTCTGTCTTTAATATTCTGGGCCACTCCGGCCAGGTGTTATCCTCGGCCCGCTTCTCAGGTGGGCTGGGCATCATCTCCAGCTGGGTGACAGAGGCGCATCCGTGACGTATGGACGTTCCCACACAGTCATTTCCCGTATCTCCGCCGCCGATGACGATGACATGCTTCCCCTTTGCCGATAAATACTGGTTATCCTGTAAATTGGAATTTAACAGGCTTTTTGTGGTGGACTTTAAGAAATCCACGGCAAAATATATTCCTTCCGCATCTCTCCCCGGAACCTTTAAATCCCTGGGATTGGAAGCTCCGCAGGCCAGGATGACCCTGTCGTAATCCTTTAACAGCTCCTTTGCCTTCTGGTTCTTTCCCACGTCGGCTCCGGTTAAGAATGTGATTCCTTCCTGCTTCATGATCTCAATCTTCCGGTCTATGACCTGCTTTTCCAGCTTCATATTGGGAATGCCGTACATTAGCAGCCCGCCGACCCGGTCCTCCCGTTCCAGCACCGTAACGCTGTGGCCTCTCTTATTCAGCTGGTCCGCCGCAGACAGACCTGCAGGTCCGGACCCGATGACAGCCACTTTCTTTCCGGTGCGGATCTTGGGTGGCACTGGCCCTGCGATTCCAGTTTCATAGGCCCGCTCAATGATGGCATATTCGTTTTCCTTGATGGCCACAGGATCGCCGTTTAAGCCGCAGGTACAGGCGGACTCACAGGGAGCCGGACACACTCTGGCGGTAAATTCCGGGAAGCTGTTGGTTTTTTTCAGCCTGTTGTAAGCCTGCTGCCAGGTTCCTGTGTATACAAGCTCATTCCATTCCGGGATTAAATTGTTTAAAGGACATCCGGAGACCATTCCCTTTAAAATCACACCGGACTGGCAGAAAGGCACGCCGCAGTCCATGCACCTGGCTCCCTGCTTCTTCTGCTCTTTCTCGGAAAGAGGCAGATGGAACTCGTTGTAATTCTTAATCCGGGCCCCGGGGTCTATGGTTTTTCCTGTTTCTCTGTTATATTCTAAAAATCCTGTTGGTTTTCCCATTGTCTGCTCCTCCTCACTTTTTCGTATTGGCAAAAAATGCTTCGATCTGGGCCTGCTCGCTGCTCAAGCCCTTTTCCTCCATCTGGACGATGGTATTCATCATGCGCCTGTAGTCGTGGGGCATAATCTTTTTAAAATTAGGCAGATATTCTCCAAAGTTGTCGAGAATCTCTTTTCCTTTTGCAGAATTGGTATAAGCCACGTGCTCCTTTATCATTTCTTTTAATTCAAGAACATCATACTTATTGGAAACCTCTTCAAAAGAAACCATCTCCTTATTAAGCCTCTTATACAGATCCCTCTTTTCATCCAGCACATAGGCAATGCCGCCGCTCATTCCGGCCGCAAAGTTCTTTCCAGTAGGCCCAAGGACCACCACCCGGCCGCCTGTCATGTATTCACAGCCATGGTCACCCACGCCCTCCGCAACCGCTGTCGCACCGGAATTCCGGACGCAGAACCGCTCGCCTGCTATTCCGCAGATAAACGCCTTTCCGCTGGTGGCACCATACAGGGCCACATTGCCGATGATAATGTTCTCCTCGGCCTTAAACTGAATGCCTTTCGGCGGATAAACCACCAGCTTGCCGCCGGAAAGCCCCTTGCCGAAGTAATCGTTGCTGTCGCCCACAAGCTCCAGAGTAAGCCCTCTGGGGATAAATGCTCCAAAGCTCTGTCCGCCGCTCCCTGTGCAGTTGATGGTATAGGTATCCTCTGCCAGCCCGTCGGGGTAAAGCCTGGTGATCTCTGAGCCGAATATGGTGCCCAGAGCCCGGTCCGTATTGGAGACGTCAATTTGAAGGCTCTTTTTCTGCCCGCTCTGAAGGGCCTGCTTTAATTTCTTAAGGATTACCCTTTCATCCATGGATTTATCCAGTTCAAAGTCATAGACCTGCTTCTGTCCGTAGCCAGCAAGCTTGCGGCCCTCATAGGGATTGCCCAGAATGGCTGTAAAATCCACCTTCCGCGCCCGTTCTGAGTTTAAGTTTTCCTTTTTCTTTAAGAGATCGGTTCTTCCCACCAGCTCATCCAAGGTGCGTATTCCAAGCTTTGCCATATACTCCCGAAGCTCTTTTGCAATGAAATACATGAAATTGACCACGTATTCCGGCTTTCCCTTATAACGCTTCCGAAGCTCCGGATTCTGGGTGGCAACGCCCACAGGACAGGTGTCTAAGTTGCAGACTCTCATCATGACGCAGCCCAGAGTTACAAGCGGAGCCGTGGCAAAGCCGAACTCCTCCGCTCCCAGCATACAGGCAATGGCCACATCCCGCCCTGTCATCAGCTTTCCGTCGGTTTCCAGAATCACCTTATCCCGCAGTCCGTTCATAATCAGGGTCTGATGGGCCTCGGCCACTCCCAGCTCCCAGGGAAGGCCTGCGTTGTAAATGGAGTTTCTGGGAGCAGCGCCGGTTCCGCCGTCAAAGCCGGAAATCAGGATAACCTGGGCTCCCGCCTTTGCAACACCAGCCGCCACAGTACCGACACCTGCCTCGGAAACCAGCTTAACGGAAATCCTGGCGTCGGTATTGGAATTTTTAAGGTCATAGATTAACTGGGCCAGATCCTCGATGGAGTAAATATCATGGTGAGGCGGCGGCGAAATAAGACCTACGCCTGTGGTGGAATGTCTCGTTTTGGCAACCCAGGGATATACCTTTTCTCCCGGAAGCTGGCCTCCCTCTCCCGGCTTTGCTCCCTGGGCCATTTTGATCTGGATCTCCTTGGCGCTGACCAAATACCGGGAGGTAACGCCGAAGCGCCCGGAAGCTACCTGCTTGATGGCGGAACACTTATTTAACCCGTCGGCCCTCACAGTCAGCCGCTCCAGGCTCTCGCCCCCTTCTCCGCTGTTGGATTTGCCGTGAATCCGGTTCATGGCAATCGCCAGGGTCTCATGGGCTTCCTGGGAAATGGACCCATAGGACATTGCCCCTGTCTTAAACCGTTTTACAATGGATTCCTCGCTTTCCACCTCTTCCACAGGGATTTCCTTTGTCTTGGAATAGTCTAAGTCTAAAAGACTTCTCAAATTGACGGTCTGTTCCTCCCCGTTTAAAGCCCGGGTATACTCCTTAAAGGTGCCGTAGTTTCCTGTCCTTGCCGCCTCCTGAAGAAGATGGATGGTCACAGGATTGTACAGATGCTCCTCCTGCCCTGCTCTCTCCTTATGGCTTCCCACGCTGTCCAGGGTTAAGTCCACGTCAAGGCCCAAGGGATCAAAGGCCGCCGAGTGAAGCGTATCCACATCATTTGCAATATCATCCAGAGCGACGCCTCCCACTCTGCTGACAGTGTCTGTGAAATATTTATCAACCACCTTTTTTGAAATGCCGATGGCCTCAAAAATCTGTGCGCCCTGGTAGGACTGAATGGTGGAAATTCCCATCTTGGAAGCAATTTTTACGATTCCATGGAGAACTGCTCCGTTGTAATCCTCTACTGCTGCATAGTAATCCTTGTCAAGCATCCCGTCCTCAATCAGGGAACGGATGGATTCCTGGGCCAGGTAAGGATTGATGGCGCAGGCCCCATAGCCCAGAAGGGTTGCAAAATGGTGAACCTCTCTCGGCTCTCCGCTTTCCAGAATAAGAGCCACGGAAGTGCGTTTCTTGGTCTTTACCAGATGCTGCTGCAGGGCGGATACTGCCAGCAGTGAGGGAATGGGCACATGGTTTTCATCAATATCCCGGTCAGACAGGATGATGATATTG
>JASGGP010000133.1:0-11998 GCA_047604985.1 Lacrimispora sp.
ATGACGCACTTCTGGACGGAAGAGGAGACGCTTTTTCAACGGATAATACAGAGGTTCTTGCATGGGCGCTTCAGAATAAAGGCTTTACGGTAGGCATTGAGTCCATTGGCAATCTGGATACCATTGCACCGGCTGTACAGAAAGGCAACAAAGAGCTTCTGGACTGGATCAACGGCGAAATCGAAACCCTGGGCAAGGAAAACTTCTTCCACAATGATTTTGAGGAAACCCTGGCTCCTGTATACGGAGATGAAATTGATCCGGAAGCGCTGGTTGTAGAAGGCGGCCAGGTCTAAAGTGTGAAAGCTTTAAAGAATAAGGAAGAATAAAACAGATGGAAAAAGGGGAGCTTCTGAAAAGGTCTTGCAGAAGCTCCCCTTTTTCTTTTTACACGAAAATGCCCTCATTCATGAGCTTGAAAATAATTGAAAATTCAAAGTATTATATAATGCAGGAACTCAGATAACAATATCAATTCCTGCGGACAGTTAAAAATGAGTGAATAATCTGTGCGGTTTTATGAGGCCGGAAGCTTTTGGAAAAGTAATTCAAAAGCTATCCGGCCTTAACTTGTGCCATAAAGCTAAATATTTAAGGTGCAGGAAGACGCCGGGTTTGATTTGGGTATAATGTGTTTCGAAGAATGAAACGGTGAGACAGTGAACTAAAAAATTACCACAATCAAGGGCATAGGTTTTTTTGCACGCCTATAAAAAAAGATGATATCATCATAACATACAAAAAATTAGGAGGTAAATGCATGAAAATAGTTGGTATAACCGCGTGTATTGCGGGAATTGCCCATACTTACATTGCGAAAGAAAAGCTGGAAGGAGCAGCCAGGGAGCTGGGTGATGAAATTAAGATAGAGACACAGGGTTCTATCGGTATTGAAAACGTACTGACGCCCGAGGATATTGCCGCAGCAGATGTAGTCATCATTGCAGCGGATATCGGAATTACAAAAGACCGTTTCAAGGGCAAGCCGGTTATTGAGATTCCCATCAGTCTTGTGATGAAATCTGCAAAAGGCGTTATAAAGAAAACACATGAGAAATTAGGAAAATAAAGAGTTGAAGGTGAGGATGAAACATGAAAGGGAAAAAGAATAATATTCAGCGTCATGTTATGACCGGTATATCCTACATGATACCGGTGGTGGTTGCAGGAGGTTTGCTGTGTGCGCTGGCAAAGGCTCTGGGAGGATACGATATCGGCAATGCTGTGGAGGCAGGAGCAACTCCTTTCAGTAATATGAATCCGTTTACCTGGCTGGGATTCTGGTGGGGAGTCAATAAAATCGGTACCTATGCCATGGATTTCTCTGTTGCGGTTATGACGGCAGGTGTTGCATATTCGATTTCCGGCCGTCCTGGTATTATGCCGGGTTTGATTATAGGATACTGTTCGTCGCAATCCAAAGCGGGCTTTCTCGGCGGATTGCTGATGGCCTTTATTATCGGTCATTTTATTAACTGGATGAAAAAGTGGAAAATGCCAAAATGGTGTGAAGGGCTTATGCCGGTTATGCTGATTCCTCTTATTTCAACTCTGGTTTGCGGTATGATTTTCCTATGTGTATTTTCTATGCCCATGTCATTCCTTATGACAAAATTTCAGGCTTGGATTGTCACATTAAACGGCGGAGCAAAGGGAATTATCGGCGGTGTTATCGGATTTTGTATGGGATTTGACCTTGGCGGACCTGTCAACAAGACAGCTTCTATGGCAGCAAATGCTTTGCTGGCAGACCAGATCATGGGGCCGGCAGCAGCAAAGATCATCGGCGGTATGACACCTCCCATCGGTGCGTTTATTTCGACGCTGATTGCAAAGAATAAGTTTGGTACAGAGCAGAGAGAAGCTGCCAAAGCAGCATTTCCAATGGGATTATGCTTCATCACAGAAGGTGTACTGCCCTTTGCGGCATCAGACCCTCTGCGCTTTATCCCTGCATCCGTCATCGGTTCAACTGTCGCAGGCGCAATTGCTGTTGGATTCGGAGTTGAATGTCCTGCGGCGGCCGGAGGTATCTTTGTTGTTCCGATGATGAAGAATCCTCTTGTATTTATTATCGCGCTGATCATAGGTTCTGTTCTTACAGGTGTTGTGTATGCGTTCATTAAAAAGCCTCTGGACGATGAGGAAGATACCAGCTTAAAGGAAGACGAAGACTTTGATTTCAATATTGAAATTCAGTAAACGGAAAGGTAAAATGGAGGAATAAGTATTATGTTAACTTCAATGAAAACAATTCTGGACCATGCCCATAAGCATAACTATGGGGTAATGGCCATGAACAGTATTAACATGGAAATGGTAAGGGGCGCAATTACGGCAGCCCAGGAGTCTTATTCTCCTATGATCATTCAGTTCGGCTGCGGTCAGATGAAGAATCATGCTCACGCAGAGGAAATGCTTCCGATGATCAGGGAGCTTGCGGAACGGGTATCAGTCCCCATCGCACTGAATCTGGATCACGCAACGGATTATCATATTATTGCGGATTGCATCAACAGCGGCTTTACAAATATCATGTTTGACGGCTCTTCCCTGGACTATGAGGAAAATGTGGAGAGGACCGCGGTGGTGGCAGCCATGGCCCATGCAGTGGGCTGTTCCGTTGAAGGAGAATTGGGACATGTTGGAATGGCAGTGGATTCTGACGATACCAATCTGGATCTTTATACCAATCCGGATCAGGCCCTGGATTTTGTGAATAAAACCGGCGTGGATGCATTGGCTGTAGCTATCGGCACGGCCCATGGAGATTACCCCAAGGGCAAAATTCCAAAGCTTGATTTTGATCGGTTAAAATTATTAAAGGAAACCGTAGATATGCCGCTGGTCCTTCATGGAGGTTCAGGCTCCGGTGAGGAAAACTTAAAAAAGGCCGTTAAATATGGAATTAATAAGGTAAATGTAGCGACAGACGCATTTTCCATAGGCAAGAAAGCAATGATGAAGGCTCTTGAACGTGAGCCCGATATGGACTATATGCACATGTGTATGGAAGCTGAAAAAGGAATCAAGGAATTTGTAAAGCATTATATGGAAGTTCTTGGATCAGCCGGCAGATATAAGTTCTTAGACGCTGTAGCAACGGGAAATGAATAATTAATATGGAGAATAAATGAGTAACATTGGTGAAAAGGCATACTTAAAAAAAATACTGAAAGCTCTTTTGGACAATGAAAATATCCCTGTTTCAAAGCTGGCCGACTTTCTGGGCGTTTCGGTGAAGACTGCCAGAACCAGGCTGGACCAGGTGGATGAATGGCTGCAGTTCAAAGAACTGGGACATATAGAAAAGAGGCCGGGGATTGGAGTCCGTTTGTGTACGTCAAGGCGTACAGAGCTGTTGGCCATGGGTTATTCTGAAAGTAAGGAAGCTGCAGATGACATGCCCAGAAACAATCAGGTCATAGGAATGCTTTTAAAGTATGCCTTGGATAAACCGGTTACTCTTCAGCAGCTGGCGGAGCGCTTGTACATGAGCGCTCCTACGGTATCGGTTCTGGTAAAGTCTGTGGAAGACTGGTTTAATAAATACAATTTAAAGATCGTTACTGTGCGAAGCAAAGGGATCATGGTTCAGGGAGATGAGAAATCCTGCAGGCAGGCCCTGATGAATTATATTGTTTATATGATGCCGGAAATCACGGATGCACTCTTTGAGACCTATGCTGCAGGGGTAAATTATGCAAGGGTAAAAAACATCATCGTGGATATGGAAAATGCATGGAGAATACAGTTTGCCGAGAATTCATTCCGGACAGCCTGGATAATGGTGTGCCTGTCCATCAAAAGAGCCTCCCATCCTCTGAAAACAGAGGACAGTGAGACGGAGGAAAGCTTAAGGGAATTTGCAGAATACCTGTTTGCAAGGTCTATATATGATAAAGTGAAAGCAGAGTTTTCCCTTCATGATGTGGAGGAGGATACCCTGTTTCTCACATCCATGCTTCTGTCTGCCAGAAAAATCGGAAATGACGGGACGGAAAATATGCGGACTAACCCCAGTTATTTTAATCAGCTTCTGCAGCAGTTTGTCGTGGAAGTCATCAGCATTATTGCAAATGTGCTGAATGAGGACTTATCCGAGGACCAGGTCTTGTATGACGGTTTGCTGATGCATATGCGTTCCGCAATATTCAGAATGAAATATGGTGAGGAGCATCCGGACAACATCAGCAAATTTGTCAAAATAGAATACAAGCAGGTGTATCTTGCCACATGGTCTACAAGCTCTCTCTTTGAGTCGTATTACGGGGTTCAGATTACTGAGGATGAAATATCAAATATTGCCCTGTATATCCAGTCAGCTCTTGTCAGGAAGACCATACCCATGAAAGCGCTCCTGGTAAGCAACTCGGGAATGGGATCTTCCCAGCTGATGATTGATCTGATTAAAAAAAATCTTCCGGAAATTATATCAATCAAAGCCATCAGTGAGCATGATTTTAAGCCGTTTATGTGTGACAGATATGATGTTGTTTTCACAAATATAAATTTGAAATACAGCCATGACAGAATGATAAGTATCGGGCCGGCTCCCACGGATAAGGACATATTTTCCATCAGAGAAGAGGTGACCAGTATCCGCAACATCAAGGGGAATATGCGCTTTCGGGCCTCAAGTATATGCCATCAGCTGTTCCGTGCAGGTTATATGCTGGTGCATCCCCCCATTAAGAACAAGGATGAGCTGCTTCGGATGATGGTGAACCAGATGCTGGAGACGGGAGATGTGACGGAGGATTATCTTCAAAACGTTCTGGACCGGGAGAAAGCAACTACCACCGCGGTGGGGGGAGGCGTGGCCATCCCCCATGGAAACAATCAGGCGGTGAATGAATCCAGAGTGGTGGTGGCGGTTTTGGAGCAGCCCATAGAGTGGCATGAAGATATGGTAGATGTTGTATTTCTTCTGGCTCTTAAAATGGATACCAGTCTCCAGAAAGCATGTACCCAGCAGTTTTATAAGGACTTTATATCCCTGACGGAAAACGATGAATTCATGAAGCAGATCCGTCAGGTGAAAAACGGGCTGGATTTATATCAGTATTTTATTAAGTAGAGGAGCAAATATATGGCTGTAAAGGATATTTTAGATAAAAAAGTGATTGATTTAAATATGGCAGCTGAGGATAAGGAGTCGTCAATCCGGTATCTTTCAGGTCTGCTTTATGATGCAGGATATATTACCGATATCGATGGTTATGTAAAGGACGTATTCGTAAGGGAAAGCGAAGGAATTACAGGAATTGGAAACCATGTGGCAATTCCTCATGGAAAGTCTGATTACGTAAAAAAGGTAGGGATCGCCATTGGCAGAACAAAGGAGATGATTCCATGGGAGTCTTATGATGAGCAGCCGGTCCACTATATTTTCCTGTTTGCAGTGCCTTCTGACAATGAAAATGCCATGGTGCATTTAAAGCTTTTATCTGAGCTTGCAGGAAAGCTGGGCAATGAGCAGACAATGAAAAAGCTGGAATCCTGCATGAATATTTCAGATCTTGCAAAAGCGTTTGATGCATAGGAAAACCACGGGATAATTGAAGATAAGGAAAGAATGCAGATGAAAATATTAGAATACCGGTATGATGGAGAAGCCCTGAAGAGAGTTTATGAGAATGCACAGTGGACAGTTGGAATCAAGAACTGGAAGCCGGCCAATGACATTGAGCAGATTGGAAATCTTGAAAGACACAACCGTACAGATGAATTGTTTGTTCTGTTAAACGGAAGCTGTACCCTTGTTTACGCAGAAGAAGAGGGCAGCAGCCTGATTTTGGAAACCGTTGAAATGAAGCCCTATGCTGTATATCAGATTCCGCCCACCCTTTGGCATAATACGGTTATGACCAGAGATGCCAAGCTTCTTCTGATTGAAAACAGCGATACATCCATGGAAAATTCAGATATAAGGGATCTATCGGAAGATGAAATATCCCGTCTGAAGCACCAAGTGAAATAATCATAATACTGGGGAGTATCTATGTTACGGCGCTGCCTTGCCGGATGGGGAGGCAGCGCCTTTTTTATATACCCGTCAATATGCCGGGTATGTGCTTACGTCAGTGTCCAGTTCTGGCTTTCTGTCTGCAGCCTTACCATATGGCTGAAAATTCCGTTTTGCCGGATCTGATCCTTTGGCGCGCCCTGTTCGGCAACGCTCCCTCCGGAAAGCACGACAATTTTGTCCGCACCTGCCACGGTTCTCATCCGGTGAGCGATGACAAGGACTGTTTTGTCCTTGATCAGCCGGGACAGGGCTGTCTGGATTAAGGTTTCGTTTTCCACATCAAGGGAAGCGGTGGCCTCATCCAGCAGGATGATGGGCGCATTTTTAAGGAATGCCCTTGCAATGGAAATGCGCTGCCGTTCCCCGCCGGAAAGCTGGCAGCCGTTTTCTCCAATGTCGGAATGGTATCCCCGGGGAAGCTTTTCTGCAAACTCGTCGCAGTTTGCAAATCTTGCGGCGGCGATCACTTCCTCGTCGGTCGCATCCTTTCTCCCGATACGGATATTCTCCATGATCGTGTTGTTAAACAGGGTGACATCCTGGAACACGATAGAGTAAAGAGACAGAAGAGTTTCCGGCTCCACCTTTGAAATATCCATGCCGCCGATGGTTATTTTTCCTTTATTTACATCCCAGAAACGGGCGGCCAGGCGGGACACCGTTGTTTTGCCGCCTCCGGAAGGGCCTACCAGTGCTGTGACCTGGCCCTGGCTTGCGGTAAAGGACACATCCTCCAGAATGGTTTCGCCGCTGTTATAGGCAAAGCCTGCATGATCGAATACGATGTCATAGCCCTTGTTTGCCAGACGGCTTTCTCCCTCCAGTACCGGATGATCCAGGATTTCATTCATCCGGGCGATATTGGTGCGGGTGGAAATGACTGCCGCCAGATTCTGAAGGGATCCCTGAAGGGGATCATAGAGACGGGAAACCACGAGAAGGAAGAGAAAGAAGGTCGTCACATCCAGGGTTCCTTTAATCAGAAGCACAGAGCCTGCAAGAGCGGTTGTGGCAATCCCCAGCTTCAGGATCAGGGTAGCGGAAACTACAAACGCAGCTGTGCCGAATTCTGAAATTACCGCCCGCTTTTCTACTGCCCGGATCTTTTTTTCCAGTCCGTTTAAATAAGTTTCCTCTGCGTTGTTTGCCTTTAAATCCCGGACCGTTTCAATACATTCCTGGATTCCGTCGGCGCAGGCCATTTTTGCATTCATTGCTTTCTGGTGCAGCTTTTCCTGTACCCTGGCGGAAAAAACCACGATGAGAAAGGCCACAGGGGCTACCCATAAGGCGGCAAGGGCCATGCGCCAGTCAAAGAAGAACAGGCTGACAGAGATAAGTATGGTGGACAGGACCGATCCGGCCAGCTCAGGGACGAAATGGGAGAAAGCCGTTTCCAGGGATGTGCAGTCTGCCATGATGGTGCTGGTCAAATCAGCCAGATCCTTTTTCCCGAAGAAAGAAAGGGGAATCTTTCTGAGTTTTTCCGCAAGGGTGATCCGGCGCACGCCGGTTTCCACATAGGTTGCCAGAAAGGTTGCATTATACTGCAGCCTGGTAATGAAGAAAATCAGCAGCAGGCTGATCATGACGCCCACGGCATAAAACCATGTCCGTCCGCCGGAAACGCCGCCCTCAAGTAAATCTCCCACAAGATAGTAAAGCAGTCCTACGGGGAACATAAAGGCCATATTCTGCAGGGCGCAGGCGAGAATTCCTTTGACTAAGTCCTTTGCTCCCTGTTCAGACAGGGCGAACATTCTTTGCAGCTTTTTTATCATAGCTGTCATACCTCCTTTGTGACCTTCCACTGTACGGAGGTCTGATAATCTTTCCACATCTTCTTAAATAAGCCGTCTGCCTCTATAAGCTCTGAGCTGGCGCCGTTTTGGACGATTTGACCATCCTTCAGCACAAAAATCTGTTCCGCGCCCAGGACCGTGGAAAGGCGGTGGGCAATCATGATGACTGTCCGCCCCTTGGAGGCTGCGGAAAAGGCCGCCTGTACCCGGCTTTCGTTATCGGGATCGGCAAAGGCCGTGGCCTCATCCAATATGATGATGGGAGAGTTTTTGAGAATTGTCCTTGCAATGGCAATGCGCTGCTGTTCACCGCCGGAGAGGTAGACGCCCTTTGTTCCGATGACAGTGTCTGCGCCCTTTGGCAGCTTTTCGATAATATCCATGCACTGGGCTGTTTTTAAGGCATTCATAACCTCTTCCCGGGAGGCCTCCGGCCTTCCAAGCTTTACATTTTCCAGAATGGAGGCCTTAATGAGCCTGCTGTTCTGAAATACAAAAGATACGGTGTTCATCAAATCCTTTTTGTCCAAATCCTTTACATCCACTCCGCCGATCAGCACCTTTCCGCTCTGTGGATCAAAGAAACGGCTGATTACGGCTGCCAGCGTGCTTTTCCCTCCGCCGGAGGGCCCTACAAAGGCCACGGTCTGACCTGCGCCGATTTTTATGGACACATGCTCCAGGGCATTTTTCACGTTGTCGTAGCTGTAGGTCACATCCTGAAGCTCCACGGAGCCGTCCGCCGGGTGTCTGGGAGAGACTGCGGCGGAAAGAGGATGCATATCCAGCACGCTGTCAATGCGGTGCAGGGCGTCGTCCACGATCATGGCATCCTCACTCTGGAACATGATCTTTGTTAAGGTCAGAGAAATGACCGGCGTAATGATGATGTAAAAGATCAGATTCAGCAGAAATTCATGGGTCACGCCGTTTTGTGTAAACAGAAGCCCGGCAGCGATCAAAAAGGCGAATACGCCGTTAATTGCCGTGGTGTAAAACATCATGGGCAGCCGCAGATCCTTTGTATAGGCAATGGCCCATGTGCTGTAACGATCAATGGCATCCTTAAAGCGTTTAAAGGAAAATACGGTCTGGCCGAAGGTTTTGACAACGGGAATTCCGCGGACATATTCCACCGCCTCGTTGGACATGTCCCCCAATGCATTCTGGTATTCGTTCATCTTCTGACGCATGGATTCTCCGGTCATTCTGGTCATAATCAAAAAGCCCAGCAGAACAGGCATGAGGCTTAGGACTCCAAGACGCCAGTCAAAGGCCAGTAAAAGGGCCAGCAGGCCAAGAGGGGTTGCGATTGCACCTGCCCTGTCAGGAAGACGGTGGGCCAGATAGGTTTCCGTTGCTCCGCTGGAATCATTTACGATTTTTCTCAAGTTTCCGCTGCCGAAGCTTTCGGCAAAGCCCAGGGGAAGCCTTACAATGTGCTCCATGGTCCTTATGCGTAAGTTGGTAGCTACGCGGAACGCAGCCAGATGGGAACACATCAGTCCGGCGATGTAGATGATCATGGATAAGACAGCGTACAGCACAGCCATCCAGCCGTTGTGGGTGAGATTTTGAGACCTGCCGAAATCCGGCATGACATCTAAAACCTCTCTGATGATTTTCCAGAGATACCAGAAGGGCACCAGAGCCACCAGGGCGCTTAAGGATGACAGGGCCCAAGAGGCATAGGTGAGGTAACGGTAGTTTCCCGCATATCCCATCAGCCTTGACAGATTTGATTGCTTTTTCAAATTCATACCTCCTTAAAAGTGATTGATATTATGATAAAGAGATGCCGGAAGCAGCTCTCTGTATCCGAGTTTTTGGTTAGCAATAACTAACCTTTGATTAAAAATTATAGAGCCTTAAAGCCCCATAATTTTCATCCAGCCCGCTGTCTGGAATTCCCTTAAATCCCTGATATATTCCTTTGCCTGACTTCTGGGCATATCGTGAATGACTACCTCAAAAAAAGCCGCAAACAGCCCGCTGACCAGGATATGCTCTAACTGGGGATCAATGTGACGGATTTCTTTCCCCTGGCTTTTCATGACGGAAATAAAATCATGGGTGGCCTCCACTTCAACTTCCACCATCTCATGGATGAAATCCTCATACCTTGTGCCCTCAGAACAGCTGATGATCAGTCTAAAAGCGTCAAAGTGGTCATAAATATAATCTATAATCCATTCCATCCAGTTACCGGAAATCTTACCTACCCCTTCTTCCTGCTGGATGGGGGAAAGTTTTTTAAAGTCATACTGCACCTTTTTATATTCACTCATGAAAAAGTCTGCAGGTTCTTTCACCAGAGCATCGAACAAATCTTCCTTACTGGAAAAATATCCGTAGAAAGCGCCGGTGGTGACGCCCGCATTTTTCACAATGCTGCGCAGAGAGGCAGATTTAAACCCTTTTTCCATAAACTCCGTTTTGCCTGCATCCAGAATATTCTGCAGTGTATTTGTCTTTTCGATTATTTTCACTCCTTTATGATGGGATGTTATGTAACAGAGTTATATAACGCTGTTATATTATGAATGATCTTTTTTTATTTGTCAAGCAGTTTTTAGAAATAGGATTTTCAAGGGGTTTCCTCAGAGGGAAGGAGTTCGTGGTTATATCAGGGAATTCAAGGATAAGAGTCAGAATTGTACAAACCTTTACATGGGATATATTGTAAAAATACAAAATTCGTGGTATAATGAGCGGGTAATAAAAACAGGGGTCATAAAAAAGGAGGTTATTCATATGAAGTTTTTAAAGTGTAATCATTGCGGAAATATTGTTGCGGTCGTGGAAGAAAAAGGCGGCACCATTACATGCTGTGGAGATGAGATGAAAGAATTGGTTGCCAATACAACCGATGCTGCAACCGAGAAGCATGTTCCGGTCATTGAGATCGACGGGCAGCATGTGACGGTTACGGTTGGTTCAGTGCTGCATCCCATGCTTCCTGAACATTATATCGGCTGGATCGCATTAGAGACCAAGCAGGGAAATCAGAGAAAGACTTTAAGTCCTGGGGATCAGCCGGTTGCTGAATTCGAACTGTGCGACGACGATGAAGTGATTGCCGCATATGAATACTGCAATCTCCACGGTTTATGGAAAGCGGAAGCGTAAATAAGAAGAGCGGAAAAGCTCGCAGGCCTGACGGCCTGTGAGCTTTTTTAATTTTCGATTGAAACCGCCGGGTACAAATGATAGAATTGAAAAGAAAAACGTGTTATGATCTGATATTTTTACATAAAGACAGGAGAAAGCTATCATATGAATAAGAAAGAAGCAAATGAAATAAAGAAACTTTTCACCCCCGCAAACTGCGCCATCAGCCGTATCTGCGGCTGCTATGTGGATGCGGAAAAGAACAAGAGAACCGAGCTGAAGGAGGCCTTTTTATCGCTCCCTGAGGAAGAAGCTTTCAAGTATTTTGCCATTTTCAGAAGTGCCCTTTCCGGGACAATCGGAAAGAACATGGTCAATATGGAATTTCCCTTACATACGGAGGAAGAGGGGGGCACCCAGAATTTTCTTTTAAAGCTGAGAGACAGCCAGCTAAAGGATGAGGCCCTTATCGAAGAATTCTATGACAAGGTGATTGCCAGCTACGATTTCGGTGAAAATTTTTACATTATCCTGATTCACTGTGCCTATGATATTCCTGCAAGGTCATCCGACGGCCTGGAGATGGAGGATGCCTCTGATTTTGTATATGAATTCATTCAGTGCACCATATGTCCCGTAAAGCTTTCAAAGGCAGGCCTTTGCTATAATTCAGAGGCCAATACCATTGAAAACCGCAGCCGGGACTGGCTGGTGGAGGCCCCTGACACAGGGTTTTTATTCCCTGCATTTACGGACCGCAATACGGATATTCACGGACTTTTGTACTATTCCAAAAATCCGGAGCAGATGCCGGAGCGGCTGATTGACGAGCTGTTAGGCTGCATTGCACCCATGTCCGCCAAGAGCCAGAAGGAGACTTTCCAGGCCATTGTGGAGGAGACACTGGGAGAGAACTGCGATTTTGAAACGGTCAAAAGCATTCACGAAAGCTTAAATGAAATTCTGGAAGAGACTAAGGATGAGCCCGCTCCCTTTACCCTGGATACGTATCAGATGAAAAAGCTTTTGGAAACCAACGGAGCCAGCCAGGAAA
>JASGGP010000134.1:0-11977 GCA_047604985.1 Lacrimispora sp.
TGCGGATGAGCTCATGGGCAAATTCCGCATTTCAGGAGTGCCCATTACAGAGGGAAAAAAGCTGGTAGGCATCATAACCAACCGGGATTTGAAATTCGAAGAGGATTTCAGCCGCAAGATCAAGGAATGTATGACCTCTGAGAATCTGGTTACGGCCAGAGAGGGCATCACTCTTATGGAGGCAAAGAAAATCCTTGCGAAGGCAAGGGTGGAAAAGCTTCCTATTGTTGACGAAGATTTTAATTTAAAAGGCCTTATCACCATCAAGGATATTGAAAAGCAGATCAAGTACCCATTATCTGCAAAGGATGGCCAGGGACGGCTTTTATGCGGAGCAGCCGTAGGGATCACGGCCAATGTCCTTGACAGGGTCGGCGCTCTGGTAAAGGCAAAGGTGGATGCGGTGGTTTTAGACTCCGCTCACGGCCATTCTGAGAATGTACTTAAATGTGTGAGAATGATTAAAGAAGCTTATCCGTCCCTTTCCGTAATTGCTGGAAATGTAGCCACAGGAGAGGCCACAAAAGCCCTTATTGAAGCTGGAGCTGATGCGGTAAAAGTAGGAATCGGACCTGGGTCCATCCTGTACCACCCGTGTGGTGGCAGGAATCGGCGTACCTCAGATCACAGCTGTCATGGACTGCTATAAGGTAGCCAAGGAATATGGCGTTCCCATTATTGCTGACGGTGGCATCAAATATTCCGGTGATATGACAAAAGCCATAGCAGCCGGAGCCAATGTATGTATGATGGGCAGCATATTTGCAGGCTGTGACGAAAGTCCCGGTGAATATGAATTATTCCAGGGAAGACAATCTAAAGTATACCGCGGCATGGGTTCTATCGCGGCTATGGAAAACGGCAGCAAGGACCGCTACTTCCAGACCGATGCCAAGAAGCTGGTTCCAGAGGGTGTGGAAGGCCGTGTGGCCTATAAGGGATTGGTAGAGGATACGGTATTCCAGATGTTAGGCGGCCTGCGGTCCGGTATGGGATACTGCGGAGCATCTGATATTAAGACCATGCAGGAGACAGGAAGATTTATAAAGATCACGGCAGCCTCCCTTAAGGAAAGCCATCCTCATGACATCCATATCACAAAGGAAGCTCCGAACTACAGCATTGATGAATAAACTTCTTAATAATAAGTAAAACAAATAAAGCAAATAAAACAAAACATAAAAACAGGTGGAGATCATAAAAGATTCTCCACCTGTTTTATTACCAGGGCAATGGATTCCGTTAAGGTTAAGTTTTCGCAGCCCACCACATAATGATTGCACTTATTTACCGGTATAAGGATCTTATAGGCCCGGCTTTTGCCAACGGCCTCTGCCATGGCCGGGGTAACCTCGCCCAGAAGAGAATCGGCGATGATGATCCCAATGGGTCCGATGATGATATCAGCATCCCGTGAAGCCACAAGGACAGGATTTTCACCGGTTGCTCCTCCGTCAGCCCCTGCTTTCAGCATGGCCGAGGTGGCGATGGAATTGGTGCCCACGGCGATGACCGGAAGCTGGGGAAAGGACTTTTTTAGCTGGGCGATGACGGACTGTCCCATTTTTCCGCCCTGCCCGTCAATAACAACAATTTTCATGGCATCCTCCTTGCCTTTTATTGTATTATAGGGAAGGAAAGAAATCAAGAGTTCTTCTATTTTTCCCTGTGAGGAAGCCGTCCCCGGAAGAACCGTTTTTTCAGCTCTGAAAGGTGGAATGGGACCAGAGGATAGATATAGCTTTTTCCGGCAATGGTCTTGTTAAATACAATGGCGCAAACGGAAAGGAGCGCGCCTGCCACAAATCCCCAGAAGTTCAGCAGGGCTGTGGTGACCAGCATGATTAAACGCATGAATTTAAAGGCATAGCCCAGTTCAAAGCTGGACTGGGAATAGTTGGCAATGGTCACAAAGGCCATATAAAGCATGGTCTCGCTGTTGAACCAGCCGGATTTTACGGAATACTCTCCAAGAACAATACCGGCGATCACACTTAAAGGGGTGGTCAGCATGCTGGGAGTGTTGACTGCCGCAAGCCTTAAACCGTCAATGGCAAATTCCAGGATCAGAAGCTGGAAAAGCAGGGGAACCTGAGGCTCCTCCGACAGGCGGATAAATTGGAGCCAGGAGGGGATGATCTCCGGATTCTGCATGAAAAGCAGCCACATAGGTGTTAAATACAAGGTCAGGACGGAAATGATGAAGCGGGACAGCCGCAGGTAGGTTCCCGTTACAGGAGGAAAATAATAGTCGTCGGCCTCTTCAATGATATCGAAAACAGAGGACGGCAGAATCATGGCAGAGGGGGAGTTGTCCACCAGGATGATGATGTTCCCTTCCAGCAGGGAAGCCGCGGCAGTATCCGGCCGCTCCGAGTATTTGAATTTGGGAAAGGGATTGAACCATTTGTGTGGGTAGATACATTCCGCAAGGCTTTCCTGGTTCATGGTCAGGGCGTCCACCTTCAGTTTTTTGATCCTGTCCTTGATCATGGCCAGAAGCTTTTCATCCTGCCGTCCCTTAAAGTAACAGATGGCAATATCCGTATGGGAGCTTTCCCCGGCGTTCATGATTTCTATTGTGAGCTTGGGATCGCGGATTCTGCGGCGGATGAGGGCGGTGTTAAAAACCAGGGTTTCCACAAATCCGTCCCTTGAGCCTCTGAGAACCTTGTCCTTTTCCGGTTCGGAAACACCTCTGGAGGGATAGGCCCGGCAGTCCACCGTCAGGCAGCTGTCATAGCCGTCAATGAGCAGGCAGGAGATTCCGGTCAAGCTGCTTGATCATGGCTTCATCGTCTCTTACAAGCCCCACCTGCCCGTAGGGAACGTATTTTTTTGAAAACTCATGGGCATCGGGCGGCATATCCTCTGGCTTTATGGATAAAAAGCTCTGCATAAGCTTCTGCCATACGTCATCCTTTGTAAAGCCTTCGATGAAGTAAAGACAGGCCTCCCGGTTCCCAATGGAAATAGTCCGGTAGACTAAGTCAAAGTTTCCAGCTTCATCCAGCTTACTGTTTAAATACTTTATGTTATTGGGAAGGCTTTTGGAAAATTCCATGGCAATCGTCTCCTTACAAATCTTTAAGCCCGGTGAAGCGGGCGGTCTCTGTCCGTTATACCGGGCGATAATAAAGTAAGTATGCGCATTTTTCATGAAATTATGTTTTATAAATTCTGTACGTATGGCAAGGACTTTTATTTTGGGGTTGTATAAAAAGATGTGAGAATGTTCTGCCTATATAAAAAGATTTTTAGTTAAATGTACTAAAAATGTTGACTTTTGGGGAAATGGGTGGTATTATCGTCCATGTGAGAAGCACAGAAGGTTTCCTTGGGTGCATAATTCCGGCATGGGGATGCCGGGGTGCAAAAAACTGAATAATGTGACGGTTTCAGATCGTGACAGGGGATTGCCTTCTGTGGGGGAAGGGCAGTCCTCTATTAATTTACACAGGCGTCGGGCAGAATGCACACGCCTGCATGTTTATTGGGCGGCGGCCGCCATAAGGAGCGAAACTCGCAGAGCGTGTTTCGTTTTTATGATTTAATGATAAAAAGGCCTTGATATAAGACGAGGTTTTACATATAATATCAGGGAACGATGAGGAGGGGCTTTATGTGGAAAAGATTGAGGAGAGATAAACGGGTCCGCAATGCCATGACGGCCGTGGCGGTAATTGTATCCGCGCTTATACAGACTTTTGTAATTCAGGCATTTATTAAGCCCGCAGGTCTTCTGTCAGGAGGCTTTACGGGAATTGCGATTTTGGTTGACAGGGTGACGTCCCTGTATGGATTTTCCTTTCCCACATCTTTGGGAATGATCGTTTTAAATATTCCGGTAGCCTGGGCCTGCAGCAAAAGCATCAGCAAACGGTTTACGTTCTTTTCCCTGATGCAGGTTTTTTTGTGCAGCGCATTTTTAAGGATATTTGATTTTGCCCCTGTATTTGATGACAGGATTTTAAATGTGATTTACGGAGGCGTTCTCTATGGCTTTGGAATTGTCCTGGCACTTCGGGGCAATGCTTCCAGCGGAGGAACAGATTTTATCGCCCTTTATGTATCCAATAAAACGGGCAATTCCATCTGGTCCCAGGTTTTTGTGGGAAACGTGATTCTGCTTTGCATTTTCGGAACGATTTTTGGATGGGACTATGCAGGATACTCTATTTTGTTCCAGTTTATAGGGACGAAAGTCATTTCCACCTTTCACCACAGGTATGAGAGAGTCACTCTTCAGATCACCACGTCCAAGGGGCCCAAGCTTGCGGAAAAATATGTGGAAACTTTCCGCCATGGCATCTCCTGCGTGGACGCCATAGGAGGCTACAGCAAGAAGCAGATGTACCTGCTTCATACCGTAGTATCCTCCTATGAGGTAGCCGACATCATAACCCTGCTTCGTGAGGTGGATGAGCATGTGATCGTGAATATGCTCAGGACCCAGCAGTTTTACGGAACCTTTTACAGGCCTCCCATGGAATGACCATGATGTCTTGGAATCCGCCGCCGCTTTAGCTTGCCGAACCAGTTGAAATATATGAAGAACAGCACTGAGGTGGTGGACCAGGTCAGAGGGTAGCTGAAAATTACAGTCTCAATGGTTGGCTTAAAGGGAACCGCCACAAGGATCCAGACCACCCGAAGGGCGCAGACCCCCAGGCTGATCAGCAGCATGGGAATCCAGCAGTCGCCTGCTCCCCGAAGAGAGCCGGAGTAAATCTCGATGAGGACATAGGTAAAAAAGGTGGGAACCAGGTAACGGAGTATTTCCGCACCCTTTTGGATTACGGCTTCATCCGTGGTAAACAGCAAGTAAATGTGATTTCCAAAGGTGTAAAGGAAAACGCTTAAGAAAGCGGTGGCAGCAAAGCTCATGACCAGGCAGACCCGGATTCCCTTGTAGATCCGGTCCGTCTTCCCTGCTCCGTAATTCTGTCCCACAAAGGTGGTAATGGAAATTCCGAAAGCGCTGATGATCATCCAGAACACGCTGTCTATCTTTCCATAGGCTGTCCATGCGGCAATGGTGTCTGTTCCCAGAGTGTTGACGCTGGTCTGGATGATGATGTTGGAAACGGAATACATAACGGACTGAAGCCCGGCAGGAAATCCGATTCTTATGATGCGCTTGAGCATGTCCCGGTCGATGCGCACGGCTTTTAAGGACAGGCGGCAGGCCCCCTTTGTCCTGATTAATACCAGGACTACTAAAACCGCGCTGAGAAGCTGGGAAGTGATGGTGGCAAGGGCAGCTCCCGCGACGCCCATATGCCAGTAAACAACGAATATGATATCCAGGATAATGTTGGTAAAGCAGCTTGCGATCAAAAAATAAAGAGGGCGCTTGGAATCTCCGATAGCCCTTAAGATCCCTGCTCCCATGTTGTAAACCAGGTTAGGGATGACTCCGATGAAATAAACCCGAATGAACAGTACTGCGTAGTGGAGGATATCGTCGGGCGTTCCCATGGCCTTTAAAGCAAAAGGAGCTGCCGGAATGCAGACAGCCGTTATGACTGCTCCGCATACAATGGAAAAGGCGATGGCGGTATGAACCGCCTTGCTCACATCTTCCTCCTGGCCTGCCCCGTAAAACTGGGAAATAATGACTCCGGCGCCGGAAGAAAGCCCTATGAAGAAACCGATCAATAGATTGATCAGTGGACCTGTAGGGCCTCCTACGGCTGCCAGCGCCTCCTTTCCCACAAACCGTCCCACAATAATGGCGTCGGTGGTGTTATAAAGCTGCTGAAAAAAAGTCCCGAATAAAATGGGAAAGAAAAACAGAAGAAGCTGTTTCCATATCACTCCCTCTGTAATCTGATTTTGCTTTGGTGCCTCGCTCATGTCCGTTTCCTCGTTTATGTAATTATGTAATTTCTTCTCCCATTATACAGTCAAATTGGAAAAATACAACCCCCGTCTTATTCAGTTATTTGCGCCTTTGAAAGGGCCTGGTCTACGGCCTTTAAAAGCACGCCTGAAGTATAGCGGGTCTCTGACGAATAGGAGATGTTTTTGGTAGACTGGTTGTTGATAATCTGCTGTGATAGGTTATCCATGGCCGGCTGCATCAGGGGGTACATGGTGGTAACTGCCTCGCTTAATGGGACCAGGGTAACGGAAGTAATTTTTTTTGAGTCGACCGATACCTCTACGTTAATGTCCTGGGTGTTCAGCGTAATGACAGAGGAATAAACTCCCGGAACGTAGCGTACCGGATCGCCGGAAGTGGGAACAGTATCTTTCTTCGGGCGGAACATGACTAAAAACAAGGTAATGAGCAGAATTCCAAGGCCGATGAAGATTGCGGTATAGATAATTTCTTTCATTCGTAAGACTACAATTTTTGTTTTGGAGCTCATAAAAAAAGCCCTCCGTACAGTTTTGTTATAATGTATGAAAGGGCTGTAAGGTTTCATACCTAAGATTTCATTGTTGGCGGTGGAAATCTATGCTAAGATGATAAAAAAGATATAGACATAAGAAGAAAGGAGATAAAAGGCCATGTCCCTTCAACTGATATTAGGCGGTTCAGGCTCCGGAAAGACCTGCCGCCTTTATACGGAGCTGATTGAACAGTCTATGGAGCAGCCGGACGCCCGGTATATTGCCGTTGTGCCGGAACAGTTTACCATGCAGACCCAGAAGGAAATCGTTTCACTTCATCCCAACCACGGGGTCATGAACATTGATATTGTCAGCTTTAAACGCCTTGCTTACAGGGTATTCGAGGAGCTTGCCATTTCAAATCCCCAGGTCCTTGACGATATGGGAAAATCCATGGTGCTGCGGAAGGTGGCTGCCAATAAGAAAAAAGAACTGATTCTTTATAAGGATCATTTGTCAAAATCAGGCTTTATCTCCCAACTGAAATCCATGCTGTCGGAGCTTTATCAATACGGCATATCACCGGAAATTTTAAACGAGAGGATACCGGATGCAGAAAGTCCCATGCTCCGCCAGAAGCTTTCCGACATTTCCGTCATTTATCAGGGCTTTAAGGAGTATATCAAGGATAAATATATTACCACAGAGGAGATTTTGGACGTGCTGTGCAATGTCCTGCCACGGTCGGAGCTGATAAAAAACAGCGTGATCACCCTTGACGGCTATACGGGCTTTACCCCTGTCCAGTACCGGCTTTTAGAGCTGTTTCTCCGCTACAGCAAGAGGGTTATCATCACCGTGACCATAGATATTTCCGAGAATTTAAAAAGAAAATCAGGAGCCCAGGAACTGTTTTATATGAGCCGCCAGATGATCTGGAAATTAAATGAGCTGGCAAAAAGCACAGGAGCAGGAAAAGAGGAAGATGTCCTTCTCGCCGGCCATCCAGCTGTCCGTTACTTAAAGGAGGACAAAGGAGAGGGCCGGAACCAGGAATGCTGCGGGGAAAACGCCCTGGATTTTCTGGAACAGAACCTATACCGTTATAAGGGAAAGGTCTGCCGCCAGGTTCCCGGCTCCGTACGGCTTATAAAGGCCTTAAATCCTAAGGAGGAAATTGCCTTTGTAATCCATTCCATGGAGGAGGAAATCCGGCAGCAGGGGCTTCGTTACCGGGATATGGCGGTCATTACCGGAGATATTGGAAGCTATTCCAATGAAATCACCCATCAGTTTCAGCTGAACGGGATTCCTTTTTTCCTGGATGATAAAAAAAGCATTTTAAAAAATCCCATGGTGGAGCTGATCCGTGGGTCCATAGAGATTCTTCAAAAGGACTTTTCCTATGAATCCGTATTCCGCTATTTAAGAACCGGCCTCATTACGGCCAAAGAGGATGAGGAGAAAACAGACCGTCTGGAAAATTATGTTCTCGCCATGGGAATCCGTGGATTTAAAAAATGGGACCGCTTATGGGAGGGCTGGTACCGGGGAGGCAGGGAGCTGAACCTGGAGGAATTAAACGGGTTTAGGGAAGATATCCTGGCTCCATTAAGGCGCCTAAGGGAGGCCTTTGGCAAAGAGGATTCAACCGTGGCCTCCATGACAGAGGCGGTGACTTCTTTCCTTATGGAAACGGGAATAGAGGAAAAGCTGCTGGCCTATGAGAAAAGGTTCCGGGAAATGGGAGAATTCACCCTTGCCATGGAATACAGCCAGGTTTACGGGCTGGTCATGGACTTATTTGACCGTCTGGCCGGGCTTTTGGGCAAAGAACATGTAAGCCGCCGGGAGTATGGAGAGATTCTGGATGCGGGATTTTCCGAGATCCAGGTGGGACTGATTCCGGCTACTGTGGACCGGGTGGTGGTAGGAGATATTACCAGAACCAGGCTGGACCATATTAAGGTATTGTTTTTTGTGGGGGTCAATGACGGCATTGTGCCGGTGAAAAAGGAAAAGAGCAGCCTGTTTACGGACCGGGAAAGGGAATTTCTCGGAAGCCATGACATGGAGCTGGCTCCTACCGCAAGGGAGGAAGGGCTCAGGCAGAGGTTTTACCTCTATCTGGCTCTTACAAAGCCGGAGAGAAAGCTGGTTTTATCCTATGGGGCAATGGACGGCAGCGGCAAAAGCCTGCGTCCTTCCACCCTGGTGGGAGAGCTAAAAAGGCTGTTTCCCGGCCTTTCGGAAGTCTTCCCTTCCAGGCTTGACCTGCCCCTGTCCATGAGGGAAGCAAAGGAGCGGCTGACGGACGGGCTCAGGGATTATGGAAAAAATGAGGAGGACGGGAGCTTTATGGAGCTCCTGAAGGCCTTTCTTTCCTCTGAGGATTATAAGGAGGAAGGGAGAAGGCTTATGGAGGCTGCTTTCTATGCCTATGAGAAAAGGGGAATCGGAAAAGTGGCAGCCAGGGCTCTCTACGGCTCCGTCATCAGCGGAAGCGTCACCAGAATGGAGCAGTATGCCTCCTGCGCCTATGCCCATTTCTTAAATTACGGCCTGGAGCTTATGGAGCGGCAGGAATACGAGCTGGCAGCCATGGATGTGGGGAACTTATTCCACGATTCCATCGATTTGTGGTTCCAGAGGATGAAAGAAGAAGGGCGGGATTTCCGCACCCTCAGCCCGGAGGAGAGAAAGCTTCTGGTTCATGAATGCGTGGCCCGTGTGACAGAGGAATACGGCAATACCATTTTAAAAAGCTCTGCCAGGTATGCCTATCTGGCGGGTAAGGTGGAACGGATTACGGACCGGACCGTATGGGCTCTTTCCGAGCAGCTGAAAAAGGGAGATTTTACGCCGGTGGGGTTTGAGGTTTCCTTTTCCGCAGCCGACCAGCTAAAGGCCATGCGGATTCCCCTGTCAAAGGAGGAATCCCTTCATTTGAGGGGCAGGATCGACCGCCTGGACTTATGTGAGGATGAGGACGCAGTTTATGTGAAGATCATTGACTATAAATCGGGAACCACTGCCTTTGACTTATCGGCCCTGTATCACGGTCTTCAGCTTCAGCTTGTGGTCTATATGGATGCAGCCCTGGAGATGGAGGAGAGGAAGGGTTCCGGAAAACCCGTGGTTCCTGCCGGTATCTTCTACTACAATATTGATGATCCCGTCATTGAAAGGGAAGGGGAGATGACGGAGGAGGATATTAACGGAAAGGTGTTAAAGCAGCTTCGGATGAACGGCCTGGTCAACAGCGATTTAAACGCCATTTCCCACTTGGATCACGAGATCGAAACAGAATCCGACGTGATTCCTGTGGCAATGAAGAATGGGATCATACAGGAGGCTAAGTCCTCTGTGGCAGGGGGGAACCGTTTTTCCTCCTTAAGGCAGTTTGTGCGGGAAAAGCTGAAGTCGGAAGGAAAAGAAATCCTGGACGGCGTCATCGACGTAAATCCTTATAAGCAGGGAAACAGGAGCGCCTGCGATTACTGCCCCTACCATTCGGTCTGCGGATTCGATTTAAAGACGTCCGGATACGGTTTCCGGAAATTCAAGGCTTTAAAATCTGAGGAAATATGGCCGGTCATCGAAGGAGAAGAGAAGGAAGGAGAGTAAAATGGCGATTTGCTGGACAGAGGAACAAAAGGCTGTCATTGAAAGCAGAAACAGGAATCTTCTGGTTTCTGCGGCAGCGGGAAGCGGGAAAACGGCTGTGCTGGTGGAACGGATTATCCGCATGATTACGGAAGGGGAAGACCCTTTAAGAATCGATGAGCTTCTGGTCATGACCTTTACCAAGGCAGCCGCCGATGAGATGCGGGAGCGGGTATTAAAGGCCGTGGACCAGAAGCTTATGGAGAATCCGGACAGCCCCCATTTACAGATGCAGGCGGCCATGATTCCCTATGCCCAGATCACCACCATTGACAGCTTCTGCCTGGGACTGATCAGAGAGCATTATAATAAGCTGGATATTGATCCTGCTTTCCGTGTGGGAGATGAGGGAGAGCTGATTCTTCTCCGGGCCGATGTGATGAAGGAAATGCTGGAGGAATATTACGAAAAAGCCGACCCCATGTTTGAGACCTTCGTGGAAACCTATGCCACGGGAAAGACTGACCGGGGAATTGAGGATTACATCATGCAGGTGTACACCTTTTCCCAGAGCAATCCCTGGCCTATGGAATGGATTGACCGATGCAGAAAAGAACTGGAAACCTGCGACATGGGTTCCATCATGGATACCGGGTGGATGAAATTTTTAATGAATGATGTGGGAATGCAGCTTTCAGAGCTAAGCTACCAGGTGAAGAAAGCCATGGAGGTCTGCCAGGAGGAAAACGGACCCGAGGCCTATCTGCCCATGCTGGCCAATGACTTAGGGCTGCTGGAACGCTTAAATCAGGCGGAAGATTATGCTTTATTTAACGAGCAGTTAAAAAAAGCCTCTTTTGACCGTCTGGCCTCCATACGCAGTAAGGATATTGATCCGGAGAAAAAGGCCTTTGTGACCGGAATACGGGACCGGGTGAAAAAGGCGGTGGGAAAGCTTCTCGATCTATATTGCTTTGAATCTCCTGAGGAGGTTCTTTCCGATATCCGGGGAACCAGGGATGCGGTAACAACTCTTCTTTCCCTGGCTGAGGAATATGCCCGTAAATACCGGGATAAGAAGAGGGAAAAGAACCTGGTTGATTTTAATGATCTGGAACATTATGCCCTGGAAATACTTCTGACAAGGGAAGACGGAAAAACAGCTCCCTCAGAGGTGGCCGATGACTTAAGCGGCCAGTTTGAGGAAATTTTAGTGGATGAATACCAGGACAGCAACGATGTTCAGGAAGCCCTGATCAACAGCATTTCCAGGGAACGGTTTGGAAATCCCAATGTGTTCATGGTAGGCGATGTGAAGCAGAGCATTTACCAGTTCCGTCTGGCCAGGCCCCAGCTGTTTTTGGAAAAGTACGATTCCTATTCAAAGGAAGAGGGAAAGTACCAGAAAATCGAGCTGCACCAGAATTTCCGCAGCAGGGATCAGGTTCTTAAGGGCATTAATGAGGTGTTCTACCAGATCATGACAAAGAATCTGGGAAATATACAGTATACAAAGGACGCAGCCCTTCACCCGGGAGCGGAGTTTTTGGAGGCTGAGGGACGTTTGGGAGAGAAGCCGGAGCTTCTTATGATCCACGGATCAGGAGATCTGCTGAAGCAGCTGGATGAGGACGGAACCGACTACACCAGCCGGGAGGTGGAGGCAAAGATCATTGCCGGGAAGATCCGGGAACTTACGGACCCGGAAAAAGGCCTGCTTATCTGGGATAAAGGGCTGGGGGAAAAGGGAGGCTACCGGGTCGCGGAATATGGAGACATGGTAATCCTGCTCCGAAGCTTAAGCGGCTGGGCGGAGGACTTTGTAAGTGTTCTGATGAATGAGGGAATCCCCGCTTATGCGGAACGGAAAACAGGATATTTCACCGCCCCTGAGGTGGAAACCATTCTTTCCATGCTGAGCATTATTGACAACCCCATGCAGGACATTCCTCTGGCAGCGGTATTAAAGTCCCCCATAGGAGGAGTGACGGATGAGGAAATGGCCCATTTGATGGCTGTCTGGAAGAAG
>JASGGP010000135.1:0-11938 GCA_047604985.1 Lacrimispora sp.
CCGGTCCAGAACCTTGATCCTGGAATCCAGGACCAGCTTGAAATTCTGATCTCCTGTAAAGGCGGATAATACGATGCGGAAGCTCTCGCCTGCTGCTGCCTGCTCCGTCAGCAGGACCTCCCTGTGGTTTACATCCAGTCCCTGTTTCCGGACGCCGTTGACATAAATGGTAAACTGGGGATTGGTGGCGTCCCACTGGCCTTCCCTTCCTGTCTTGCACTCATATACCACGGCCTGGCCCTGAAAGTCTTCCGGTATAGTAACAACGGTCTCAAACCAGAAATACTCCCTGTGGCCTCCCCACAGCTCTGCATTGGTAAGACTGCCCCAGTTTGTCGTGTCAAGATTCTGGATATCCTGGAACCGTTCTTCTGACCGGAGCACCCGGTAGGCGGTAATCGGCTCTTCCTTTTTATAAATCAGGGACTGGAGATCTTCCAGCAGCTTTCCGATCCGCTCTTTCATCAATATCATCTTCTTATCCTCCTTTTTTGTCAGCCCTTGGCTGCGCCAGCCATATGAAAGCCTTTTGACATGTAGTTTTGTGACAATACATAAAGTAAAATCGACGGAACCGCATAGACTGCAGAGTATGCGGCAAGCTGTCCATATACTATCATACCATGCTGTCCGAAAAATTGATACAGGGTTACAGATGCCGGAAATTTATTTAAGGTCTGCAGCAGAATATAGGGAATGAAAAAGTTTCCCCAGCTTCCGGAAAAGGTGAAAATAAATACTACGCAGATTCCCGGAAACATCAGCGGCGCAATGATCTTTTGAATGCTGATCAGAGTGGAAGCCCCGTCCACCCAGGCCGCCTCCTCCAATTCTATGGGCACATTGTCCATAAAATTCTTCATAAGCCAGATCCCGTAGGGCATGGAGGTGGCTGTCAGAAACAGAACCAGGCCCGTGATCTTATCGTATAAGCCGATGGTTAAAAACATCTTGTAAACAGGCACCATAACCGCCGTGATGGGCAGAGAGGTCATGAACAAAATGGTATATAAGAACAGGCTCTTATAGCGGAGCTCGTATCTTGACAGGGGATAGGCCGCCAGTCCTGCACAGAGAACCACCAGAATGGACTGGCCGAAAGAAATCAGAAGCCCGTTTCCAAAGGCCCTCTGGTTGGACTGGCTGGACAGAATCTCCTTATAATTATCCATTGTCCACTGGGCAGGCATTTTCACCGCCTGGGAGGCGTTTCCATCAAAGGAGGCCAGAATGATCCAAAGAAGGGGAAGGGCAAAAATAACAGCTAACAGAGCCAATACCGCGTAGGGTATGGTCTTTCGAAATTTCCAGTACATGGGCATACCTCCTATTCCTGTCTCATGACTCTAGTGTAGAATACGCTTAAAACAATTCCGATTACAAGCAGAATCATGGAAATGGCCGTGCCGTATCCAAGCTGCTGTGAAATAAACGCCTGCCGGTACATAAAGATGGGAAGGGTCAGGGTCTTTGTTCCCGGTCCCCCGCCTGTCATCATATAGATCAAACCAAATACGCCCAGAGTGGAAAGAGTATTCAGCATTGTATTCGTTGCTATGGTGTTCTTGATGCAGGGGAGGATGATGCGGATCATGGTCTGGAAGCCGCTTGCCCCGTCCACCCTTGCCGCCTCTTCAATGTCCGTAGGCACTCCGTCCAGTGCGGACTGAAAATTCATCATGGAAAAAGCGGTTCCGTGCCATATGTTGGCCAAAATAACCGTGGCCATGGGAATTGCATAGAGAAATTCCACATGGGGCAGCCGGAGAAAGGAAAAAATCTGATTCAAGGTGCCGTCGTCTCCGAAAAAAGTGCTGCAGCATAGGGCTACCACCACCTCAGGCATAATCCAGCCCGCCAGAAAAATGGGGCCCACAATCCCCCGGAAGATCCGGTTCCTGTTTTTCATGTTAAGGGCGATCACAAAGCCCAATACCTGCTGGCCGATCAGGCTTCCGACCAGAAAGATCAGTGTATTGACAATGCTGATCCGCACGGTACGGTCTCTGAACATACTGACATAATTGGATAATCCGATAAATTTAAGCTGCTTTGCATTTTCTCCCGACAGGGCCAGATTTGTGAAGGAATAATATACTGTCAATAAAATGGGCATCACAAAAAATACCAGCAAAAGAATAACGGAAGGCGCCAGCAACACGGACTTTTTTGCTTCTGCCAAAGCTCTGTTTCTGTTTTTATTCATGGTCTTCTCCTGTTTCAACCGGAGAGGGGAGGGATAACCCTCCCCGCCCAGTTGTCCGGTTTTATTTTTCCGCTACATTTTCCGCGCCTACGCTGTTTGTTACATCTGATTTATATTGGACCATGGCATCTTCCGGGCTGGTTCCCGATACCACTGATTCCACCATTGTCTGAATGTGGGTGGTGACTGTCGTATACTGGCTGTTTCTGGGCCGGTAAAAAGCGCCGGCTAAAAAGCCCGTACATTTTTCCATAAAAGGCTGGGAGGAATAGGTGGGATCTTTTGCAATATCGGTTCTGGTGGCAATATTTCCCTGGGCAATGATGGTTTTTAAGTAAACGTCATAGCTCATGCAGTGCTTGATAAAGTCCATAGCAGCATCCTTCTGATCCGCATGGGCAGGAATGGATAAGGCCCAGCCTCCGGACATGGTAACGGTCCCCGGCTCCTGCCCTTCTGAAGTCGGCATAGCTGCAATGCCCAGCTTATCCTTGTACTCCGGCCAGGGAGACGCTCCCGTATCCTTGTAATTACCGCTGATCCAGTAACCGTCTAAGGAAATGGCCAGCTTGCCGCCCGGCAGATATTCCCTGGAGGAAATATTTCCCGCTTCCCCTGTCAGAACCTTTGAAAGGGACGGGCCATAGCCCTCTTTATAAATGGTGCTGATGAAATTTAAAGATTTTAAAATATTATCGCTGGAAACAATCCATTTGTCACTCTTATCTAAAAGCTGCTCTCCTGTTCCGTAAAGAAGCATCTCATAGGTCTGCATGGAGGTGGCTTCTCCTGTGGCAACACCGGAGTTGCACCAGAAAGGCACCACATCGGGGCACTTTTCCTTGATGATCTTGCAGGTATCTAAAATATCCTGCCAGGTCTTTGGCTGCCACTCGGTATCCAGGCCGGCCGCCTGAAAGATATCCTTGTTGTACCAAAGTCCCCGGGTATCGGTACAGTAGGGGATTCCATAAACGCTTCCGTCCTCGTAGGTAACGCCATCCACCAGAGCGCCGTAGTAGACACCGTCGTTCCACTCCTTATAATCCTTTAAGTAGGAGGAAAGATCAGTTAAATATCCTGCCGCCACATCAGAGGGAAGCTGGAAAGTGTCCTCACATACAATATCGGGAGCCGTATCCGGCGACTGTAAGGCCAGGGCCACCTTTGCAAAATAATCTCCTTCCGAAGCTGTAATCGGTGCGATATCAAGCTCAATGGAATCCTTTTTGTCATAGGTTTCATAGGCATCTTCAAACCAGTCTTTCAGCGCATTAATATCACCTCCTCCATCCCGGAAGGTAATGGAAATTTTGGTTTTTGCGCCTGCTCCCGTACTTGTATCCGTACCCTCTTTGGCCTTTGCAGTTTCCCCGGAAACCGTTTCCGTCTTTGTTCCCGAGCCCTGACACGCCGTCAGAGAAAACGCCATGACAGACACAAGCGCAGCAGCAGTAATTTTCTTCATCCTTTTCATAAATCCCTCTCCTTTCCTATTCACTTCTCAAGGTTCTTAAGAAGTGAGGCATACCTGTAAGATATTTTTATTTGCTACATGGATAATAGCACAAGTCAATTTCACAGGGTATTCCAAATTTTTAGAAAAGGGGTATAATTTTAACCTTCCCTTTTATCTTTCCAGAATGGCGTTCCGAATATCTCCCTGAAGCCTTTTGGATATCTCTTCCGGCGTAATGGTTTTATCTCCAAAAAAATCCGTCAGGTTGCCTGCAATGCCGTCTGATATGATAAACCAGGTGGAGTAG
The DNA here is from genome assembly GCA_047604985.1 of Lacrimispora sp. GTDB lineage: Bacteria > Bacillota > Clostridia > Lachnospirales > Lachnospiraceae > Lacrimispora. The sequence continues at coordinate 3,973 of JASGGP010000135.1, forward strand.
GCGCTTTTTAATATGCTCTGATTCCTCTCTCTTTCTACAAATTCATCCGTGAGCCCTCTCCCCGATCCCGGATTCACTGATAAGTCCGTTCTCACGGAAAGGCAATAAGTATTTTCGCAATAGCTTTTTACAACTTCCCTGGATGTAAGGTAATCCAGTAATTTTATGGATTCCCCGGCGTTTGCCGTGACCGTGACCCCTATGTTATCTCCCTGCAGCAAATAGGTCTGCTTCTGGATATAAGGAATCTCCGCTATTTTATAGGGGAACTTCCTCTCCGAATTCTCCAATATGGACATGGAGCTCAGCTCTGCAACGGCAATCTTCACATATCCTTTTAAAAATGCCTTCATTAGATCTTTCTGATTCCAGTTGATCACGTCCTGGGCTATGATATCCTCATCCCGCATATCACCAAGCATGCCGTACAGCTGCATACAGTTTTCCGTATCCAGGCTCCTTAAGGTTCCGCCTGCAGAATAAATCATCTGCAGAAAGCTGGAAGTGATATCCTCCTTATTCTTCATGGCAATTCCGAAATTGTATGTCCCAAGGGTATTGGTTTCCCTGCACAGCTTATAAAATTCTTCCATATTATCCGGTATGACAGCATCATGCTTCTTCAAATGGTCCTCATTATAAAATACCACGTAAGGGTTGCTGGTAAAGGGAACCGCATAGCAGACGCCGTTTACCACTGTGCTGCTGTATGCATTTTTCGAATACTGGGAAATTCTGTCCGCTGTCATATAACCGGACAAATCCTTAAGAATTCCCATGGATTGCAGGGCAGATGTCATGACATTTTCACAAATAATCAAATCCGGAAGGTTGTTCTGGTCTTTATCAATGCATAGCTGCTTTTGAAAGCCGGATTGAGAAACATACTGAATCCTGACCTCCGGGTTTCCGGGCCTGCTGGAATATTCATCCACCAGCTTCTTTAAGTATTCGTCGCTTTCGTCTTCCTCACAGACAGCCATGATTACAAGCTGTTCCCTTTTCTCTTCCTTCAATACCACCACATTTGCCTCCCTGTAATACTGAAGGATCACACTGACCAGCAGGAAAAAAACCAGCACCCATAAACAGATCAAAAGTTTTTGTATGGTCCTGTTCATAATTTTAAAATACCTTTCTGTAGTCCGAGGGCGACACTCCCATAATGGAACGAAATACCTTATTAAAGTACTTCGTGTCCTTGTATCCTACCATTTCAGCCACTTCATAAATCTTATAGCTGCCGGTTGCCAGCAGCTTTTTAGCGATGCTGACACGGAATTCCCCCAAAAAGGTGCAGAAATTGATTCCCATTTCCTTGGTGAACAGCTTGCTTAAATATTCCGGTGTAATTCCCACCAGCTCCGCCGCATCAGAAAGGGAAATTTCCTTGTGATAATTCTGCCTTATGAATTCTATGACATTTAAGATCATGCCGTTGCCGGTCAGGACATCCTTTTCCCTGTCATCTGATATCATGCCGATCATCTTCCAGTAATTATTTAAAAAGATTTCCTTGATGCTGGTTTTCATCATGTCATTTAACAGGTATTGATACAGGGCTTCAATGTCCTTATTTTTCATCAGCTCTCTTGCAGTATCTAAAGCGGCCATGACAAAACGGACGGTATGGTTCTTAATCACTTTTGGCTCTTCCTTACCATAAATGACCGTTTCCTCAAATTTCCGGGCATTTTTTCTCATCCCTTCTTTGTTTCCGTTTCTTATATCCCTTCTCATGGCATGCTCCAGGTGCTCCGGATATTCTGCCTTTTCAAAGGATAAGTTTTGTATCAGCTCTCTGTCGATGATGCAGCTTTCCGGAAATACAAAGGTATAGGAAGCATATTCCTGCATTTGCTTTAAGGAATCCTTCAGTCTGCAAAGAGCGGTCAGTTCCCCGTAGCTGATCAGAAATTCCCCTTTCTCCTTCAGTTCTTTCAGTATCTGGGTTTTGAAGATGGTCTTTAAGTACCGGACATTCTGGCCGTCTGAAATCATAACCAGGATCTGCTTCTCATAGGGAAGCTTAAAGATGAAATAACCTGTCAGGCAGATTGCGCTAAGGCTGTCCTGAAGAACTTCTGCCATCTGGTTCACGGTATCCTCCAGGATGCTTTCCGACCGGATCAGGAACATGGAAACCACCTGGTCCTTTTGGTGGCGTATCTTTTTGGCAAATTCCATTTGAACCATTTCCTGATCGGCTCTGTCTCCCGTTAAAATGGAAAAGAGAAGCTGTTCTGCCGATGCCTTCTCCACGTTACTCTTTGATATCTTTTTCTCCACAGTCCCCAGGACCTCTATGATGTCCTCAACATTTAAGGGCTTCAGCAGGTATTCAATAACAGATAGCTGTATGGCGCGCTGGGCATATTCAAATTCCGAATATCCGGTAAGTACGATTGCCGCTGTTACAGCTCCGGCTTCCCTGATTTTATTAACCATGGTCAGCCCGTCCATCTTTGGCATGTTAATATCTGTTATGACAACATCAGGCCGCAGGCGCAGTACTGCTTCAAGCCCTGCCTCTCCATCGATTTCCCCCGCCACCACTTCATGGGGTGTATACTTTTCAATGATCTTAATGATCCCGTTCCTGGTGTTTGGCTCATCTTCCACAATTACCACTCTCATATTTGTGTACCGCTCCCCTTTTATTCTTCAAATAAAATCTCTGCCGTTATCCTGGTTCCCCTGTCATTTGATTCGATGAGAAATGCCCCTCTTCCCCATAATAATATTTGATCCTCATAATTACATTCCGCACCCCAATGCTCTCCTCTATGGTACTGCTTAAATAATCATAATGATTCAGTTCCTTAACCAGCTCCCCATCCATGCCCTTTCCATTGTCCTCTATCTGGATCACAAGATGCTTCTCCCCTTTTTTCCTGATGGAAACCGTAATCATATCCTGCCCTGCGTTTCCCGGGAATCCGTGAATGATGGCATTCTCAATAAGAGGCTGAAACAGCAGCTTGTGCATTTTTAAATCCAGAACCTCCTCATCCACATCCATGATGCAGTGAAAGGAAAAGGAAAATCTTTGCTGCTGCAGGAAAATATATTGCTTTAAATATTCTATTTCACTTCTGACACTTACTACACTGTTGCTTTTATGTATGCTGTAGCGCAAGATGGTCGCAAGATTTTTAAGCATCTTACTGATAAGAAACTGTTCGTTTTCTATAGCAATCCAATTGATGGCATCCAGGGTGTTGTACAGGAAGTGGGGGTTGATCTGTGCTTCCAAAGCCTTTAATTCCGCATTTTTCTCACGCAGCAGAGCTTCCTTTTCTATCTTTCCTGACTGGTCGATCTTTTGTACCATATGATTGAAATGCTTTGCGATCTTTCCGAACTCATCCTGCCACGTATGCTTTATCTGTACCGTATAATCTCCCTTATAGGCCTTGTCCATGGCAGAGGTGATCTCCTCCACGCAGACCTGAAGGGAGTTTGCAAACCGGATCATAATGAGAACGCTGGTAATAATCATCAATACCGTAAGCAGGATGATGACCTCAAAGATGTATTTAAAATCCTTTAAGGACTCCCTGTTGTCCCGGAGGCGGACCAGCACAAACTGGTTCTTTAACACAGGCTTTGTGTAAATGCTGTAAAACCCCGTTTTCATGATCTGGTGCTCTTCCACTGCCTTCCGGATTCTCGGCTCAAGCTCCGTCTGGGAAGCCGGTTCATCAAGTATACTTGTTCCAAGCAAGTCTTTCCTGGTACTGGAAATAATACTTCCGCTTAAATCGCAGAGGAAAGACATGTTGGCTTCATTTTCATCCTCCTGGGAATAGTTTTCTCTTATGTTGGTTTCATCCAGGCAGATCAATATGCTTCCCACCGTTCCCTGCCTGTAATTGTTGATATCTGCAATCCGGTGTCCAAGATAGATGATATTTCTTTTTGTGCCGTCCGTTTCTTCACGGCTTATGACATGAGAGTAGACGGTCTGTGTATTATGAAAGGTCTCGTTTGTTACATTCAGCCAGATTTTGTCCTTTTCCGGAAAACAGTAGCTGTCCATGGTACTGTTTGTAATCGAGTCATACAGGATACATTCTCTTTTCTGTGTCACCACAGCAAGCCCCAGTATCTCCGGATGAAGATAAGAGATATTTTCCAGATCATCCTCCAGCTGCTTTTTTAACAGATAATAATTTCTGGAATCCCATACATTGAGCTTTTCCAGCTTCACGGCGTATTCGTTCTCCGTATATATGGACATGATAATACTGTCATATTCCGAAAAAAAGTCCTCCAGCCCTTTCTGTGATAATTTCATATTGCTTTCCACTAAGGTATCCGTCTGCCTTTTTAAGGTATTGGATGAGATCATACAGGTTATGACTGCAATTACCATGACAGGAACGATAGAGACAAAAAACAGGATGATCCACGTCTTTTTTGCTATCCCCCAGCCCTGGTATCTGTCTATCAGATATTTGACCAAGACTTGCTCCTCCGTTATTAAATTCTTCCATTTTTCTTCCAGCTCCCTTATTATAACATAGTTTATAAACAGGGATAATATTTTCAGTTAAACTGGTACAAAAAGAGGCTTTTGCTCCATAGATGACTGCCCGTCTATGAAGCAAAAACCTCTTTTTTAAAGCATATCTTTTATCCTCCCAGCGTCACTTCCTGCTTGGAATACCATTCAATGGCATCGTATACGTGCTGGGGTTTGAAATCCGGCCAGTAATCGTCGATAACGTACATATCCGAATAGACGGACTGCACCGGCAGGAAACCGGACAGCCTTCTGCGGCCTCCCCACCGGATCACCAGACCAAGTCTGGAACCATCGGCTGTCTTTAGTTCAGGGCCTATGGTCCCGTCATGAAGCCCCATATCCCATTCCCAGCTGTAATTTACCAGAAAATTGATTTTTATTCCTCCTTTGCCAACCGTGCCTACGGTATAGGGCTTCAGTTCCTCAGGAAACATGGCTGACGTGGTTTTTCCCAGAACCAGCAGCTCTGCATCCTCTTTTGACAGTTCCTCCACCGCCTTTACGCAGGCTTTCGAGAAGGCCTCCCTCTGGATCGAGGGGCGCTTTGTATTATCCACGGTAAAGCCATAAAAGGTCATTTCTTTTATCCCTAATTTTCTGCAAAGGTGATAAAGGGTCATTCCGGGTGATATGCCATTATCGTATCCTGCCTCTTTCCCCATTCCTTTTCCCAGGGCCCAGCGGCGGTTTCCATCTGGTATGATTCCAATATGCTTTGGAACTCTCATATACTTCCCTCCAATTTTCCTGTATATTTGAAATCTATAGAAAGTATATCCATTTTTTCCAGTTCCATAATTGACACCAGGCACTGCTGAGCCATATATAAAAACTGGTATGTATAATTTTGTTCAAATTGGCTATTTAAAAAATGCCAGTTTATCTATATGATAGGTTTCAAGAAAACTGTGAGATTTACCTATGAGGGAGGAAAAGATATGAACAGCAACAGAACAAAAAAAATTGTTTTCAGCGCCTTGATGGCTTCTCTTACCACCGTAGCTACTATGGTAATACACGTACCATCTCCATTGAACGGCTATATTCATTTAGGAGATGGGATGGTACTGTTAAGCGGCATACTTTTAGGGCCTCTGGCCGGAGCGGCCGCAGGAGGAATCGGCTCCATGATGGCAGATCTCCTGTCCGGCTACGCATTCTATGCACCAGCTACATTCATTATCAAAGCATTAGGGGCTTTTGCAGGCGGATATTTATACCGCCGTCTCTCTTCCAAAGGGCAGGCAGGACATTTTCGGATACTGCCTTTTCTGACCGCCGGGACCGTATGCAGCGCAGTGGTCACAGGGGGATATTTTATATTTGAACTGGCTGTATACGGCCGATCGGCCGCTGCTGTAAATGTACCCTTTAATCTGGTTCAGAACGTGTTCAGTTTAATTGTGGCAGGAACCCTGCTTCCAATTCTTTTACGTGTTCATGAAATCAGGGATTTAAATAAAAAAACGGCTTCCGAAAGGACCTGACTGTTAAAGGATCTGCTTTGGCTTGAATTTTAAATAATCCGATGAAACCAGACGGTATTCTATCCCGTTTACCTCTCCCAGAAAGCTGTCCTGGTAGCGGTCTTTCCCGTGACAGTGGGAATAAATCACCTGGGATGCCCCGTATTCCTCTGCCATCCTGGTAAAACCGCTTTCCATCTCTCCAATGCTGGTAGGCGGATAGTGAAGGAACATAATAAACTTCCTGTATCCGCCGGCAGCTCCAGCCTCAAAGGATATGCGCAGCCTGTCCAGTTCACGGCCCACAAGCTTTTCGAAATGCTCCGGGGAATCCTTTCCCTCATAGCAGTATCCCTTTGTACCGACCAGGGCCCAGTCCTCATAAGAATAGTAATTATTCTGCAGGAAAGACAACCGGCCCCGGTACAGCTCATTCAGCCGCTGTGTTTTCCTGGCGTCCCAAAACATATCATGGTTTCCCCGAAGCAGAATCTTCCGGCCCGGCAGGGCCTCAATAAAATCTAAGTCCGCTCCGCATTCTTCTAAATTTCTTCCCCAGGAGTGGTCCCCTGTGACAACCACCGTATCCTCGGGATGAATGAACCTTATCCAGTTCTTCTCTATCTTTGCCACGTGGTTTTTCCACTCTTTTCCAAACACATCCATTGGTTTATCCGCTGCAAGCGACAGATGCAGATCTCCTATTGCATATAAACTCACGGCCGCCATCCCTTTCTTTTTTTACAATTATAAGAATTGTACCAGTCCGGGCTCTGTCCTGCAAGCGGGTTACTGCCTCCAATTCCTGGCTGCCATCATTTTCTCTGCCATTTCATCAAATGACAGGCCATTTACTTTTTCCAGCCGCTTAATAACCTCATCATCAAAGGCTTCTTCTCCACGAAGCGCTCCGCAGATTCCGCAGGCCATGGCGGCCACCGTATCCGTATCTCCTCCCCCATTGACCGCATATTCTGCACAAAGCCCAGGATCTCCCTCTGAAATACAGGCAAAGGCAATGGCAGCAACAGCGCTTTCCTCAACAGGAAGCCCGGTTCCGATTATATCTGCAATAAAATCCAACGCTTCCGTCAACTCATGGTCTTTTCTATATTGCCTCACTAACTCCAGCCTTGCGCTTACGGAGGGTGCTCCGATCTGGTTCCCATATTCCGTCCCCCTATCTGCCGCTTTTTTTGCAAAGGAGATCATTTCATCCAAGTCTCTGCCGTCATGGAATGCATAGCACACCGCCGCGGCCACCGCCGCGGCGCCGCTGATTGCGGAAGAAGTATTATGTGTCGGAAACACAGCTCTTTGACATCCTCGACCGGTTCATCCAGACCTGCCAGATCATGTATCAGCCCTATAGGAAGAATCTTCATAGCGGCGCCATTGGTGGTTCCTGTAATTCCGGCTTCTTCCATTGGCACTCCTGCCTCAATGCGCTCCATGGCCTTGGCTGTGCTGGGTCCTATGACTGCCGAGCTTTTGGGAGAATGCTCCACCCAACGCCTCAGCAGCCTGATAAATTCCATGGCATCCACTCTGCCCCGGTTTCCATAAAGCATGTCAACCACCAGGGCCGTATGAATGGTATCATCCGTCACTTCGTAAGCTCAAGGCCCTTTGATATGAAATTATCACAATTGCCCGGAAGATGCTTTTCTATTTTCCCATAAACGGAAGCAATCTTTTTTCTGCTCCACATCTCTACCGGCATCCCAAAGGAATCTCCGTATGCCACACCAATAAACGCGCCCTTGATTTTTTTTCGCATCAGCTCCCGGTCATCCATCCTCCATTCACCCCTTTATCCTTCCGAAAGCATCTTCTCAACCGCCTCAAGCCTGGGAGAAAATCTGGCTCCAAGACCGCTGCAGGTATAGGAGGCACAGGCCGTGGCAAAATTCATGGCTGAAGCCAGCCCTTCCTTCCTGACATAATAGGAATAAATAAATCCTCCTAT
>JASGGP010000136.1:0-11706 GCA_047604985.1 Lacrimispora sp.
GCATATGAGGATTGATCTGTGTCTGCAGAGCAAGGTACTTTGCATTTTTCTGCTTGATTTCCGCCACATACACATCTTCGATCAGCGTTTTAATCTTCATCACCATGTGATTGTAGCTGGTTACCAGACTGCCGATTTCGTCATTTGACTCTTTCTCCAGCAACGCCTTGTATTCCCCTTCCTCAACCTGCTTCATACGCTTTTGCAGCTTACGAAGGGGCATTGTAATATTTTTACTGAGCAGAGAAGAAACCACGATCACAACAGCCACACAGCCAAGTACCGCAAAGGCTGTCACATGCCCGATCCTGCTGATCTTAAAAAGCAGGTCGCTGCGCGGAATCACTGCATTCACTTTTAATCCTGCCCGTTTTGTCTCATTGGTGAGGATGAGATAATCCTCGTCATTTTTCTGATACAGAAGCGGATTTCCCTCTTTTTTCGCCTCTTCCCATGTTAATCGCCCGCTGGCCACGTCAGAATCGTAAAGTATTCCGTTATATGCATCTGTAATACTTATTTTTATATTGTACTGGTTTCTTGCCAGCAAAAAACTTTCGCTCAGCTCAATTAAGCTGGACGGATCTAAATCAATAAGCAGTATCCCGGTATAAGCGCCGCCATAATTTAATATCTGTCTCCCAATGGTCAGAACAATTCCATCCTGATTGTGGTCATAATACGACCGGTCATGGACAGAGGTAATAGCCAGCTTGTCTTCCGACATTAATATCTGTTTCAGCCATACCTGCTCTTTCAGCGAATCCCGGTTGACCGAGTCGCCGTTGCTGCTGAACTGGTAGAGCCGGTCATTGCCGGTCAGTATGCAGATGCTTTTAATTTCCGGTTTCAGAGTCATCAGACGCATCATCATTTTACGGAGAAAAAGCTGTTGGTTTACCTGCTCTGTAATGGTTGAATCCATGCTGTCACCCAGACTGTAAATCACATCATTATCCACCAGAACGGATTTTGTTACCTTGTCGTATTCTTCAATAAAATCATCAATATTAGTAACGATTTGAGAACTGAACACAGAAGCAAATTCCAAAGAGGCTTCTTCCAGGTTTTCCGCCGATACTTTGTAGATAATCAGACTTACTGCCAAAAGAGGGACAAGGCAGGCCAAAAAATAGCTGAGCATCAGCTTTTTTCCAATTTTCATATCCCTGAAAAATCTTTTTTTCATCTCGCCCTCCCTGAATGAACTGATTTATAACAAATCCAAGCAGCAGGGTATCTCTCCCCGCTGCCTGACTGACACGTTTTAATTATTTAGTTTTGGCATACCATTCTCTGGCTGCCTTTGTCACTGCCTCCCCACCGGAAGCATTCCACTTTTCTACGAATTCATCGAATTTATCAATGGGGTATTCTCCTGTTATGATTTTAGAAGCATACTCCACATACAGGGTTCTGTTCATAATATCAGGATATCCTTCATAGATACTGCTTGGCATACCATCTCCGGCAATAGTTTTTCCATATACAGGCATCTTCTCCACATTGGCAATGCTCTGATCAATGGCCCATGCAGTATCATCCGTTTTCACGCTTTCCAACAGCTGGGTAATACTTTCTATTGTGGCAATGTCATTTCCAGGCTGTAAAATCAGGTTTTCCATGGTTTTTTTATCATCCGGAAGTCTTTTTAACTTTCCGTCCACCATTTTGGAATGCTCTCCTTCTACACCAAGGAAGAACTTCTGCCATAAATCCTTATTGCCGTATGCATCAAGAACTTTCATGCAGGCATCGATTTTTTCCTGATCATCGGTATTCTTTAATACCCACTGGATGCCTTTGATCTTTTTTTCTGTGTAATACCCCTCATATCCCGGCGCACTGATGGGAGGCATCACGACCCATTCCGGTTTCACACCGGCAGCACTGTTTAAGGCGTTTGCATATTCATAGGTTCCCTGGGCCCAATGGTAATACACTCCAACTTTATCCGAATTGATCTTTCCTTCCCATCCGGCTTTATCATTTAACAGGGTCTCCTGATCAATAAGCCCTTCCTTGTATAAATTGCTGATAAATTGAAGGGCATCTTTCATATTCTGGGTCACCCCTGAATAGGTCAGTTCTCCATTGTAAATATCCCACTGGGGATACCCTTCCCACATGGCAACTCCATACATGGAAAACAAATAATCCATCCATCTGGCCTCCTGACGTCCGCCGGTAGGAATTTCATCTGCTTGTCCGTTGCCGTTTGGATCCTGTGTTTTAAACGCCCGAAGTACATTTACAAACTCTTCCTGAGTCTCAGGCATGGACAAGCCCAGCTTATCCAGCCAATCCTGACGGATAATACCGCCCATCAACGGATAATCAATCACATTGGGAATCATATAGATTCTGCCGTTTCCGCTTGGATCATAGGACCGGATGACATCCCATACCTCTTTGGGAATTGTTTCCCATAAATGAGGAGCTTTTTCCGGTAAGAGATCCGTCAAATCAAGAAGCGCTCCATTTTTTACTAAGTCTGCTTCCATACCGTTTACGGGCAAAAAGATGTCAGGTGCCTCACCGGCGGCAATTTTTAAGTTCAATTGCTCCTGATATGTGGTTCCTCCATTCCATTCCACATAGGGAGAAATGATTCCCACTCCAGTCATATCCTTATACAGATTATACAGCGGTCCATCCTTTTTCACTTCCAGAAAGCCATTATTCACATACCAGACCTCCAGATCCACCGTCTTTTCAGCGGCAGAGGTGCTTTCCTCTGTCTTTCCGGCGGATTCCGCCTTTGCCGTTTCTTTCCCTGTTCCCTTGGAGCTGCATCCGGTTAAGGCTGACAAAGTCATCGCACCAGCCAGCACAAAAGCAGTTGTTTTGTTCCATTTCATTTTGTATACCTCCCTAATTTATTATATCATTTTTTTTGATACCAATCATAATGTTTTTCCGGCTGCCATTAACCTTTAACAGATCCAAGCATGGCTCCTTTGGCAAAATACTTCTGCAGCCAGGGATAGACCGCTATAATAGGAATAATGGCGAATACTACCGTTGCCGCGCTTAATGTATTTTCTGTATAATTCACATTGGCCACTGCAGCGATATTGGCGAAATCACTTCCTCCGTTTATTAACTGCCGGATCTTCAACTGCAGAGGAAATAAATCTGTTTTCTGTATAAACATAATCGGATGCTGGAACTGATTCCACATGGTTACCGCATAGAATAATCCCACTGTCGTAAGAACTGCTTTTGAAGAAGGGATTATAATTTTATAAAGGATCTGAAAATACCCGCAGCCATCGATCATCGCTGCCTCTTCCACCTCCGCCGGGAACTGTTTAAAAAAGGTTCTCATAATGGCAAGATTATAAGCGCTTAATATATGCGGTAAGATCAAAACCAAAGGATTATTAAACAGCCCCAGCCCTTTCACCGTTAAAAAATACGGCACTACAGGAGCCTTAAAAATCATGGTTACAATTACAAGCAGCATAATGACATGGCTCAATTTGAAATCTTCTTTGGAAAGAGGGTAAGCCATTAATGACGTAACCATTAAAGCCAGTATTGTACCTGCCAGAGTTGTGCTGAGACTGATAAAGAATGCTCTCCACAGCCCCGCATCTGACAGGATATATTTCCATGAATCAAGCGTAAATCCAACCGGCAGCAAATTAATAATATTCATGTCGGAAGCGGCTTTGGAACTGAAAGATCTTGCAATTACCGTTAAAAGCGGAATCACTGCAATGATTCCTAAAACACTGAGAAGAAAGGTGATCGTTCCCTGAAAAAACCTGTCTTTCCTTGATTCTTTCATTACCATAACCCTCCATCATCTGAAAATTTATTTGCAAGCTTGTTAAATGTAACCACCATGAACAAACCGATGGTGGACTGGAACAGTCCGACTGCTGTTGTAAAGCTGTACTGTGCCTGCTGAATTCCCACACGGTAAACATAAGTATCAAAAATATCGCCTACGCTGTATGTCATTGGGGTCAGAAGATTAAATACCTGCTCAAATCCCAGTTCCAGGAAACTTCCAATATTAAGAAGGAATAAAGTCAGAATGGTTGGTACCAGAAGGGGAAATGTAATGTATTTCATTCTGGCAAATCTCGATGCCCCATCTATGGAGGCCGATTCATAAAGCGCCGGATCTACTCCGCTGATAGCGGCCAGATAAACCACAGTTCCCCAGCCTGCATCTTTCCAGATGGAAGAGATCACATAGACAGGGCGGAACCAGGCCTCTTTCTGCATCGCCAAAAGATTATCATAGCCGAAGAAATTCCGTATATTGTTAAAAAGACCACCAACTCCAAAAATATCAAAAATCAGCCCACCCACGATTACCCATGACAAAAAGTAGGGGATATAAACGGCTGTCTGGATTGTCTTTTTCATCTTCTGGTTTTTCACTTCATTGAGCATCAATGACAGAACCACCGGTATGGGAAAAATCAGGACTGTCTTGCACAAACCCAACAACAGGGTATTGGTAAAAATCCGTTTGAAATCCGGGTATGTAACCAGAGCCTTAAAATGCTTCAACCCCACCCAGCTGCTGTCAGCGATCCCTTTAAATACAGAATAGTCCTGAAACGCGATCACACTTCCCAGCATAGGAATATATTTGAATACCAAAAAGAAAATCACCCCAGGCAGAACCATTAGATAATAGGGCCAGTATTTTTTTATATTGCAGATCAGATTTGTTTTACTCTTTGGCAGCTGCAGGGAAGCCTCCGCTGCATTTCTCTTCTTTGCCATACAATAACCTCCACCTCGTATTTTTGTCACCTTTTCACTACCTGCGTTCATTATCACATTTTTATAAAACCATCACAACGGAGGCTTTTTATATTTTTCCCTGCCTTTTTTAAGATTTTCTTCTGTAATTTTGTTTTATAATGTATTTTCAATGCCTCAAATAACTTTTTCATCATCTGAAATAATAACAAATAAATCTATCCTATAGGACAAACTTTCCCATACGATAAAAAAAACAGAATGTCCTATTGTATCGAACATTCTGTTACCTGAATCATATATCTATTGCAGTACAAATTCTTCCCTGTTCTCCGTATCACTGCTTTCCCCGATCCAAACCGAAAACCTTCCTTTTTCACTCTCATAGTTCCCGTCTATGGTATAAAACCTTAGCATTTCCTCTTTGATCTCAAACTCTGCTTTTTGTTCCTCTCCTGGTTTTAACAGAATCTTTAAAAATCCCTTAAGCTCCTTTACCGGCCTTACTACACTGGCGGAGATATCTCTTATATAGAGCTGTAAGACTACTGTTCCTTCCCTGTCTCCTGCATTTTTCACCTGAACACAGGCTTTCAGACTCTCCCCTTCCCGGCTCATAGTATGACTGCTTAAGGAAATGGGCGATATGTCAAATTCCGTATAACTCAGCCCGTACCCAAATGGATAGAGGGGCTCATTGGGAATATCCACATAACGTGATTTATAAAAGGTTTTGTCCTCCTTTCCTGTGCAGGGCCGGCCTGTTGCATAATGATTATAATAAACCGGTATTTGCCCCACACAGTAAGGAAAGCTCATAGGAAGCTTCCCGGAAGGGTTATAAGCCCCTGTCAGCACATCCAGAACCGCATGACCGCCTTCTGTACCAGGCATCCAGACCTCCAGAACCGCAGATGCCTCTTCTGAAACCTCCCTCAGATCCAAAGGACGCCCGCTAAACACCACTGCTGCCACACAGTCATTGACTTCACATACCTTACGAAACAGCTTCATCTGGATATCAGGAACCGTAATATCTCCCCGGCTGGCCGCTTCCCCGCTTTGAAGCCGGTGTTCTCCCATACAAAATACAACCACATCTGCCTCTCCTGCAGCAAGAAGTGCCTGCTCTTCCAGCTTCTTTTCTTTTTCCGGCCCAATCACCGCCTTAAGGCTTTCATCCGGAATATCCGTGCTGTGACGGCTTAAATTCTCTCCGGCATTCACCATTTTGCTTCCCTGACAGAAAGAAAAATCAAAACCCGGCATCAGTTCTTCCGCTGCCTGGCGAATCGTTACCGCATCCTCTGCTTTCCCTGCTATGGCCCAGGAACTATGCAGCCCGCTGTCTTCCACATACGGACCTATAAATGCTATTTTTTTACCAGGGCTTAACGGTAATACCGTTTCTCCTGACATCCTGTTTTTTTCATTCTTCAATAAGACAAAGGATTCCTTTGCTGCTTTTCTTGCCAGCTGTCTGTGTTCCTCACAAAGGATCACCTCTTTTTCCCGGGCTGCATCCGCTTCTTTGTAGGGATTTTCAAACAAACCAAGCTTATTCTTTAAACGCAGAACCCGCAAAACCGCCTCATCCACCAGCCGTTCTTCCACTTCTCCCTGCTCCACCAGCTTCACAAGATTTCCGCAGTAGACTCCTGTTGCCATGTCAATATCCACGCCTGCTTCCATGGCTTTTCTGGCCGCTTCCGTTTCATCCTCACAGAAACCGTGGGCAATCATCTCTTTGATAGCCCCCCAGTCAGAAATCAATACACCGTCAAACCCCATTTCCTCTCTTAAGACTTTTCTCATCAGCCACCGGTTTCCGGAAGAAGGGATTCCGCTTAATGTATTAAAGGAAGTCATCACCAGTTCGCTGCCGGCATGAATTCCTGCCTGGTAGGCCGGAAAGTGAGCTTCCCGTAGGGTATGCTCCGAAAGTTCTACCGTGTTATATTCTTTGCCGGCAATGGGGGCCCCGTATCCTGCGAAATGCTTTACACATGCCGCCACCCGGTCATTTTCTCCCGCATGACTGCCCTGAAATCCACGGACCATTGCTGCAGCCAGAATGCTGTTTAAAAACGGATCTTCCCCCGTTGATTCCATCACGCGTCCCCATCTTGCATCCTGCACCAAATCTACCATTGGCGCAAAGGTCACATGGACTCCGCTGACAGAAGATTCTTTTGCTGCTGCCATTGCACATGCCTCTGTGATTTCCGGATTAAAAGCCGCCCCCTGTGCCAGGGGCATGGGAAAAATAGTCCGCAGGCCATGTATAACATCAAGCATGAATAAAAGGGGGATATGATGAGGATGCTTTTTCATATATTGATCCTGTATAGATCGCATGACCTCTGCTCCGTGGATTCCAAGAACACTTCCTGCCTGGGAAATCTGATTTTCCGTAAACTCACGGCTGTCCAGTCCACCTGTCACCGCCGCGTTTTTCTGGTAATAACTTCCCGGAAGCTGTAACAGCTGATTGACCTTTTCTTCCAGCGTCATATCATTCAATAGTTCCTGTAGCTTCTGTTGCGTCATGATATACTTCCTCCAATATTTTCTTTCATTATATCAAAACGCTTTCCAGAAACAAGCGGCTAATTTTAGTTTTTTCCATGGTAAATTTGAACTTTTAAACTACTTGGCAATTCCTGCCGGTTCAACCAATTATACCTCATAACCAGTGCCGTCATGCTTTCTTTCCCATGCGGCAATCACGTATCCATATTTTGTTTCACTATTGTCTTTGTTTTTTCAAGTGTTCCATCACTATAAATAAAAATATAAGCCACAAGCTTTCATGCCTGTGACTTATGGTTATATTGTAATAATAAAAACATTTTTTAAACCGGCGGTCTTTATTTATAATTAAACCAGCAAATTGGAGTCTGGCTTACCAATACTTCTCAATATAGCATTGCTCAATGATCCTTTTCACTAATAAGGTTATTGCTTGTGTCGGACATCTGCTGATTCAACGGCAATCGTTTCATTAAGTAACGCATAGTATCGCCTCTGCTGATTGTTCCCACAAGAACATTATTTTCCGTTACCGGGATTTTGCTCAGCTTGTTTTCATAAAACATGCGGCAGACCTCCGATAACGCAGTGCCTAGCTCTACCGTAATAGTGTGCTTTGTTGCAATTTCCAGCACGTTTCTTTGCAAAAGCTCCTCAGCTTTGGAGATAAATTCTTCATTATCCGGCAACACAAGAGAAAATGATTCCCCAACAACATGCACATCTTGTTTTGCCATATACCGCAGAACATCTCCATCCGATACATAACCGATTATATGTCTGCTATTATCAATAACAGGAAGCCCGCCAGTCCGGTATTCGATGAGTTTTTCAATCACTTGTTTAACCGAAGCACCGGAGGATACGGTGTAAGGGTTTGAATGCATTGCCGTGTCAATCTCCGATACTGCTTTGCTAATGGAAACATCGTCGGTTTTCTTGCGGTCTTTTACCTTAATAATAACCACTATAAGACTGATAACAGCAATTATAATGCTGAGATAAAACGCAGCGTGAATCCCAATTAACTGTGACTTTACCGAATTATCAGAGACATACAAATTTGTAGTAAGTGACATGGCCGATACCATAAGGGTGACACCAAAGGTTGAGGCAACCTGACGCATGGCACTTGACACTGCGTTGCCATGATGCAAAATCTCATCCGGCAGTTTACCGATTGACCAGATATTAATCGGCGTATTGGCAAGCATCAACCCAAAAGAACGGGCACAGTAAACAATAATCATTATTGCAATCGGGGTCTCAAATCCCCACATAGCCATTCCCAGGGAACCGAGTGACAGCAATGATACTCCTGCAATCGAAAGGTAACGCGCCCCAAATTTATCGTGTAAATTGCCTGCAAAATATCCCCCAATTGCCCCTAAAATTGAGCCGGGAACCATAATCAATCCGGAAATTGTAGCGGAAAAGCCACGTACGGTCTGGACATAGATAGGAAGGGTAAGAGATACTGCCGCAAGAGATGCTGATATTAACATAGAAATCACAATTCCATACCGGAACTGTTTATCAAAAAATACCCGAAGCTCTAAAAATGGCTTTTCAAGTTTAAGCTGACGTCGTGCAAAAAGAAGAAGTATCCCGGCCCCAAGAGCAATCAGTACGGCTGCGGTAAGCATTGTTTCAACCTTACCGAACATAGAAAAGCCGTAAAGCAAGCAAAAAAGCCCCAATGACGACTCTGCGACTGATATCTTATCAAGAGAAACCTGTTTTGTCTTGCCGATATTTTTCATTGCAAATGCCGCAATAAGTATGATAATTGCCGCCAACACAGCCATAATCAAAAACATGACATGCCAGCCTGTTATATCTGTAAGTATACCCGAAATTGCAGGACCCATTGCAGGAGCAAACATTATGACAAAGTTATACATTCCCATTGCGCTTCCCCTCTTTCCATGGGGGAATATAAGGAGCAGCACAGTCATTGACATTGGAAGCATGACACCAGCGCATATTCCTTGCAATATACGCCCGGCGAGGAGAACAGGAAAGTTAATCCCCCAAGCTGCGAGCAGGCTGCCGGCAAAAAACAAACCGAAAACGGCGATGAACAGTTTCTTTGTAGAAAATCTATCCATTAGAAAGGCTGAAACAGCCACAACGATAGCATTTATCAAAGTAAAACCGGAAACAAGCCACTGCGCGGTGCCCGCGTTTATCTTCAGTTCGGTCATAACCGAGGGGATAGCCGGATTCATTAAGGTTTGGTTCAGCACTGATAAAAAAGCGCCACAGATCAAAACAATGACTGTAGCTTTTTGTCCTTTTTCCATATTGTATTTTTTCCTTTCAGTTCTTAAATTGGCAGTATTGGAATGTTTTTATTAAAACTATTCCAATAAATAGCCGCGCAAACGGGCCACATATAATTTTGCGGCCGTAAGCATAGCTTTACTCTGGTCTTCATCCAAGCTTTCCATTGCTTTGCTCTCCGCATTTTTAATCTTTTGAATCACGTCAAAAGCAAATGCCCGCCCTTCGTCAGTAAAATGAATAACCTTTTGTCTCCTGTCGGAATCAAGCTCAACCAGTTTAATGGCTCCGTGGCGCAGCAGGCCTGTCACAATAGCGTTGACTGTCTGCTTTGGAAAAAAGGTGTATTCACAGATGGTTCTTTGTGTACATTCCCCATCGTGTTCAAGGATAATTCGGAGAGCCAATAATGTGCTGTAAGAAACTCCAAGACTTTTCGCATATGCTTCATATTGGGCATTAAGTTCAAAGTAAGTCCGCAAATACTCATTGGCATTCGTAATCATAGTTGATCTCCTTACTTAGTCTTATTTTATACCGTCTCAAATGGGACTATTATATAATACTATGATGCTAAAATGAAGTCAAGACCCAAATAATCTGATTCTTCATGATGAATAAGAGGAAAAATTTAGTATTAAATATTTATATTTGTTTATTCAATGCCGTTTCTAAAAGGTGTCTTTGTCTACTGCATGAAATCGTTAACGGAATTCGAACCTATGACCACTTAAATGCCATTGAACTGCACATCCTTACGAGTGATGTGCAGTTCAATGGCATTTAAGTGCTCTCCCAACTGGAATCATTCCAACTCAAAATAGTCCATTATGGACGTTTCACGGAATCCACAGGACTTGTATAAATTGAGGGCCGTCCCATTCCCGGCGGCAACCTGAAGCATAATCTCCGTCGCATTTGCAGCCTTTAATTTTTCTATGGCTTCCAGCAGAATTGCCCGCCCAAAGCCATTTCCGCGGTGCTCCGGCAATACCCCCAGCCCGTAGATTCCCCCTAGCCCATTCACCAACTGCAGATGGACTTTTCCGACGGTCTGATCATCCTTTTTTGCAAGATAAATGGTCATGCCACGTTTTTCCTCATCTTCCGGAAGTAGAATATTCTCATTCTCTTCCTCTACACAGTCACCAAAATAAACCGCATTTTGGCGGGCTATTTCAAAAGCATCTGCATTAGAAGCTTTTCTAAGGTTGATGTTACACAGCCGTTTCTTGTTTATCTCAAAGGATTCATCATGCAGATACATCTCAAATTCGGAGACGTTATATACTGCTCCGGTTTTTTCTAAGAACTTCTGGCCTGACGCAGATTCTCTGTCACATAATAAGAGAATACTGCCGGAATTCCTTCGTCTGCTCTCTGCAATAGCCAATTCAAATAATTTTGAAAAAATCCCTTGCCGCCGATAATCCGGATGCACCATCCCGGTAATCTCGAGAGGTGCCGATGCACCTCCAAAGGCAGATATCCCGATATACCCTGCCAGCTGCCTACCGGAAAAGTACATGAATTCGTTAATATCATGAATATTGGCCTTGTCAGTACAATTTACAGCATCACTAAGCTTATACTCAAGCTCCAGCTTTAACGTGATTTGGTCTTCATTGGAGCAATGCAATTGAAGCGAATGAATCAAATCATAATCTTCCTGGCAAAGGCAGTGGTTCAGCTTAATCCATGGTTCATTTATTGGTTCATTTATTGGTTTATTCATAGGAACTCCTTATTTAAATTATGCTGATGTTGTTTTCGGCATATTATTATGAAACAATGATTTTGCTATGTTCGGGAAAGCAGACACACTCAAACCTTGTTTTTATAAAATAGTTATGCTGATTATACCATGGCAGCTCTCATTTTTCGATATCTAATTCAGTAAAAAGAAAAGCAATCTCTCATTTCCTGCTTACCATTTCTCTTTGTAAATCAGAATTTATCAGCTTCCTATTGTGTTCATAATCTTAAGCTAAGTACGGATTCTATTTACATTGTGATTCATAACTTTACGTCCGATATTCCGATAAATCCATTTATTCAGCGGTGTCAACTGTTGTTGATATTTTGCAAAGAATTCATCAGGTGAATTGAATACGCCAAAATCGTGGTTAATACCCTCTTTCTGAATGTAAGTATCAT
>JASGGP010000137.1:0-11635 GCA_047604985.1 Lacrimispora sp.
CAGAAGTATTCCTGGTAAAGGGAGCCTGGGAGGATTTGCCGGTTGACTGGGTGAAGCATTTTTCCGGGGAAATGATTGCAGGGCTTAAGGGAGAGGAAATCGGAAAATTTTCCGGGAAGAAGCCATATACCCATCTCCATTTCATGAAAAAGGCGGATACAGTAAATATGGGGGAGGAAAGTGTGGTTCACTCCTATGATGACGGGGGTGTCCGCACCGATGTATTTACCTGGAGCCAGGGCAAGGCACTTTATTTTGGGAAAGGGCCGGATAACCCCTCTGTTTCCGATGTGAATTACCAGATTGAGAGGGCTTATGGAGAAGAGGTTGTATTTGCTCACGTGATCACAAGCAATCATGGCCCCTGCCTTATTGAAGATGCGGCCTTTTCCTGGAGAGACGGAAGAATGTCCGTCACTGTAAAGGGAAATGAGGATGGAAGAAGCTGGGAGAGGGTGCATGAGCTGTAGCCGGAATTGTCAAATATTTTTGCCATATATCTGGAATTAATTGACAGAAAAATAAAAATTGCTTAAAATGGAATAATAGAAAGGCAGTTATGAATGTATTCCATATCACTTTATAAGAAACGTTTCGTGTGAAATGGGCAGACGAAAGGAGGAAATCAATTGAAGTTAAGCGCGAGAAATCAGTTTAAGGGAAAAATTACAGGAATTGAACCAGGTGCTGTAAACGCAATCGTTACCATTGATATCGGAGGCGGAAACATTGTTTCATCCACGATTTCCATGGCTTCGGTAAAGGAGCTTGGACTGGAAGTGGGAAAAGAGGCTTATGCCATTATTAAGGCAACCTCTGTTATGGTTGGCATCGATTAAGGCTCTCATGACGGCCGGGATAAAAGCACACGCTCTTATCCCGGCCCTTTGTTTTTGTATTAATTTTCTTCAATTCTGTCTTTCTCCCCCTTAAGTACATGGGCTCCCAAAAGCAGCACCAGGTAAACGCTGCTCAATCCGGTAATATGAATGGCCGTTTTCAAAAAGAGAGACATTCCTGCAAAGGGATCTGCGACAGACCTTGCGGCAAAATAAATCCCGATGGCCAGTATCATCAGCGCCGCCGGCTTCACAACCATATCCCAGGCGTTCCAGATAAAATCCACCCGCTTCCGAAGGGAAGTTACGTGCAGCAGGGCTAAAAGCAGCTCACTTGCCAGCATTCCCACCAGATAGGCCAGGATTCCAAACTTTGGAATTCCCAGAAGCACGAAGCCCAGACGGACCACCAGGGCAGCCGCGTTCTGCATAAAGGTGACAGAGGTTTTTCCCAGCCCGTTTAAAATGCTTCCCATTGTGGTTGCCAGATAGAGAAAGGGGCAGAGCCAGGCCAGGATATTCATATATGTACCTGCAGATTTGTCCTTAAATACGCTGATCCCCAGATCGCTTCCAAACAAAATGAAAATCCCGATGCACAAAATACCCCCATACAGGCAGTACCGCAGGGACATGGAGATGGCAGCCCCGATCTTCCGCTCGTTTCCTTCCGACTGAGCCTTTGCCACCGTGGGAAGCAAAAGAACGGCCAGTGAATTAAATATGGTAGACGGAAACAAAATGAAAGGAAGGGCCATTCCCGTAAGCACTCCGTATACGGAAAACGCCTCTGAGCTGGTAAGACCCGACATCTGCAGCCTGCTGGGAATGAGAATGGCTTCCGCGCTTGCCAGAATATTTAAAACGAGACGGTTTCCCATAAGGGGCAGAGCCAGGTGCATGAGTCCTGGAGCCGTTTCCCGGAAGGCACTCTTTTCTGCCTTAAATCCGGCAGGCATTTTGGGCGGGAAAAATTGATAGGCCACAACCGTATAAAGAGAGGAAGCCGCCTCACCGACCAAATGTCCCATGACAGCCAGCTGCACTGTAATTTCCATTCCAGCTTCGATCATAATGTCTGCGATCAGAAATACCGCTCCGATCCGGATTGCCTGTTCCATAACCTGTGCGGAGGCCGGAACCTGGGGGCGCTGCATACCGTAATAATATCCGTTGATGCAGGCATGGATTGCCGAACAGGGGATGGAAACCGCGATGAATGTAAGAAGAGGGGCGCACCTGGGCTCCATCAGCACATTTGCGGCCAGAAAATCCTTAAAATAGATGATCCCATATGCCAGAACGATGGAAATGGCCACTGAAATCATAAGACCGGTTCGGAAAATGGAACGGCCCTTCTTCATATGAGCGGCTACAGACTGTGATATAGCGGTCTGAATAGACCCGGCGCACAGGGCAAAGCAGATCCCGAATATCGGATGGACCAGCTGGAAAACCCCTAAGCCTTCGGCGCCGATAGTCCGGGAAAGAAAAATTCGGTAAAAGAACCCCAGTACCCGGGTGATGAGCCCGGCAGAGGTGAGGAGAAGAGTGCCGGCCAGCAGAGCCTGCTTTCCCGGCGAAAGTTTTTGTGGAAGCTTCAGAGAATCATTCATGAAATCTCCTGAAAAAGAGAATTATTATAAATATATGGGTGCCTTTTCTCCTTCATGACAGCGGCAACGGAGGAATCAGCCGTAAGAGATCTGATTTCCTTTCCTTTTAAATAACCACAAAACTGGATACACTTATTTTCGGCGGCATACTTAATAACATATACACATGATCCGGCATGAGAGCTTCCATTCCCAAATGCCCCAGGAGAGAAGTATAATGAGAATCATTCCTATTGAAATTCTATGAAATCTGTGTATAATAGAAAATGTAGATGAAGCTTTTAACTTTAGGACTACAGAAAGGCGGAACTAACAAAATGAAACAACTGATTTATCTTGACAATGCAGCGACCACTCAGACACGGCCAGAGGTCGTAGAAGCCATGCTGCCTTATTTCACAGAAATGTATGGCAATCCATCCTCTGTGTATGAGTTTTCCAATCTCTCGAAAAAGGCCATTACAGGAGCCAGAGAGAATATTGCCCATGCACTGGGGGCAAAAGCCACCGAGATTTATTTCACGGCAGGCGGCTCTGAGTCCGACAACTGGGCTCTGATCGCAACGGCGGAAGCCTATGCTGCAAAAGGAAAACACATTATCACCAGCAAGATCGAACATCATGCTGTGCTTCATACCTGCGAATATTTAGAGAAGCGCGGCTTTGAAGTAACCTATTTAAATGTTGATGAAAACGGGGTCATAAAGCTCGATGAGCTTAAGAAAGCCATCCGGCCCGATACCATCCTGATTTCCATCATGTTTGCCAATAACGAGATCGGAACAATTGAACCGATTAAGGAAATCGGCGAGATCGCAAAAGAACACGGAATCATCTTCCATACGGATGCGGTTCAGGCTTTCGGCCATGTGCCCATCAATGTGGATGAATATCATATTGACATGTTAAGTGCCAGCGGCCACAAGATAAACGGCCCCAAGGGCATTGGCTTTCTCTATATCAGAACCGGGATCAAGTCCCGCTCTTTCGTTCACGGCGGAGGCCAGGAAAGAAAGCGCCGTGCGGGCACGGAGAATGTGCCTGGCATCGTAGGCTTCGGCAAGGCTGTGGAGCTGGCTGTAAACGGCATGGAAGAGAGAACCAGAAAAGAGACGGAGCTTCGCAACTATTTAATGGAGCGGGTCATGACAGAAGTTCCTTACACAAGGATTAACGGACACCGGAAAAACAGACTGTCCAACAATGCGAATTTTGCTTTTCAATTTATTGAAGGAGAATCCCTGCTTATTATGCTGGATATGAAAGGAATATGCGGATCCAGCGGTTCTGCCTGCACATCCGGATCCTTAGATCCGTCCCATGTGCTGTTAGCCATCGGCCTGCCTCACGAGATTGCCCACGGCTCTCTGCGCCTGACTCTTGATGAGAACAATACGAAAGAGGAGATGGACTATGTTGTGGAAGCCATTAAGGAAATCGTGGTGAAGCTGCGCAGTATGTCCCCGCTTTATGAGGATTTTATCAGACACCAGGGAAAATAACCGATAAGTAAAAGTAACCTTTGACCGGGCAGAAACCGGAGTCATCATCTGGAAATGGAGAAAATGAAATATGTATACAGAGAAAGTAATGGATCATTTTGAACACCCAAGAAATGTTGGGGAAATAGATAATCCCAGCGGTATGGGAACCGTTGGAAATGCAAAATGCGGCGATATTATGAGAATTTATTTAGATATCGATGAGAACCAGGTCATCCGCGATGTAAAATTCAAGACCTTTGGCTGCGGAGCAGCCGTAGCAACCAGCAGCATGGCCACCGAGATGGTAAAAGGAAAATCCATTCAGGAAGCCATGGAAGTGACCAATCAGGCAGTTTGTGAAGCTCTTGACGGACTTCCGCCCGTAAAGGTTCACTGTTCCTTACTGGCAGAAGAAGCCATCCACGCAGCTTTGTGGGACTATGCTGAGAAAAATAAAATCGAGATCAAGGGCTTAAAGAGGCCGAAGTCTGATATCGGCGAGGAAGAAGTCCAGGAAGAATATTAAAGGTAAGCGATGAGTAAAGAGAAAGTAGTAGTAGGAATGTCAGGCGGCGTAGACTCCTCCGTGGCAGCATGGCTGTTAAAGGAGCAAGGCTACGACGTCATGGGCGTTACCATGCAGATATGGCAGGACGAGGATTCCGGGACTCAGGAGGAAAGCGGAGGCTGCTGCGGTTTAAGCGCGGTAGAGGATGCCAGACGAGTGGCCTGGGATCTGGGAATCCCCTATTATGTCATGAATTTTAAAGAAGAATTCAAATCTCAGGTTATAGACTATTTTGTGGAGGAGTACCAGAGAGGGCGGACCCCCAATCCCTGTATCGCCTGCAACCGTTATGTCAAGTGGGAATCCCTTTTAAAGCGAAGTCTGGATATCGGTGCCGATTATATTGCAACCGGCCATTATGCCCAGATTGAAAAGCTCCCTAATGGAAGGCATTCCTTAAAGAAATCGGTGACAGCGGCAAAGGATCAGACCTACGCCCTTTATAATCTGACACAGCACCAGTTGTCCCATACCTTAATGCCTGTGGGGGCCTATTCAAAGGATCAGATCCGCGAAATTGCGGACCGGATCAATTTACAGGTTGCCCATAAGCCGGACAGCCAGGAGATCTGTTTCATTCCTGACAACGATTACGCAGGGTTTATTGAGGAAAATGCGGGAGAAAAAGCGCCGGAAGGGAACTTTGTGGATTTAGACGGACGGATCATCGGCCGCCACAAGGGCATTACCCATTACACCGTGGGCCAGAGAAAGGGTCTGAACCTATCCATGGGCTATCCCGTTTTTGTAGTGGAAATACGGCCGGAAACCAATGAGGTGGTGATCGGAAAGGGCGATGACGTCTATTCCGACAGCCTGAAGGCCGGCTATTTAAACTGGATGGCAATTGACGGTCTCCACGGTGAGGAAATGCGTGTGTCAGCGAAAATCCGCTACAGCCACAAGGGCGCCATGTGCACCATACGGGAAATATCGGACGGTATGGTAGAATGTAAGTTTGACGAGCCACAGAGGGCCATCACTCCGGGACAGGCCGTGGTATTTTATCAGGGAGATTACGTTGTCGGAGGAGGTACTATTCTGTGAATGATTTAAGGAAGAAAAAATGGCGGCTTCTGGCAGCTTTCTTTCTCCTTTCTGCTTTAATCCTGACAGGATGCGGCAGGAAGTATGAAACCGTAAAGGTTCCGACCGTGGAAGAAGCCCAGGGCGGCATCAGCCAGGAAGAGGGCGAGGAAACGGAACCTGTTTCCATTGAAGATGAAAAAACAGCGGAGACAAGTTCTCATGAGGCCGCAGCAACAAAGGAGACGGCCCCGGCCTTTACAGCCGCGGATGAAACCGTATACGTTACCGGCTCTTCGGTGAATTTGAGAAAAACCCCTGGGACGGACGGCGCGGTGCTGGCAACGCTTCAGAAAGGCGCTTCCCTAAAGAGGACCGGATACAGCGAAAGCTGGAGCAAGGTGGTCTATGAGGACAAGGAATGCTATATTTCCTCCCAGTATCTGTCCAAGGACAAGCCTGCAGAGGAGACGAAAAGCACAGCGGCTGTTACCGGCAGCGGATCAGGAAAGCTGATCGCCATTGATCCGGGCCATCAGGCAAAGGGCAATTCCGAAAAGGAGCCCATCGGTCCGGGATCATCGGAGATGAAGGCAAAGGTAGCCACCGGTACCCAGGGAGTTGCCACAGGAATTCCCGAATACCAGCTCAACCTGGCAGTTTCCTTAAAGCTGAAGCAGGAGCTCATCAACCGGGGGTACCAGGTCTATATGATCCGGGAAACCAATGATGTGAATATCAGCAATGCAGAGCGCGCCGAAATGGCAGAAAAAAGCGGAGCAGATATTTTCGTCCGGATTCATGCCAATTCCTTAAATGACCAGAGCATCCAGGGCGCTCTTACCATGTGCCAGACCTCTAAAAACCCATACAATGGGAACCTGTACGGCAAAAGCTCCGCCCTTTCCAAGGCGGTGGTAAACGGAATCTGCAGCCAGACCGGATTTAAAAACCGGGGAGTGCAGGAGACCGATTCCATGAGCGGCATCAACTGGTGCGACATTCCGGTGACCATTGTGGAAATGGGATTTATGAGCAATGCGGAAGAGGACAAAAAGATGGCCACCGAGGAATACCGGGATAAGATCGCAAAGGGGATCGCCGATGGGGTCGATGCTTATTATGCGAAAGAGAATTAGGATATAAGTTTCCATAATTAAATCATATTAAAATTAAATCATATTAGGAGAGAACAGCATTTCATTAATATTCCTCAATGCAGCGGGAGTATTAAGGGAAAGGCTGTTCTTTTTTTCCGGCAGGAAAGCTCGTGACCGGAAATTCTTTGGAAGCAGATCCAACCTTTATATGACGCCTTGTTTTGTGAGGGAAAGCATAAATAAAGAAAAAAAGGCATAGATTTTCCTAAACATGGCCGGGATAAGGGAGGAAGAATCTTCTGAATACGGCCGGAATGCAAGGAGAATAAAACCATGGCGGATTATGGACTGGCGTTAGCAGGCGGCGGAACCAGGGGCGCAGCCCATGTGGGGGTATTAACAGCATTAGAGGAAGCGGGGCTTTTGCCTGACCGGATCGGAGGGGCCAGCGCGGGAAGCATTGTGGCCGGCCTCTATGCGGCGGGTATGGGAGTAGGAGCCATGCGGGAAACGGTCCGCTGGCTTGCCAGACACGGCAGAAATTATATAGATCCCGATTATTTGGGAATTCTCCTGTTCCTCCCCCAATTTCTCATGGGGAGAGAGGCGTCTCTCAGAGGTCTTGTAAAGGGGAACCGGCTCCAGCGTTTTCTCTGCGGTCTGACCGATGGATTGGAAATCCAGGGAGACTGCAAAGGCCTGCTGATTCCGGCGGTAGATGTGATCAGCGGAAATACCGTTGTCTTTACTAATTTATTCGGAAATGAAATCCCTTTTTCCGCCTTGAAGCAGACCCATGTAAAATGGGAGAGAAGCGGCCTTCTCTGCGATATCATGGTAGCCAGCTCCTCGGTTCCGGCCGTATTCCGTCCCAGGGAAATAAACGGCTATCTTCTGGTGGATGGGGGAGTGACCAACAATCTTCCCGTAGATCTTATGATTGCCGCAGGAGAATCCAGGGTCCTTGCGGTGGATATCGGAGAGGATTACGAAATGCCTGAGGACCATTCCATTATAGAAACCGCATTCCATTCCTTTTCCATCATGAGCAGGGAGCTGAAGGACTGCCGGTCCAGCGGGGAGCTTTTGCTTTTAAAGCCGCCCATGCCAAGGGGGGCGGGGCTTTTCACCTTTGAATGTATGGAAGCGTGCATGGAGGCCGGATACGTCTATGCAAAAAAAATGATGCCCCGGATCAGCCGGATACTGTAAAAAAGAATTATCAAAATTTTTCTTTTATGCCTTATGCAAAAGAGATAATAAAGACAAAAATAAAGGTTTATGCTGACAAGGCATGGTTTTCCCATTTCCGGGGAGCCATGCCTTTATTATGAGACCGGATCCGAAGCAGCGAAAATGAAACCATAAGTGGGAGACAATATGATGAAAAAGAAGATTACGGCCCTGAGTGTGTAGAATATCAACCTTTTTTATAGTTGCGTCCCCTTAAAACTTTCCCGGTCCTTTGTTATAATTTCAATACGCAACGAAGCAAGTCAGAAGTTAAAAGGAGGATTATTCTTATGAGAAACAAAATTTGGATGCGGCTGGCCAGTCTGGCCTGTGCCGGAATTATGGGGGTATCATTGACGGGCTGTGGACAGAAAACACCGGAGGCAGCAGGTCAGAAGGTGGAGATTTCCATGCTGGATTTCTTTATTCCCGGGGAAGGAGTCACAAAGGCCATGAAGCCTCTGCTGGACAAGTATTTAGAAGAGCATCCCAATGTGACAATTGATGAGGAGTCGGTTTCCAACGCTGATCTGGCAACAAAAGTACAGACCTTAGCTGCGGGAGAAGAACTGCCGGACATCTTTATGATCAAGGGCCAGATGGCGGAGTCATTTGTGCAAAACGGGAAACTCTATTCCTTAAATGAAGCTTTAGACGGTGATACGGCCTGGAAAGATAATTTTAAAGAGGGCGTATTTTCCAACTTCGCAATCGGAGAGAAAATCTATGCCGTGCCGTTTCAGGTGACAAATACCTGTGTATTTTATAACACAGACTTATTTAAGCAGGCAGGAATCGAAGAATTCCCGAAAACCTGGTCTGAGCTGCTGGACATCATTCCCAAGCTCAAGGGAATCGGCGTAACCCCCATTGTGCTTGGAAATAAGGAGAAGTGGAATGCGGAATCCGTCATCATGAGCACTCTTGGCAACCGCAGTGCAGGAGATGAGTGGTATCAGAGCATTCGTGACCGCAGCGGAGCGAAGTTTACAGATCCTGAGTTCGTGCAGTCCTTGCAGGCCTTAAGCGATCTGGCTGCAGCCGGCGCGTTTAATGAGGATGTAAACAGCATTGACGGAGCGCAGCAGAGACAGTTATATATGAATGGAAAAGCGGCCATCACCATTGACGGAAGCTGGGCCATCGCAAACTTCGATGAGAACTGTCCGGATGAAGTGAAAAATGCAACGGAAATGGCAGCCCTCCCCATGGTTGACGGAGGAAAGGGAAATCCGGAGACAATCACAGGCGGCGCAGGCTGGGCTCTGGCGGTTAATTCCAAGATTTCGGAAGAAAAAAAGGCGGTAGTAATCGATATATTAAAAGCGATGACAGGACCGGAATACGGTACGGCTGCTATAAAGGAAGGAACCCTGACTGCAGTGAAACCGGGAGAGGACGTTAAGATCGAAAAGACTGTAGCCGCAAAATTTGATGAATTTGCAAAGGACAGGCCATTTATTCCAGTTTATGACCATCAGTTAAGCTCAGGCGTTATTGACGTGATGCAAAGCGGACTTCAGGAGCTGCTGATCGGAAGGGTTGCTCCGGAGGAACTGGCGCAGCGGATTCAGACGGAATATGAAAAAAACGGAAAGTGAGTGAGAGGGCATGAGTAAGGCACTAAGACCTAAAAACATAGTAATCTATGGTTTGCTTGTACCTGGGCTGGCTGTCTTTATACTCTGCTGCATCGCTCCGTTGTTTGTGGCAGTTTACAACAGCTTCTTTGACTGGGATGGAGGTCCGGTGAAACGATTTGTCGGGTTCCAGAATTATGTGGAGCTGGTACAGGACAGGGCATTTTGGAGCGCATTTAAAAACAACCTGACCTTTATCTTCTGGACGGTGCTGGGACAGATCGGAATTGCTTTTCTCATTGCCATGCTTCTCCAGTCCAGGATTTTAAAATTTAAAAACTTTCATAGAACGGTAATCTTTTTCCCTGTGGTATTGTCGGCAGTGGTAATAGGCTTTTTGTGGAGAATCATGTACAATTCCGAATACGGCATCGTGAATACCCTGATGCGCGCTGTGGGGCTGGGAAATTTCATACAGCTGTGGCTGGATAACCCGGATATCGTCATCGGCTCCCTGGCGATTCCAAAGGTCTGGCAGTTTATCGGATACTACTTAATCATCCTGCTGGCGGCGATCCAGGGAATCGACCAGAGCGTCTTGGAGGTTGCGGAATTAGACGGAGCCACCGGTTGGAAAAAGTCCAGGTACATTGTGATACCTCTCATCAAAAACACTCTGATGGTGACCATAATGCTCTGCATATCCGGTAATATGAAAACCTTTGACCAGATATTTGTAATGACGGGCGGAGGCCCGGGAACCAGCTCGGAGGTAGTCGCCCTGTACGCCTATAACGTATCCATGAACCGTATGCGCTACGGCTACGGCAGCACGGCGGCGATTGGAATCCTGATCCTGAGTTTAGGACTGATTTTAATCAGCAGGCTGGCAGGAAGAAAGAAGGAGGAAGCGTGATGAAAAAGGCCTGGGATATTTTTCGAGGAGTTGCGGCAAATGCATTTGTAGTGCTGTTTTCCGTCACCTGTATTTTCCCGATCATCTGGATGATTTATTCCTCCTTAAAAACGGATAAGGAGTTTTCCTTAAACATATTGAGCCTTCCTGCCAGGCCGGAATTTGGAAATTATACCAGAGCGATCTCCGAAGGCAACATCGGTTCCTATTTCATGAACAGCATGTTCAATACCCTGACAGCCTTAGTGGTGGTTCTGGTGATCGCCTTTGTCACAGGCTACTGTATTTCCAGATTCCGCTTTAAGGGAAGAACCTTTATCTACTACATGTTTCTTTCCGGCATGCTGATTCCCATCTATGCCCTGCTGATTCCCATCTTTGTGGAGTTTAAAACGCTGGGATTGCTGAACAAGAAATTTACGCTGATCCTGCCCTATATAGCGTTTGCTCTGCCTACGGCGGTATTTCTGGTGGAAAGCTCTGTGGAAAGTGTACCGATTGAGGTGGAAGAGGCTGCATGCATAGACGGAAGCTCTTTTCTGAACACAATGTTTCGAATCGTTATGCCCATGTGCAGGCCGGTTTTATCCACCGTTGCCATTCTGACGTTCTTGAGTACATGGAATGAATTTCCCCTGGCATTGGTGCTCATAAGAAGCAATGCGCTGAAGACGATGCCCATTGGGCTGACTAATTTTGTGGGGGCATATACTGTTAATTACCCTCTGATGCTGGCGGCCCTGGTGGTTTCCACCTTACCGGTTGTAATTATGTATCTGCTGTTTTATAATCAGATTATGAAAGGCATGACCGCAGGAGCTGTGAAAGGTTAATATCGTTGGGGGATGTTTAGGCAAGCCGGATTGAGGCTTGTCTAAACTTGTTTTGCGTGAGCGGTAAAGCGTATTATTCCCAGATTGAAAAAGGAGCAGGTATGAAGACTTGGTATAAAAAAATATTCGGAAGCTTGCAGATGGCCATATTTACCATGGTCCTGATACTGATACTGATTCCTACGGTGATTCTCGGGGTGATCTCCTACGGCCAGTACCGGAAGATCATTACGGAAAATGCAACGACCTTAAATCAGAATAATACGACCCAGATCGCTGCCAACATGGAAGGAATCATGAAAAACATCCGGAACAACTCTCTTTCCTTTTTTCAGAATGAAAGGGTGAGGGGCTTCCTTCTTGCCGAGGGGGAAGAAAATGTAGAAAGCGCCGAATATGATCTGGACCGCTACGTCAGAAACCAGCTTTGCTATGAGGAG
>JASGGP010000138.1:0-11606 GCA_047604985.1 Lacrimispora sp.
GTGAAAGATTATTCAAGGGGCTTAGGCGTGCTTGATCTTGCGAAAGCGATAGAAGCAAACTCGAATAACAGGGCAAATGGCAGTTTAATCATGCACATTACCGAAGCCATGGA
Organism: Lacrimispora sp.; assembly: GCA_047604985.1. GTDB lineage: Bacteria > Bacillota > Clostridia > Lachnospirales > Lachnospiraceae > Lacrimispora. The sequence goes on from JASGGP010000138.1 coordinate 114, forward strand.
GGGAATAAAGATTTCATCTGAAAATGGCGAGTTTTACAAAATGAAAACTACCTGTGAGAGGCCAGAGCCTTTAAAGCCAGGTGGATATATGGATGAAGTTTAATACTTAATTGAGCAAGGACATGAAAGGAGACATAAAATGTCAGGAGTAGTAGGAACGAATTTAGTAGCACAGGTGGGATTTATCGTTAAAGATGTTGAGGAAACAAAGAAAAAGTGGGCTGAGTTTTTAGGTGTTGACATTCCAAAGACACAGCCGATTGGCGACTATACGGTTACAGGAACAGAGTTTAAAGGCGAACCCGCTCCAAATGCATATTGTTGGATGGCTTTCTTTGACGTTGGTCCGGGACTGCAGCTTGAACTGATTCAGCCTAACGAAGAACCATCAACATGGAGAAACTATCTTGATGAGAAAGGAGAGGGCATTCACCACGTTGCATTTCAAGTGAATGATTCCAAGGTTGCTGTTGCAAATGCGGAAGCTGCTGGTTTAAAGCTGGTTCAAAGAGGTGTTTATGGAGATGGCAGCGGCGAATATAATTATCTGGATGCTCCGGATCTAAAATGTGTAGTTGAGCTTCTTGAAAGTTACAGGAAGTAAGTGGAACACAAACTATAAAATAGAAAGGCATGATACGAAATATGAGACTGGGGACATCTTCACCATTAAAGCACAGCAGTCCAAAGGAATGGGCCATGAAGCATAAAACATTAGGACTTGGAACTGTAAATTTCCCGCTCTCTTATGAAAACAATGATGCGCTTATTGATGAGTATGTGAAAGAAGCAAATAACAACGGCCTTGTGATAGCAGAGGTCGGGGTTTGGCGCAATCCATTGGATTTAAACGAAGATGCACGTAAAAAGGCGTTTAAGTACGCCGTTGGGCAGCTGGAACTTGCCGATCGGATAGGTTCCCGCTGCTGTGTGAATATTCTGGGTGCAAGAGGCTCTCGCTGGGATGGTGCTTATAAAGATAACTTTACAAAGGAAACGTGGAAACTGGGTGTAAAGACGATTCAGGAGATTATCGATGAGGTAAACCCTAAGAATACGTATTTTACAATCGAGTCAATGCCATGGATGTTCCCGACCGGCCCGGATGAATATCTGCAGCTGCTGGAGTCTGTGGACAGAGATCGATTTGCTGTTCATATGGACATTTTTAATTGGATAACTACACCGAGAAGATATTTCTTTCATGAGGAATTTATATGCGAATGCTTCGAGAAACTAGGTGAGCATATAAAAAGCTGCCATTTAAAAGATGTCAGGATGGAGGACGATTATACGCTGTTTTTTAGGGAAACCAGTGCTGGAAATGGGGGAATAAATATCAAGCTCCTGATTGAAAAAGGATTATCCTTTGATGAAAATATGCCGTTTATCATAGAGCATCTTAATACAGATGAAGAATATTTAAATAGTGTCAAATACATAAAGGCTCTGATGGCGCTCTAAACGTTTATGTATAATGAGCATTAACAAGTAAAAGGAGGAGATTAAAAATGAGAAAAGCAAAAACTGCAGTGGCGGGCTTAGTTGCTTTAATGGTCATGATGACAACTGTACTGACAGGATGCGGCAGCAGTAAAAAGACAGAAGATACTTCATCTGAAACTTCAGGCGAAGTAGTTTGGTGGGGATGGACGCCGGGTTCCCCGACTAATGAAAAATATATTGCAGAATTTAACAAAGAATATCCGGACATCAAAGTTACGTGGAAACAAACATCAATCGATAATTATGACGCGGCTATCAGACCGGCTTTAGCAAATGGTGAAGGTGTTGATGCTTTTGAAGTTTCAGCGGGTTCAGGAAATGGCGGCGTTCAAGTTTCTGGAGGACAGGCAATTGATTTGACTGATGCTGTAAAAGCGGCTTTAGGTGATGATTATAAAGACAAGCTCAACGAGGCGTCAATCACCACAATGACTGTCAACGGTCAGTTGAAAGCGTTGGGTGTGGGAACCGTATATTCAGGAAATCTTTGGATTAATCAAGAGCTTTTTGATAAATACAATGTAAAGATTCCCACGAATTTTTATGAGTGGAAAGAGGCTTGTAATATTTTTAAAGAAAACTGTATCGAAGGCTTTGTGCAGGGGGCAGGTCAGGGTGCATTTAACATCGACACTTTCCATGCAATCGCTGATAATGTAAGTCCTGGTACCTTCACAAAAGCAACAAGAGGTGAAGTTGAGTGGACTGATGACTCAATTGTCAAGGCATTGGAGCTGTGGAAAAGGCTGTTTGATGACGGAATTATGCAAAAAGGTGCTCTTGGTCTTCAGCAGTATCCGGACGCAAATAATTTATTTATGTCTCAGAAAGCCGCAATGGTTATGATGGGGTCCTGGTATACGTCAAATGCTTTGCCTGATACGATGAAAGCGGCTATTGAGTCCGCATCTTCAACAGAAGCGCCGTTTACAATGATTCCGATTGATTTCCCCGACATTGCAGGAACCGGGAATACAGGATCTATGTTTGGTGATTTAGACTATTCAACCGCAGTGTCTGCAACATCAAAGAATATTAAGGCTGCAACCACATTTGCTGTTTGGCTTGGAACCTCTCAGACCGGTCAGCAGATAATCGCGGATTCCTTAAATGTTGTTCCATCTCTGAAATCGGCAACTCCGGATTGGGACAATGTAAAGCTTGTAAATCCTGAGAAACAAAACGAATTGATCAAAAGTTATATTGAAAAATCAATGAACAGCGGTGATAACCCTCGTTTTGCGGGAATAAATGCCGATTTGAACCAGGCAATGATGGATGTACTGGCCGGCGTGGCAGGAGGAACTGTCACTCCTGAAGATGGTGCCGCCCAGCTTGCAGCGGCTCAGGCCGACAGTGAGTAAGGGATAATATTTTGATAGGGGGTCTGTTTCTTCCGGGGCCCCCATCATTTAAAGTCGAGGAGACTTATAAATATGAAAAAGAATAAAACATTGAAAGCCACGAGAATAAACGGACTTCCGTGGATTCTTCCTGCATTTATTTTCGTTGCAGGGATTATATATTATTCAATATTTTATACATTCAATCTGTCTTCTTTAGATTGGAATGGGCTTGATCCGGTTCAGACAAAAGTGGGGCTGGGCAATTACACCAAGGCACTTTCTGACTGGGTATTTTGGAAAGCTATAAGAAATACAATTGTTTATTTTGTTATTACATTTTTAGTTCAAAACTTTTTAGGCTTTATATTTGCCGCAATTCTGCATACGAAAGTATGGTTTGCCACATTGCATAAGTGCTTGATTTTTATACCGACAATCTTAGCACCTGCGACCATGGCGCCTGTGTTCCGGCTGCTGTTTTCTCCTCAGGGAATGCTGCAGGATATATTTGACGCACTTCATTTAGGCATAGCTGTTGATTGGCTGGCAAAACCAAATTCGGCACTTTTCATTCTCATGATTGTTGCGATTTGGGAGTTTACAGGGATGAGCTTCATTCTGTATTATGCGGCAATGAGCCAGATAGACAGAGAAATACTTGAGGCGTCGTACTTAGACGGAGCAGGAAACATCAGAACTTTACTTAATATTGTATTGCCAAACTGCAAAGGCACCACAGTTTCTCTTGGAATGCTTGGAATCATAGGTGCTTTGAAAACCTTTGATATTCCTTATCTGATTACAACCGGCGGGCCGAATCACGCAACAGAATTTTTAGGCACATATATTTACAGACAGGGAATACGACAATCTCATCTTGGCTATGCAGCTGCAATATCAGTAATGCTCCTTGTACTGGCAATCGGTGGTGCGATACTTATAAACAGGGTTAATAAAGGGGACGAGAAATAAAATGTTTGAAGTCAGAAGTTTAAAAAATAAAGTTATTTTGCAAATCGTTCTGCTTATCCTGACGATACCTTATGCGATTCCGCTTGTTCAAATGTTTCTTGGTTCCATCGGTGGAATAGGTTTTTTAAATTATAAGGCGGTTTGGGACACAGGTGTAGTTCCGATCTATTTTAGAAATTCAATCATCATTTCAGCCGGTGTAATTTTGCTGGTTTATATATTCAGTATGACAGCCGGCTTTGGGTTTGCAAAATTACATATATTTGGGAAAGAAGTGTTCTTTTGGATGATTCTCATTGCGTTAACTTTACCTGAAGTAATTTTGTTATCTCCATTGTTTGTAACTTTCCAAAGGCTGCATGTATTTAACACCTTTTTTGCCGTCATTCTACCGGTGGCAGCACTGCAGCTGCCATTTACCATTCTGCTTGCCAGAAATTTTGACAGTGGAATTCCCGATGAGTTAATGGAGGCGGCAAGAATTGACGGTGCCAGCGTTTCCGCGATGTTCAGATATATCATCCTTCCGCTTACAAAGCCGATTGCATCATCGATTATTGTCTTGACGCTCATCAACTCATGGAACACCTATCTTCTGCCGCTTTTGTTCCTGCAAAGCCCGGATATGCAGACGGTAACCCTGCTCCCCCAATATTTCCAGGGTGAGTTTACAAATGACCAGACGAAGATCTTAGCGGCGGCTGTGCTCACTGCAATTCCTGAGATTGTTGTTTATTTGCTCATGCAGAAGAATTTTGAAAAAGGCATGAGTGCCGGTGCTTTAAAATAATCGAAAGGAGATAATTATGCCGTTGATTCAAATTGACTTAAAAAGGTCATTGTTTGAGGATAAAGGAGAAGAAATATCAAATGCAATTCACAATTCACTGGTTGCAGGCCTGGGTATGGATACAACCGATCTTTTCCAGGTGTTCCGGCCCCATGGTGAGGGTGAGATTATTTTCTCTCCAACGTATGACAATCGGGACAGACGCGATTTGATAATCATCAGAATTACAATGGTTCATATGTTTTCATCTGAGCAAAAGAAAAAAACATATAGAGAGCTGACAAAGAGGCTTGTTGACATTGGAATCAGGCGCGATGATATTTTAGTTTGTGTTATTGAAAACAGTGCTGAAAACTGGTCGCTTGGTGAAAGAGAAGTTTGATTACAGAAAGGCATATGTAAAGTTATGGAAAATGTAAAAAAAGAATTTTTACCGGACAGGTCTTATCCTGTTTGGCTGGATGAAAAAATGCCTGATACCCATCGATGGGGGATCCTTGGTGCCGGGGGGATTGCAAGCTGCTTTTCTGCACAGGTGATCAAAGCCGGCGGAAACATCGCTGCCGTTGGTTCCCGTGACTTAAAAAAGGCACAGGCATTTCAGCGTGAGTTTCCGTCAATAAAAAAGGCGTATGGCTCTTACGAAGAGCTTATGAAAGATCCGGACATTGATGTGATTTATGTCGCAACTCCACATGCACAGCACCATGAGTGGGCGATGAAGTGTTTGCAGCATAATAAGCCTGTTTTAGTTGAGAAAGCATTTACGCAAAATTATAAGCAGGCGAAAGGAATCTTAGATTTAGCAAAAGAGAAGAATCTGTTTGTGATGGAGGCGTATTGGGCACGGTTTCTGCCCCATATCATCAAGGTAAAAGAGTTGATTGACCGGGGTGAAATAGGGGACATTGTACAGGTCATTGCTGACCATGGGGTTTGCTTTCCTTTTGACCCTAAACATCGCTTATATGCACCGGAGCTTGCAGGCGGAGCTCTTTTGGACTTGGGGGTATATCCAATTTCATTCGTCCAGTTTTTGCTTGGAAACCCAACGAAAATAATCGCTGCCGGCTCTGCAGCGCCAACGGGTGTAGACTCAAATGATGCCGTCATTTTTGAATATGAAAATGGCAGAGGCGCGCTTGCGATGTTATCGTTCAGCTCCCTTGCGTCGTCTCCTGTCACGGCTGCAATCTGCGGAACAAAAGGGAGAATAGAAATACGAAGGCAATTTTACAGGCCGTCAGACTTCACTGTTTTTTATAATGACGGTTCAACCTTTGAGTATGTTTCAAAAAAGCATGAAAATCGGGAACGCGGCCGTGACGGGCTTTTTGGCATGCATTTTGAAGCTGCTGAAGTGCAGAGGTGTCTTTTAGAGGGCAAGGTCGAATCTTCGGTTATGCCTTGGGAAGATACATTATCCGTGATGAAGATTATGGATGAAATCAGGCGGCAGCTTGATTTTAGATATGAAGGAGAAACGTTATGAAAATCATAAATCCGGTTCTTACGGGTTTTCATGGCGATCCGTCAATAATCAGAGTGGACGATACTTATTATATCGCGTCTTCTACCTTTGAGTGGTTTCCGGCGTCAGGGTCCATGAATCGAAAGACCTTGTGCATTGGAATCTGATCACATCTGTTCTTGACAGCGTGGAGCTGCTTGATATGAAAGGAGACCCTTGCTCCGGTGGTATCTGGGCACCTGATTTGTCCTATGCTGACGGAAAGTTCTGGCTTGTTTATACGGATGTGAAAGTTGTAGAGGGTGCGTTTAAAGATATGTATAACTATCTGACCATTGCAGATGACATAAAAGGTCCCTGGTGCAAGCCGATCAGGCTGAATGGCGTTGGTTTTGATCCGTCGCTTTTTCATGATGATGACGGGAAAAAATATATCATTCAGCAAACCTGGGATCACCGTGAGTATAATAACCCATTCCATGGACTTACTTTAACGGAATACGATGTGGATCATAAGAGGCTGAAGCCAGAGACCGCAAAAACTGTATACAATGGTACCGATGTGAAGACAGTGGAAGGACCCCACATATATAAACTGAATGGATACTATTACATATTTGCAGCACAAGGAGGCACAGTCTGGACACACCAGGAAATTGTTGCCCGCTCGAGAAATCTGTTGGGACCTTATGAAACTGAGCCGGAGGGACCATTTATAACCAACTTTGACACACCGGACCACTATCTCCAAAAACAAGGGCATGGCTCACTTGTGGAAACCCCGTCCGGGGAGTGGTATTATGCTTCCCTTTGTGCCAGGCCTCTTCACCATCCGACTGAGAATATTTATGATCCAAGAGGCTGGTGTACCCTTGGACGTGAAACAAGTATTCAGAAAGTTTATTGGGATGAGGAGCTTTGGCCGAGAGTGGCAGGCGGCCATGGAGGTTTGAAAGAGGTTGATGCCCCAAAAGATGCCATATTAACTGAGGCCCTGGAAACCAATGCTGTTTTTGATGATTTCTCATCGGATAAACTTGATGGTGAATGGAATTCTTTAAGGGTTCCTTTTTCCGGAAAAATGGGACAGGTTGGAGGCGGAAAGCTTGAACTGACAGGGCGTGGTTCGCTTTCAAATAAGTTCGATCCATCGTTTATTGCCAGAAGATGGAAAGATTTTGAGTTTTCCGCTGTAACAAAGGTGAAATTCAGCCCATATAGCTATCAGGCAATGGCTGGTCTTGTAAATTATTATAACAACACACATTGGTCATGGATTTTTATCACAAAAGACGACCAGGGGAATGATGTGATAGAAGCTGCAGAGTGTGACAATGGCAAATACACTTCTGTTTTAAAAGATAAGGCTGTGAGGATTCCCAAAGGCAGGGAGTGGGTTTGGTTCAAGACAGTTGTTGATCATTTGGACTATTTTTACGAATATTCATTTGACGGAGAAAATTGGAACAGAGTGCCGGTCAAGCTTGATGCAATGATTTTGTCAGATGATTATGTGAATTCCCATTATGGCGGCTTTTTCACGGGAGCATTTGTGGGCCTGGCTGCTGTTGATTATTCCGGCTACGATTCAAAAGCTATATTTGATTTTTTTGAGTATAAAGTTTAGCGTAATTGGTTTGGAATGGCTGGTTTTATGGGATTTTGCGGCGTAACGAATGAAAGGTTCAGGAGGAATTTTATGAGCAGATTATTGGATAAAGAATTGTGTGTTGTCACGGGTGCGGCCAATGGAATCGGAAGAGCAATCGCAGAACGTTTCATAAGTGAAGGGGCTGATTTGATTGTGGCTGATTTTGATATTGAAACCGCAAAAAAAGTTTATGAGGGAAACAGTCAGGTTGTTGACATTTTAAAAGTTGACGCGACAGATGTGAAAGATTTGGAAAAAATAGCGGAGTCTGTGAAAAAGACAGGGCGTAAATTAAAGGCAGTGCTGCCGATCGTTGGTAACGGACCGCAAAACCCGATTTCGGAAATCACACCTGAGGAGTTTCATTTGACAATGGATCTTAATGTTTTTTCCGCTTTTTTCACGGTGCAGAAGTTAATTCCTTTTATGTCCGATAAATCTTCCATTGTTCTGATATCATCAATTGCAGGTTTTCAGGGTGGGAAAAACGCCATTGTCTATAATGCGGCGAAAGCAGCGGTCAGGTCCATGGCACGTTCGTTCACAGGAGAGCTTGCGGAAAAAGGGATCAGAGCAAATGCCATAAGCCCCGGCCCGACGGAAACACAGGCGTTTACAGATTTTGTCCACGGCGATGACGGACTGCGAAACAACATCGTTTCCCAGCTTCCCATAGGGCATATCGGAAAGCCCAGCGAGATTGCGGCGGTTGCATTGTTCTTAGCGTCCGACGAATCTTCTTATGTGACAGGTGCTGAAATTATTGCTGACGGCGGTTTTACCAATAGATAATATAAGGGAGAAAAAAATGGCACTATCATCAACGGATATAGTTAAGGTTATTGTCGTAACAGACGATTTAGAAAAAACAGTTTCTGCATATAAAACTTTGCTGGGCACAGGGAAAGAGCCTGCAGAGCAGAATACAGGGCACAAGGAGGTAAGAACACCTTTTATGAAGTACAAAGGTGGGGACATCACGGATACACCAATGAAGGTAGAGAGTGTTTTCAGCGATAATTTCTGGTTTGAAATTATCCAGCCTCTGGGAAATAATGACCCATGGGCAGCCTGGTTAAAAGAGCATGGCACGTCTATTTGCTCCATTTGCTTGCTGTCAGACGGACCTTTGGAAGCTGACGAAGAAACTATGAAAAATGCAGGGTTTGATTCACTTTTTAAACACGAAAAGGGCTATGAGGCCTATGAATATTTTGACACATCAAAAGCGCTTGGAGTTTTAGTTGAGGTGAAAGAGCAGTATAAATAAGGAAAGAGGTGGCGAATTTATTCGTCACCTCTTATCTCAAAAGTCCTTTTTCAATTGTAGAAATATGATTGACAGAGGACTTATTAAAATCCCACAGACTATTGTGAAATTTAAATATGACGGTTCTGGTGGGTTTTAAGCTTAATGGATGGAAATATCTAATATGTCTATTTTTTGTGATAACTGTTCCTTTATGGTTCTAATTTACAGGGTAATAGTAAATATATATATATTATATATAATAAAAGAAAATTCTCATGAAAGGATCAGGGTGATTATGGCAGATATTACGGTAAGGTTTTTGGGGGAGGATTACACATTTCCACAGGAATTAAAGGAGTATGTTGTTTATTGCAACGAGTTCGAAAAAATTAATGACAAATTGCAGAAAGAGCTTGTTCGTATAATGAAGAAGAAGCTATATGAAGATGGGGGCCCTTTCGGGGTAATGCACGACATTGAAGGGGACTTAAAAGAAAAAATGATTAAGGAAGGAAAAAATGTAATTAGGTTGCTGGCAAAAGAGAGAATATTCGATGTAACAGATAGTGAACTGATTGATAATAACAAAGGTTATATTCATTACGAAGATACTTATAAAGCTATGATAGACGGGGGTAAACAAATTCTGATGAATGAAGTGCGTTCTTGGGTCAATGGATTTGAAAAGGCACAAAATGATAGTCTGATCACTCATGTTATATTAGGGGCTTACGAAACAAGCACCATAAAAAAACAGTGTGCGCAAGCCGACAGAGATTATGAAATGGCTATAGTTTCCTTAAATAAAAGGACTGATTCAGAAGAGGAAAAAAGGTACGCTGAACTTTTTGGTAAAATGGTGTACCCGGAAATAGCATCATCATTTATAATGTACACGAATGAATTAATGGAATTTTATTTAAGGAAACTGGAAGAGCATTCTGTTTATGACTATGCGAAAGTAAAGCCATATGATATAAATCGTTCTTCTGAATTGCTTAATAATATGTCTTTGGTAGATGATAAGAAAGCGGTATTAATTCAGGCATTTAAGGACTGTCCATATAATCCGGATATTTATGCAAACGTAATAGAATTAGGATTATCAGATATAGATACATTTAAAACGGCGCAGGAATTTTATCAGGATTCTTTATTGCAAGGAGTTCTTGACGAATACATAAAAAACAATTTGAAAACGTATGAAAAGGTAAAAGAGCCTGTTAGTATATTGGCATATTACAGAGACGAGAATGCGATTGATATTTTACGTTCTCTATATAGCAGTGAACTGGATGTAATTCAAAATAAGTATCGTGAATTTGTTTCTGTTATAGAAAATAGTAAGGCGCTGGATAAATGGATTCGTGGCAATATCCAATCAAACATGGATAGCATTATTAAAAAATCCATGGATGATGTTAAAGATGCAGTGGATAATTCGTTAACGAAAATTGTATCAGAAGAACAGTTTGCAAACTATGTTGAAATTGGCTTGATTACCGCTAAAGATATACGCCTGAAGAATAGTACAGAAATAGAATTAAGTAAAATTAATATGGAAATAGGAGAATGGCTGACTGCTCTTGTTTTGGAATATATTCAGGAAGCAAAAAACAGAAAAGCAAAATATGAAAAAGCCTTTGATAAATTTGATTCAGAGGTTAAAAAACAGAACAGTAAAATTGCAGAAAAATATAATGAACTGAATCACTTAGGTATACTTGCCTTTTCCAAGAAAAAGGAATTGAAGGCTGTCATTGCAGAAATGGAATCTAAATTATCGAAGTTTAAAATGGACAATGAGCCAAAAGATTTGAAAAGAGAATTTGAAAGAATGTATGGATAGGAATTTCAAGAAAGGCAGATGATCAGCCCAGGCGGCCCCGGGATTTGGGGCCGCCTGGGCTGACGCTGCGGGAACGCTTCACTTGCCGCAGTTTCAGTCAATCCATTTAATAAAACTGCGCATTTCGATGATTGTTGCGAAACGCTGTGGGCGACATTTCTCTTTTGGCCGTAAATTGTTTTATAAAGTAAGTATCATACTGAAATCCGATGGAACGGGCAATTTCATTTAAGGTCATATCTGTATGAACAAGAAGATCCCCTGCCACCTTCAGCCTGTATGACAGAAGATATCCCATAGCGGTACACCCGCACCTTTTTTGGAACATTTCATTGAGCGATATACGATTCAAATGTGCACAGTTCGTTAAATCACCCAACGTTATTTTGCTGGGATAATTTGTGTGTATATAATCTAAAACCAGGTCAATAGGAGCTTGCTCGGATTGATGGTTTAAGTCCTCAAGCAGCCTTAATATCTGTATAAGATATTTTTTAATTCTGCATACCCAGAGTGCATTACTATGTGCATACACTTCTGTTCCCAGCACAAAGAACCATTCGAGCAACTGTGGATATGCTTTACCGGATATATGAGGCACGCCGGTTTGGGCATTATCTCTTTGGAAAAGTGAAAGACCTGTTTGTATCTTCAAA
>JASGGP010000139.1:0-11577 GCA_047604985.1 Lacrimispora sp.
AGGCCAGCCATACCAGCACGAAGAAAGAGCGAAGCTCCTTGATATCTCCGGTCAGAGCAGATTTTTTCGTCAGATGGACCACCTTTAAGTTACAAAATTTAATGGAGTCCGCAGCCAGAAAGATCTGGTCGTCCTGATTCTTTAACTTCCCCTCATGAAATCCGTCTTTGCCGGAGACCCAGTCCTTGATGCCGGGCAGGAACGCATCCGGGTATTCTTCGGCGCTTACATCCAAAGGCGTTCCGCTTTCATCAGCCAGATACATGCAGTAGGTATAAGGGTTGGACATGCGGTCAAAATATGCCCGGATCTCGGGCGGTGTCTATGAGCACAATAAAGCGGGCCTTCCTGGTATCCGGCTTATCCTGGTAGGCCAGGCCGCCGCCTGCCGTATCACAGAAGACCGGATAGGAAACGGGAATGGCGCTGCCCTGCCGGTACATGGAATTCAGACGGGTTGGAAGCACGGTAATGCGGGGATATTCCCACAAGTTCTCCTTGAAAAGGGCCTTAAAATTATTTCCCATGCCTAGGGAAGAGGGGCTGAACAGGATGCCGTCCTCCCCGCAGATCAAAAGGTTATTGATCAGGGAGTGGTTCTGAAGAAAGGAATCCGTCAGGGCCGTAGCCCCTGAAAAATATTTGGCATAACCGGTAAAGTTCCGGTGATTGATATCGGAGATCATCTGGGGAAAGGGCTCTTTCACCAGCAGATGGTTGGTGGCCGCTGAAAGAGAGGTAAACTGGGAAGAAAGGGTGGCCCCGGCCATCTGGACAGAGGTTTCCGCTTTTTTTGATACCTCGTTGGTATTACGCCTGTAAAAATAGGAATAGGATAGCTGGCTGATGAGGATGAGGGCCGCGGAGGTAATAAAGACCATTCCGATCAGCAGCTTATAGCGGACCTTTAAATTGGCAAACCATTTTTTCATAGGCGGCTCCTTTCCTCGGAGGTATACTGCTTCTGATAGTCTGAGGGCGTAAGCCCTGTCCGGGCCTTAAAGGCCCTGCTGAAGGAACGGTAATCCTCATAGCACAGGAGCACGGATACTTCCCCCGGCGTGTGCTCCGGGTGCTTTAGCCGCTCCTGGGCGTAATTGATCTTTAAATTTAAGGTATAATCCCGGAAATTGACCTGGGTCTTGTTTTTAAAATAGGTGCTGAAATAGCTTTTGCTTAAGCCCAGATAGCTGCACACATCTTCTGTTTTCGGATTTTTCAGCAGATGTTCATTGATATAGGCGATGGCCTTTTCAATCAGAGGATCGTTTTTCGCTGCCCGGCTGACGGAAACCTCCTCCCCAAAGCCCCATAGGACGCCGCACATAAAGCTGCGGATTTCTTCTAAGGATGCCAGGCTCTGCAAGGTGGCGAAAGAATTCCCGGTATAGCTTTTGGGCGGGCCGTCCAGATAAGAGGACAGCTGGCTTTGAAGGGTGATGATCAGGTAATTGCACATGCCGTAAAGATAGGAGGGAGGAGGCAGGGAAGGCTTAAGCAGCCTGTCCAGGTAAGTACAGAAGGAACTTCTGATTTCCTCCCGGTTATCCTTTAATATTCCCTCTAAAATCCCGTCACCCGGCGTGGTTACAGAAGGCTGTTCGCTTTCCAGAACCGCGGATTCTAAGACAGAGCCGGTTTCCGGATAGATGTGCCAGGTGATTGCCTGCTTTGCATCCTGGAAAGAGGTATGGATGCCGCACAGGGATGGAACCGGTTTTCCGATGGCAGCCCTTATCTGGACCTGGGCATGGTCTTCTGCTTTTTTCATATGATCTGCCAGAAATTCTTTCAGCGTTTTGCCGTCAGGAGCGGCAAAAGGCAGGTTTAAGAGAAGAATCAGGCCTGCCGGAGGGTATTCCGCAAGAAGGGCAGGACAGCCGCTTAATTCTTCCTCCAGGGTTTCCCTTAGGGGAACCAGACAGTGGCTCGCTTCCCCGGTTTCTTCTGCATTCTGCTGGGAGGAAAATGCCTGGATCAGCACTGCACAGCTTTCCCTGTCTTTGACAGGCAGGCCGTAATCGCTGATGACCTGACAAAGCTGTGGGGCTGTCAGTTCTCCCCGAAGCAGCTGGGGAATGAGGTTGTGCTTGCGCAGGGAGACCTGGGCCCTGCGGAGCTTGTGAAGAGTGGAAAGCTGGTCTGTGTGCAGCCTTCTGCGGCTTAAGATATCCTCTTTCAGTTTTTCAATCAGAGCTGTAAGCTCTTTGAGGGAAATAGGTTTTAATAAATATTCTATGATTCCATACCGGATTGCCGTTCTGGCGTATTCAAATTCATCATAACCGCTTAAAATAACAAAAGAACAGTCAAACTGCTCCTCTCTGGCCCGGCGCACCAGCTCAAGACCGCTGATGACCGGCATCTGGATATCTGTGATGACAATATCCGGCTCGTAGTACCGTATCATGTCCAGCGCCTCGGCTCCGTTTGCGGCAGTACCGATGACGGAAACGGAATAATCCTCCCATGGAATAATAGACCGCAGACCGGAACGGATTTCCGCTTCATCGTCTACGATCAGCAGAGTTATGGTGGAAAATGGATTCATGTCAGCCTCCTTATGCAGTCATATAATCATGGTAAAAGCAAACTCATTATAGCATTGTGCATAATGGGAAGCAAGGCAAAGGGCTTATTTTTGTACACTTCGAAAAAAATGACCCATGAATAGTAAAAAATGACGTGTCTCATTTTCAGTGAATGAAGTATGATAAGTTCACAAGCCAATGGAAACAGGCAAAGCAAAAAAAGAAAGGGAGAAAACTATGAAAAAATTAAAAAGGTTTGCAGCTATGGGCATTGCGGCAATGATGGCCGCCTCCGCTCTGTCCGCATGTTCCTCAGGAGGGAAAGCTGAAAGCGCCGGGGCAGGTGAGTCCTCCACCGGCCAGGAGACTGCAAAAGAGACTGCAAAGGAGACAGCAAAAGCCGAAGGATCATCAGGAGAAAAAGTAAAAATCACAATCTGGACTGAAAACCGTCATGACCTGGAGTATATGAATAAGGTTGTGGAGGAATTTAACAAGGCCAATGACCACATTGAGATTGAATATGTGGTGCAGACGGAAAACTATGTTAATTTATTGACAATGGCTGCCAATTCCGGCCAGTCGCCGGATGTTTTCTCCCCGGTCTTTGCGCCTGCGGATTTCAAGAATTTTGCGGACAACGGCCTTATTCAGCCTCTTAACAGCTATCTGACCGAGGAGTTTAAAAAGGTCAATGAGGTGGACAGCCACCTTTTCGAAGGCTACAACGTAATGGGAGATAACATTTACTGGGTGCCCTGCGGAAAGAGAAGCGGTTCCAGAATCATATATAACAAAGACATTTTTGACAAGCTGGGAATTGAGGTTCCAAAGAAGCTCAGTGACCTTCCGGCAGTTGCAAAGCAGATCACCGAAGCCGGGGGCGGAGATTATTACGGAATTGTATTCCCAGGCGCCAGCGGTCCTTTTGAGCGCTGGATCGAGCATTCTGCGGAAATGAGCGGAATCACGCCCTACAATTACCGGGAAGGCAAATACGATTTCTCCGGCTTTAAGCCCTATCTTGAGACAGTACGCCAGATGTTTGAGGAAGGCAGCGTATTCCCCGGCTCCAGCTCCATGAAGATTGATCCGGTCCGGGTTCAGTTTGCGGAAGGCCATGTGGGAATTCATGCAAACGCCTCCCAGGAAGCAACGGTCCTTACCGAACAGTTCCCGGCAAAAATCCAGTGGGCTGTGGCTCCTCTTCCCACTCTGGACGGAGAGATCAAGGGAAAAGAAATCTGTCTGCCTAACAACGGCTGGATGATGAGCGCTTTCACCGAGCATCCAAAGGAGGCCTGGGAAGTTATTGAATACTTTGGCTCCGAGGATATTTTAAAGGGATATTTAGAGGGCGGCTACACCCTGCCTATGTCCAAATATATGGATGAGAAGATTGATAAGACGAAGATCGGCAGAATGGCAGATTTCTCAGGCGCAGATTATGAAGCGGTGCTTCCGGTAGCTCCGGCCGTGACTCCGGAAGGGGAAAACTTCCGGGATGCCTTATGGAACGCATGTCTCCCCGAAGGACCTGGCATTGATGAAACCATTGCAAAGCTGAACCAGACCTATAACGATGCTCTGGACAAAGAGGCTAAAATGGGCAAGACAAAGCGTCTGATAATTAAGGATTACGATCCCCTTCATCCGGAACAGGGAACAGTGGAATATATGGAACAGTAAGTGAGAGAGTAATAGCAGTTGAAATAGCAGTTGAAACAGCGAAAAAGTTTCCTGCCGCCTCAGATTTTTTGGGACGGCAGGAAATACCTTTCGGGCATGCTTTTATTTCCGTCCGGAAAGCGCGGAGAGAAAACGCGGACAGAGAAGCGGAAATATGAAAAAGAAGAATAATGAAATAAGAGGAATATAAATTGAAGGAGCCTGTCAAATGAATACAAAAAAATATATTGGACAGCGGTTAAAGAAAAGCTGGGATCGGGGGGACATTCCCATGTGGCTTATGCTGCTCCCCACAATCTTTTTCATACTTGTTATGTCGGTCTATCCATTCACCTGGCTTATCCGGTATGTTTTCTATGATTATAACGGGTTTAAAGCATATTTTGTGGGCCTTGCCAACTTTAAGCGGGTGGGTACTGATGTTATTTATTGGAACAGCGTCCTTCATACCTTTGAGTATGCGTTTTTAAAGCTTTTATTTGTGCTTCCCCTTTCCCTTCTGACCGCTGTCCTGCTTCAGAGGAAACGGTTTGGAAGCGGTCTGTTCCAGGGGATCTATTTTCTTCCCACAGTCATCAGCTCCGCCGTATACAGCCTTATCTGGTACTTTATTTTTGCCACCTATAACGGTGTACTCAATGGTTTTTTGCAGGCAGCAGGGATCATAAACGCTCCCATAGACTGGCTGGGAAGCGGAAAGACAGCCATGACGGCAGTTGTAATTGTGGCGGTCTGGGGCGCTTTTGGAAACTATATGATCCTTTTGCTTTCAGGCCTTGCGGGAGTTCCTACCGATATGTATGAAAGCGCCCAGATTGACGGGGCAAACGGAGTCCAGGCTTTTTTTAAGATCACCCTCCCAATGCTGGGGCCTGTGCTTAAGGTGGTCATCATGCTGGCCATCACCACCGCATTTAAGGATTATGAGTCCATCCTGGTCCTGACCGGAGGCGGTCCCAATAACAGGACACATGTAATGTTCTCCTACATATTCCAGATGGTGTTCGGAACGTCCAGGGCGGCCGCCCAGCTTCAGATCGGCTATGGCTCTGTGTTAAGCATTATTTCAGCACTTATGGTGGGTATTGTCACCATTATTTATCTTAAATTCAGCCGGAAAATGGATGAGATTTCATAGCAGAAAGGAGAAATAACGATGGCAAAGGAAAGAACGGGCCATTCCGTTGAATCGAGAAAAACAAAAATCATAAACGGAGTTATTTTTCTGCTCCTTCTCATACTGGCGTCTCTGACGGTTTATCCGGTGATTTACATTATCTTCGGCTCCTTTAAAACCAACGGCGAGCTGGTAGGCGGCGGGCTGAATCTGCTGCCGGAGAAATTCATTCTGGACAATTATATGCAGGCCTGGAAGATGGGGAACTTTTCCAGATACACCTTAAACAGCCTTATCATAAGCTTTGGAGTCATGTTTCTTTCCCTTATGGTCAGCAGCATGGCAGGCTATGTGTTTTCCAGAAAGGAATTCCGTTTTAAAAGCCTGATTTACAATGCCATGGTCATGTTCATGTTTATTAACGTGGGAAGCGCGGCCCTGAGACCTCTGTTTGAACTGGCGGTAAAGCTTCACATGAATAAATCCCTGATCGCCATTATCCTCATATCTGCGGGAAGCGGGCAGGCCACCTATGTATTTTTGATTCACGGCTTTATGAACAGTGTTCCAAAGGAGCTTGACGAGGCGGCTAAAATGGATGGCTGCAGCTTTTTCGGAACCTACAGCAGAGTGATTCTTCCCGTATTGAAACCGGCCCTGGCAAGCGTGGCCCTGCTGTCTTTCCGCGGCGGCTGGAATGAGTACATTCTCCCGCTGATTTTCACCATGACCAATGAAAAACTCCGTCCTCTGACCGTAGGGGTAGTGAGCCTTCAGAATGCAGGAGACGGAGCGGCCGCATGGAATATCCTGTTTGCAGGCTCTGCCATTGCCATTATCCCCATCATTCTGGTCTATTTGTTTGCAAGCAGGCAGTTTATGGGCGGCATGACCGCCGGGGCGGTAAAGGGCTGAATTATTGGCTGTTGAGGAAGTAAAGGACGGAATGGTCTGGCTGCTGAGGCAGTGAAAGACTGAGCGGTTTGGCTGCCGAGAAGTATAAGGCTTGGCGGTTTGATTGTGGAGGAAGTAAAAGGCTGAAGGGTACAACTGCGGGTGCAGCAGGAATATCGTTCTTGGAAAAAGAAAAGAGGAGACTTAAAATGGAATTTCAGTTAAATGAATACGGTTATATCACCAATTATCTTGTGAGCGGACGAAAGGAAACTCCCTTTTCCAGCAAGGTGTCAGGTAAAGACCAGCTTGCCTGCGAAAAAGTCATGCGCTCAGAGGCGGTGGACCATGATTCCAATATGCCGGAAGGGGAAATAAGGGCAGGCGCTGTAAGCGCCCTTGGCCTCCCATGGGAATATGCCTATACTCATGGAAGCTGGTTTGTGGATCAGTCTGCCTTTTATCCGCTTTTAAAGAAGATCGAGCTTTACGGAGCCACCATGTTGACGGCCCCTGAGGATATGAATGCGGAGGCATGGCTGTGGAGCTTTGGGGCTGTAGATGTATGGGTAAACGGAGTCCACAGCGGCGGAATCGCCACTCCCGTATACAAGCCCATTAATCGGGAAGTGATTCCTCTGAAATTAAAGAAAGGCGATAATCTGATCTTCATAAGGCTGCAAAACCTGGGGGTGAGGGACACCAGAACCCTTTTTGCCTTTCAGATTCCAGGAAAGGAAAAGGAAGTGCTTAAGGTGACGCTTCCCAGCTTAAAATATGCCAGGGAGCAGGCTTTGGCAGACCAATGGCTTTCCGGCATTACAATTAAGGAGGGAAAGCTTCTTTTCCCGGAAAAGGCTCCTGCGGAAAGCCAGATCGTCTACGATTCCCGCCCTGTTGACTTTAAGGATTATGAAAACCGGTATTTCCGGGTGGACATATCCGGGAAAACAGAGGTGGTTTTGGAAAAGGACTATCCGCATTTTCAGGTAAAGGTACCTGCCGGAGGGCAGAGTTTACGGAGAAGCTTTGAGCGCCAGGAGCTTTTAGGCCCGGTTTGGAGCGGAACAAAGGATATTTTGGAAAATGAGAAACGGATTTACAGCCGTATTGCCTCGGTGGGACAGATTCCCAGGGGGGACGGCGACAGCTTTTCCATGTATCCCATTCTGGCCCGCTTCTATATGGGACAGACCTCTCCGGAGGATGAAAGGGAGATTTATAAGTCCCTGGACCAGATTGAGAGCAGACGGGACTGTTCCGATTTTCTTACCTGCGGGCTGGTGCGTTTTTTAAAGCTGTATCCTATGGATGAAGCCATGGCCGCCAGGTGCAGAGAGGTAATGCTGAATTACCGCTACTGGATGGACGAGGAAGGAAATGACGGCATGTGCTTCTGGAGCGAGAACCATTCTCTCATGTTTTTTGTGAGCGCTTATATTGCCGGAAGCGTATACAGGGATGAGGTTTTTGTACGCTCGGGGAAAACGGGCCGGGAGATGGAGGAGACTGCAGGAATCAGAATCCGTGACTGGCTGGAGGAGACCATAAGGGAAGGCTTTGACGAATTCCACAGCGGCGGATATACGCCTATTACCTTTGCAGCCATTTTAAATGTAGTTGATTTTGGAGATGAGGAGCTTTCCGCCCTTGCAGTAAAGGCAGCGGACCGTCTGCTTCACGACCTGGCGGTACAGACCTTTCATGGAGTGTCCATTGCTCCCATGGGCCGGGTTTACCGGGAGGCGCTTTATCCTTATGCCCAGGATATCCAGTGCCTTGTAAATCTCTTGGATCCCGAGGCCCCCGACCGGTTCAGCGAGTGGATCATTTTCCTGGCAACCAGCCGTTACCGGCTTCCGGCAGGGCTTAAAGAGGTCATGAGAGAACCTGTTTCCACGGTATATGAGGAAAGCAATGCCAGAATCTGTGTGGAAAAGACAACAGATTACATGCTGACCTCTGTCCAGTCTCCGAGAGACGGGGCCTTAAGGTCCTGGGAAAATGTATACGGAAAAGACGGCGTGGATATGGGAAGCTTTGCTTTTGTAAAATCTCTGAATGAGTGCTTTCACGGCACCACCCAGTTTGAGCCCGGCGTATTCGGATACCAGCAGCATATGTGGTATGCTGCCTTGAACGAGGCGGCGGCAGTCTTTGCAAACCATCCGGGAGGAAGCTGCGAGGCCTGCTCCACAAGACCCGGCTATTGGTTCGGAAATGGGATCATGCCGGCATTAAAGCAGGTGAAAAATGTGCTGTACGGAATTTACCGGATTCCGGAAACCCATCCTATTCCTTTTACTCATGTGTACTGGCCCCAAAGCCGGTTTGAAGAACAGCTAATGGAAAATGGCTGGCTGGCCGGAAAGGCTGGAAACGGGTATGTGGGACTTTGGTGCAGCGAACCTCTGAAGCCTTACAATGACCAGATATTTGACTGTGAATACAGGGCTGCCTGCAGGGATACCGCTTATGTATGTGTAGTGGGGAGCCAGAAAGAATTTGAGAGTCTCCAGGAGTTTTTAGAAAGCTGTAAGAAGATGAATCCTGTTTACGACGGAAAAACAGGAAAACTGGAAGCCGGGGATGACGGGATTGTATATAAAAGGTATGAGAATTTGACCCAGTATGTATGATGGCAATAGGAAAGGGAAAGAGGAGACTATATTATCTTTAGTCTCTTCTTTTTCGTCTGTTTTACCTTTACATATCGATGTTTTAAAGATATACTGAATCAGAAATAAACATCTTTCGGGAAAAAAGAGAAAAAAGAAAAAGGAAAGAAAGATGGGAAAGAAAGGAATTATGTATGCTGTATCCAAAAGTGATTAACATGAGCGTTTCTCTCTGTACAAAATGCAATGAACGGGCGGGGTTTGTGCAGAGAGGTCATGATATTTAGGGAATCTCGTCCGCATTGGATTTTGTACTTATAGGGTTATTACTTATAAGGAGAAAATACAATGGATAGAAAAGTAAATTTTATAATATTCTGGCTGGGCCAGGCCGTATCACAGCTGGGCAGCTCTATGACGTCATTTGCTCTTACCATCTGGGTCTTTGAAAAGACCCATGCGGCTATGACCGTTTCACTTATGTCATTTTGTACATGGGTGCCTTATATTCTGGTCAGCATTTTTGCGGGAGGAATCGTGGACAGGCACTCCAAAAAGGCAATTCTTGTCATTACGGATTCCGCGGCAGCTCTTTGTACGATCAGCATTTTAATTAGCTTCTACAAGGGAGAACCGGATATCATGCAGATTTATCTGGTCAATGGGATTGTGGGTTTTATGAATGGGTTCCAGTCCCCGGCCTCCTCCGTAGTGACCGGCCTTCTGGTTCCTGACAGGCAGTATGTGAAAGCCAGCGGCCTGAATTCCTTTTCCAGCAACTTAGTCATGGTGGCTGCGCCCATGCTCTCCGGAATGCTCATGGCGTTTGCAGGGCTGAAGTTGATCCTGCTCATGGATTTATTATCATTTTTGTTTGCGGTTTCCTCCCTGTTTTTTATTGAAATAAAGGAACCGCAGGAGCATGGGGAAAAAGTCAGAAAGAATCATCTAAGTGATTTACAGGAAGGCTTTGGCTTCTTAAAAAAGGAAAAAGGCATTTTATATATTATGGTCAGTATGGCTGCCATCAACTTTTTCTCGCGCCTGACCTATGAAAATATTCTGTCACCTATGATTCTCACCAGAAGCGGCGGGGATTCCTCTGTGTACGGGATCGTCAGCGGAGTGCTGGGGATGGGAGGAATCGCCGGAGGAATACTGGTTACGGCGGGAAAGGGGTGGAGAGATCCGAAAAAGCTGATTTATTTCTCCGCAGGCTTTTCTTTCCTGTTTGGTGATCTTATGATGGGGGCGGGGAGAAATCTTTGGGCCTGGTCCCTGGCCGGACTTGCCGCCAGCGTTCCCATTCCATTTATCATAGCCGGTCAGAGCGTGATCTTATACCGGCTGGTTCCCCAGGGATTGCAGGGGAGAGTATTTGCCATCCGGAACGGCGTACAGAATTTTACCATTCCTGTAGGTATTCTGCTTGGCGGTTACCTGGCTGATTTTGTATTCGAGCCCTTTATGGCGTCAGGGCAGCAGGCTGCGGTCTTTTTGGGAAAAATCGTGGGAACAGGTGCGGGAAGCGGTATGGGAGTCATGTTTCTTTGTACCGGTTTTCTGGGGCGTTTTCCAGCTTTTTAGGATATAGGAATCCGTATGTCCGGGGCCTGAGGGAAGACAGTAATGGCTGATTATATGATTGATTATATAATAAAGGAGAGAGTCTGAATTGTCAGACTCTCTCCTTTGCCGTTTGCAGGTTTTTATTTTTTTATTTATTACAGTGTGCCTTTCATTACCATGACGATCAAAATGCAGGTGACAAGAATCAGGGCCGCAATTAGTGTCATGCCCAGATTAAAGTTCCTTTTTTTAGGTGTTTCCGTCGAAGTAAAATCCAGAAGATTGGACTTTCTTAAGGTAGTGACCAGAGGTTTATAGATGAGCATGGTCAGTGCCGTATTGATTCCTCCTTTTAAAAGGTTAAAAGGAACGATAGCCGGAACCAGCAGCTGTACCACGGCTTCACGGGGATATCCCATATAAATGGGGGTGATAAGGTAGTTCCACAGAACCATAATTACAGTCATAAGAAGCGTGCCTGTCACCATGCCTGCAAACGCACCTGCCATGGTATGATACCGTCTGTAGAGGTAAGCTGCCGGACAGACAAAGGCCACTGTGGAAAGTATATTCATAATCAGCCCGATGATTCCGGTGCTGCTGATGGTAAACATTTCCACAAGGGATACGATGACGGAAATCATCACCGATGCCATGGGCCCGAAAAGGAATCCGCCGGTAAGGATGATGACATCTTTCGGTTCATATTCCAGAAACGGCATAATCGGAATCAATGGGATACGGATTGCCGCAACAGCGACAAAGGCCAGGGCACACAACATGGCCATAAGGGTGAGTTTATTTGTTTTTTTTGTCAAATTCATGACACAATCCTCCTGAAAAATAAGTAACACCTGAAAGAGTGCCTTTCAGGTGTTAAAAATTAGACAGGTGTATTATCAAAATTTAACACATCTTCTTTCATCCAGACTATACTGTCGGTATTGGAATCACACCAATTCTGCGCGTTCTGCGCTCGCGGACTTTACCGCCGGTCGGGAATTACACCCTGCCCTGAAGACAACTATGCAAATGTTCTGAATGTATTATAAACTTTTTTTGAAATAAATGCAATATGTGGTTGCAATTTTTTTAATGGTTTGCTATAATAGCGGACATGGGGGTATAGCTCAGCTGGGAGAGCGCTTGAATGGCATTC
>JASGGP010000140.1:0-11504 GCA_047604985.1 Lacrimispora sp.
GCCATTAAGGAATTAAAGGAATCCGGCGAACTTCAGAAGATCGTGGATAAGTATATTACCGCCGAATAAGAAAAAAGGAAGAGAGCCATGTGGGAAAACCTAAGAGATGATTTTTATCAGAATTTTATCGAGGATAACCGTTGGAAATACATTACCGACGGGTTGCAGAACACGTTGAAAATCACATTTTTTGCTGTATTGATCGGTATTTTGCTGGGATTTCTGGTTGCGATTGTACGTTCGACCTATGAAAATACCGGAAAGCTTAAGATATTAAACGCTGTCTGCGGCATCTATTTGACGGTAATCCGTGGTACGCCGGTGGTTGTACAGCTGATGATACTGTATTTTGTCATTTTTGTTGTCGGCAATCCCGGTCAGGTGTTTACGGCGGTGATGGCTTTCGGCATCAACTCCGGCGCTTACGTGGCTGAAATCTTCCGAAGCGGCATCAGTTCCATTGAAAGAGGGCAGTTTGAGGCAGGCCGCAGCTTGGGCTTTAACTACGCCCAGACCATGTGGTTCATCATCATGCCCCAGGCCTTTAAAAACGTAATTCCAACCCTGGCCAATGAGTTTATCGTTCTGTTAAAGGAAACCTCTGTGGCCGGTTACATAGGCCTTCAGGATCTGACTAAGGGCGGAGATATTATCAAAAGCCGTACTTATTCCGCATTTATGCCCCTGATGGCTGTGGCTCTCATTTATCTGGTCATGGTCATGATGTTTTCCTATCTTGTAAAATTGTTAGAGAGGAGGCTGCATAGAAGTGAACATTAATAACGCAGAAAAGCCTCTGATCCAGGTGCAGAACCTGGGAAAAAAATTCGGCGACGTAGAGGTGTTAAGGGATATTTCCGTGGACATTTATAAGGGGGACGTGGTTTGTGTCATCGGACCCTCCGGTTCAGGAAAGAGTACCTTTCTCCGCTGTTTAAACCGCCTGGAGGAGCCTACCGGAGGCCATATTCTCTTTGAGGGTGTGGACATTGTGGATAAGAAAACCGACATTGACAAACACCGCCAGAAGATGGGCATGGTATTCCAGCAGTTTAATTTATTCCCCCACATGAACATCTTGAAGAATCTGACGCTTGCACCTGTAAAGCTTCAGGGACGAAGCCAGAAAGAGGCCGAGGAACAGGCTTTTAAGCTTCTCCAAAAGGTAGGGCTTTCCGACAGGGCCCAGTCTTACCCCAACCAGTTGTCCGGCGGCCAGAAGCAGCGTATCGCCATTGTCCGCGCTCTCTGTATGAATCCTGAGGTAATGCTCTTTGACGAGCCGACTTCAGCCTTAGACCCGGAGATGGTAGGCGAGGTATTAAATGTTATGCGGGAGCTGGCCGAAGAAAAGATGACCATGGTGGTGGTTACCCATGAAATGGGCTTTGCCCGTGAGGTAGGCACCAGGGTCATGTTCATGGATGGCGGCTATTTCCTGGAAGAGAACGAACCGAAAGAGTTCTTTGCCAATCCGAAGAATGACAGATTAAAACTATTTTTAAGCAAAGTGCTTTAAAACGGCAGCGCCCCTGGTGATTTATGATGACCAGGGGCGCTGTGAGATTAAGAGGCTTATAAGTCCGTGCAAAAGGCACAGGAGGATATCAGCTATGCAGCGGAGACAGGAAAGCATCATTTACCAATTGTCTGTCAGTGACATGCCCCTCACTGCGGAGGAACTTGCAAAGCGGCTGTCAGTGAGCATCCGTACAATTAAATATGAGATGATAGAGGTCAAGGCAAAGCTGCCTGAGGTTGGGGCTGAGCTGACTGCAAAACGAAACGAGGGCTATTCCATACGTGTCAAAAATCAGGATCTGTTCAACAGATATTTAGAACCCATCGGTTTCCAGTCCACTTTGGCGAATAATTTTGGCTCAGATGATCACGCCAGGTTTCTTTATATTGCAAGGAAGCTTGTTTCCTCCTCCCGTTTTGTCAAGCTGGAGGACATTGCAGATGAACTGTATCTTTCAAGAAGCGCCATCCGGGAGGCTGTGAACGGTGTGATGGATTTCTTAAAGAGCTATCATCTGGAGGTGGAGAGCAAGCCCGGCCTGGGAGTACGGGCCTTTGGCACGGAGTATCACATGAGAATGGCGATGACAGAGCTGTTTGCCGCACATTTTCATAAGGTTCTGCTGGATAATGCAGGCATGGAATACGCAAAATGGATGGAATGCGGCTATGAGGAACGCCAGGATATCCGCCACGTATTCCTGAAAGAATTGAGAGAAACGGATGTTAAAATATCTGATATTAATTCCCAGCGCCTTTCCATTTATTTTATTATTGTCAGAAACCGGTGCAATGCCGGATACCGGCTGAGGCTGCCTGACCACTGGAAGGAAAAAGTCGGAACAAGTAAAGAGTTTTATGCCGCAGGGGCTATTTATGAGCATTTGAAATCCCGGTTTTGGGGATTTGACCTTCCTGAGGAAGAGACCATATTCCTGGCTGTTTATTTGATGTCCTGCCGGGATTTATGGAATGTGGATCATCCGGAGCAGGAATATGAAGCCTTTTACCGGGAAGCCTGCGATATACAGGCCGACTCTAATCATATCAGAGAAATATGCAGCCTGGACCTTTCATCGTTTTCATGGGCTCGAGAGCTGTGCAATTGCCTGATTTCCCTGCTGATAAATATATATTTTGGATTGGATGGAATGGAAAGAGTCTGGTATGATTATGAAAATAGGCTTTAAAAGTCCGGTCGCTGTTCCCTGGCCTCTGTTGCTTTGGAGTTTTTGCAGGAGCGGCTGCGGATTTCTTTTTCCACCTGCTGTTCTCCCAGCTTGCAACGTTTATATTTAAATTGATTTCCATGGCTGAATATGATATCAGACGCCAGAAACTGCTTTTAGTAAACTCCAATGGCCTGGGGTTTAATGAGACCATAAAGAAAAGAGTTTTAAAAAGATATGAGCCGCTGGTGGCCTCCTTTACAACCGTAGAATTATATGAGATAAGAGGGATGGACCAGAGTAAATACGATGCAGTGCTTATGGACAGTGAAATGGCCTATAATTACAGCTTACCCTGCTGTGTCCTTCATACGCTGAGCAGTGAAAAGGAAATGGACACACTTTTTAATAAGTGCCTGATTAAGGCTTATCAAAAGGAAGAACTTCTTTTACCGGCTGGCCAGATTGAAATAAACAGAGATTACCGCTATACCGATGAGCTTCAATTTGTGCAGTTCCTGGCATTCCGCCATGGGAGGACTTCCAAAGACCGTGAGCAGATACAAAATTATCTGCAGGCCACCAGCTTCCACTATATCGGATTTTTGCCTGCAAAGTTAATCGTTCTTTATTTACCCTTTCATTTCTGCAATGAGGGATGTATGGAATTATATTGTCTGGATGCTCCCGGAACGTGGAGAGAAAGGGAGATTGAATTTCTGCTGTTTCTTTCTGTTGATTGGAAAAATGACTGGAAAAAAGCAAAGGCAATGGAAAACTGTATGCGCCAGCTTTTTTTGGACTACGCCAATGCAAAGGCTTTTTCCCAGCAGGGCCGTCCTGTCCTGCTGGATCTGATTGAAAAATGTATTAAATATGAATAAGGTTCCATGCATTATATTGCACTAATTCTGTCAAAGAATTAGTGCTTTTCACTTTTTGGAAGCAAATACGAGCATAGAAAAAACAGGGTTATGGCATTATAATTAATTTATAAAAAGAAGAAATCCATGGATTTATAGAAGGAGGGGGCTATGAAAATATTTTTATCGTCACATGGTCATCTGGCAAGCGGGCTGAAAAGTTCCATGCAGATCCTTTACGGTTCCTGTGATGACATTACTGTTTTTGACGCGTATGTGGATGAACGGTCCGTTGCGGAAGAATTAGAGCTGTTTTTTAAAAACGTAAAGACAGGGGAACAGGTTTTGCTGATTTCAGACCTTTATGGCAGCAGTGTTAATCAGGCCATGAGCATGTATCTGAACAGGCCGGATACAACGTTGATCGCAGGAGCAAATCTTGCTCTGCTGTTAGGGCTTGCGGGAAGAGAATCCATGACAAGAAAGGAGTTAGAGGAACTGGTTGTCCAAAGCCGTGAGATGCTTCGCATTGTAGAATTGGAAAAGGAAGAAATTCCGGAAGAAGATGAGTTTTTTTAAAAGGAGAGTGAAAAAATGATTGTAATGGTAAGATTGGATGAAAGAATGATACACGGACAGGTGGCGATTAAATGGTCCCGCCACACCGGAGTCGACCGGATTGTGGTAGCCAATGACGAGGCGGCTGCAAACCCACTGATTCAGAAATCTTTGATGATGGCAGCGCCCCAGACCGCCAAAACAGCGATTAAGTCTGTAACCGGAGCCATTGAGCTGCTTAAGGACCCGAAGGCAGCCCAGCATAAAATTATGATTATTGTCAGCACCACTGAGGATCTTCTTCGGATTGCCACCGAGGTTCCGGATATTCCTCTCATCAATGTGGGAAATTACGGCAGGGTCGCTTCCAAGGTTGATGCAGAGCCAAGAAAGCCTTACCGCAAAAATCTATATGCCTATGATGAGGAAGTTTCGGTGTTGAAAAAGGTTATGGAAACCGGGATCAAATGTAATTACCAGACGGTTCCCGATGATGTTCCCGAAGCGCTTGAAAAAGTATTGAATTAAGGAGGAGAAAAACATGACCCCTATATCAATTGCTATTATCGGTACACTGACGTACTGGATTTTCTTTGTGGCAGATCCCTATATTCTTTCCTGGCAGTGTTTAAACCGTCCGATCGTGGTGGCGCCTATTCTTGGGCTGCTTCTGGGGGATTTTCATACAGGCATTATTATGGGAGCCTCCCTGGAGTCCATCTTCATGGGAATCTCAGCCATCGGCGGATCCATTCCTGCTGACGCCCTTTCTGCAAGCATTGTTGCCGTGTGCTACACGGTTTTAACCGGCTCTGATATAGAAACCGGCCTTGCCATTGCCCTTCCCATCGGAACTGTCATGGCTTCTTTATCAAGCATCATCATGTCCTTTAGCTCTGCTCTGGCTCCTTACTGGGAAAGGCTTGCGGCATCTGGAAAGCCCCGCATGTTCCTGGCTCAAAACCTTGTTTTTTCCGGTCTGATCACTCCGCTGCCCAATGTAATCATTATCTTTTTGGGAATCGCCTTTGGAGTTTCAGGCTTAAACAGTGCATTGAATGCGCTTCCCGCCTTTGTCATGACCGGATTGACGGCAGCTTCCAGTATGATGGTGGCAGTCGGTTTTGCAATTCTTATTTCCATGATCTGGTCAAAGGATGTTGCCTGCTTCTTTTTTGTAGGATATGTTATGGCAAAAATTCTTAAAATGGATTCCTTATCCATTGCAATTATCGGCGCTGCAATTGCGGTCACTATGTTCTTCTATGAAAAGCAGCTGATTGATTTAAAGAATATGAAGGCGGTATCCGAACAAATGCCGTCTGATGATGAGGAGGACTTCTTTTAATGGAAAAGAAAGTATTGAGCAAAGACGAAAAGAAAATATTAAAATCAATGTTTATCCGTTCTCATTTAACCTTTATATCCTTCAATATGACAAAAATGGAAGCCAACGGCTTTACAGCCACCATGCAGCCTGCCATTGAGGATATTTATAAAGATAATGAAGATGAAAAAAAGGAAGCTTACGCCCGGCATCAGAACTTTTTTAATACACACGCAGTTCCATTCGCTTTTATCGCCGGATTGTCCTATGCAATGGAAAAGGAACATAAGGAGAAGAATTCCGTTGATGCAAAAACCATTGAAAGCATCAAGGCGGCTCTTATGGGCCCCACGGCCGGAATGTTTGATTCTCTGTTCTTCAACTGCTTAAGAATCATTGCAGCAGGCATTGCCATTGGCCTTTGTTCCCAGGGAAATTTTATCGGGGTGCCGATATTTATTCTCCTTTATGGAATTACCCAGTCCATTGCAAAATATTACTGTGTAAAGTTCGGATATATTTACGGTACTTCCTTTATTGACCGTATTTTCGGCTCAGGGCTTATGCCTGCTTTGAGAAAATCAGCCGCCGTTCTCGGTGTGATGATGGTTGGCTGTATGACCGCGGGAATTGTTAATGTTCCTGTAAACTGGACCATACATATGGGAGAAACCTCAGTGGTTGTGGGAGATGTTTTAAACTCCATTTTTCCAGGCATCTTAAGCATTGTTTTAGTGTTGTTTCTTATGAGACTGATAAAAAAAGGAAAACGCCCGGTACAGCTGATTATAGGAATCTTTGTATTTGCTTTTGTGGGCGCATTTATCGGACTTTTTTAAGCCTGGAAAGGATTACAGCATGATTATAAAATCAAAAAGGATTTATATGGAGGATGGATTAAAGGATGGCTTTCTTTCCATTGAAGATGGAAAGATCCGGGAATTTTCCTCACGGACAGATGATGATTCGATCCTTGATTATGGAGATTTACGGATTATTCCGGGAATCTTTGATACCCATAATCATGGGACCTGCGGATATGGATTAATGGATCATGGAACAAAGGAGGAGGTAAAGGGCTATTTGAAAGGCTGTGCTTCCCAGGGAATTACAGGCGTTTTTCCAACTGCAGGAGTTTCCATGATTTCCGCTGTTGCACAGGCGGCGGGTGAAGATATCTGCGGGGCTCAGATTCTTGGCATCCACAGCGAAGGGCCGTGGCTGAACCGGACAGGAGAAAAGGGAATACGGTCCGGCTGGCCGGAGGTTTCCCTGGATGCGGCCAGACAGATGGTTTCCGATGGAAAAGGTCTTCTAAAGCTGGTTGCCATGGCGCCTGAGATTCCGGGGATTGATCCCCTGGCAGAGTATTTCCTTTCAGAGGGAATCACACTTGCACTGGCTCACAGCGACTGCAATTATTCAGAGGCTTCCAGGGCCTATAAAAGGGGCTTTTCTGTATCCACTCACACAGGAAACGTAATGACAGGAATGCACCATCGGGATGTAGGAGGCCTGGGAGCCGCACTTTTAAATGACCAGGTGGCCTGTGAGGTAATCTGTGACGGAATGCACATCTGCCTGGAGATGCTTCAGATTTACTTCCGGTTAAAGTCACCGGAGCATTTTATGATGATTTCTGACTGCACCCCCTTTTCCGGCGCACCGGAAGGCGTATACAAAGGATTTGAGCCTGGCATGACGATCGGGTTTCAAAGGACGGCTTTGTCCTTACGGATACAGGGCGCCTGATGGGCTCCAGCCAGCCGGTCCTTTATGGAATCGGCAATTTAGTGGAAAAGCTGGGAATGTCCATGGAAACCGTCTGGCCCATGTTTTCTCTCAATCCTTGCCGGAAATATGGGCTGGCTGAAACAAAAGGTTCTTTGAAAGCGGGAAAAGATGCCGATTTTGCAGTAATCAGTGATGATTACAAGGCAGTTGCAACCTATGCCATGGGCAGAAAGGTATATGATGCGTCGGAAGGTTCTGTTTTTAATCCGGATTTTCTGAAAAAATGGGAACAAGGTGATCGCCTATGAGTAAAAAACTGATTGTATCTGCCGATGATTTCGGTTTTAGTGAAGCCTTTAACTATGGAGCAGTAAAGGCCTATAAGGAAGGAATTGTGACGGTTCTGTCCCTGATGAGCAATATGGCCGCGGCTCCTCACGCCGTAAATCTGGCCAGGCAGGAGGTCCCCCGGGCAAATTTAGGGCTCCATATCAATTTTGTCCAGGGGCGTCCCGCCGGAAAGCCGGAAAGTATCCCAAGCCTTGTGGATGAAAACGGACAATTTTACCGTTCTTTCCGCTGGCGGGGAGAAGAGGAAGATGACAAAAAATGCAGGGGAGATATTGTGGTATCGGCGGAGGACTGTTATCGGGAAACAGTTTCTCAGATTGAGCGCTTCCGGGAATTAACAGGCCATTATCCCAATCATTTTGAAGGACATTCGGTTATAAATAAAAGTGTTCGCGCCGCTTTTCATCGGGCAGCGGCGGAATACGGTATTCACTGCATGACGGAGCCGGAGGTGGAGACGGAGCAATGGTTTCCTGTCCATGAAATTATGCTGGAAAATCCCTTTGCCATGGAAATCCTCAGCAGGGGCTGCAGAACCGAGGATTTTCTTCTGGACCGGTTTGGAATTCTGAACAGTCCATTTGAATACAATATCATTCATTTGCATCCAGGGTATGTAGATGCCTATATTCTGGACAATACATCCCTGACCACTGCCAGGTGCAGGGATGTGGAGGCAGTCTGCGATCCGGCTGTAAAGCAGTGGATCAAGGATCATGATATTGAATTAGTTGACTTTTCCGCTGTTTATAAGTAGTTTACCAGAAAATAATGCACAAAAGCCTGCCAACAAAGGTTAATATCCTTTCGGCAGGCTTTTGTATTGTAAACTCACAATGCCGGGTTGCTCTTTTCTGTCCTGATATGTTAGAATAGGTAAGAGTTTTTATTAACTGATTTTACCATAGGAAAGCTGGAAGAAAAATGTATTGTATGAGTGTGAGCCATAAGAAAGCTCCCGTAAGCATCCGGGAGCGGTTTTCCTTCAGCCATGAGGAAATGGCGGAATTTATGGAGCGGCTGACGGCCCGGGAGGCTGTGACCGGAGTTGTGGTGCTCTGTACCTGCAACCGCAGCGAGATTTATGTTTCAGGAATGAAGAATGCCATCGGCGTTCTCCAGCGGGAGGTGGCGGCCTTTAAACAGGTCAGGCTGGAGGAGCTGCTGAAATATTTAAACATTTACAGCGGGGAAAGCGCCATCAGCCATTTATTCAAGGTGGCCTGCGGCTTTGACTCCATGGTGCTGGGGGAGGATGAGATTCTGGGTCAGGTAAAGGACGCCTATGAGCTGTCCAGGGACAGGGGAAAGGCGGATTATGAGCTGAATGTGCTGTTCCAGAAAGCAATGGCCTGCGCGAAGCGGATCAAGACGGATACCAATTTATCCAGAACCCCTTTATCCGTGGCAACTCTTGTGGCCAACGAGGTCTTCCGCTTTGAAAAAGAGGGCGGGGAAAAGAATGTAATGATTATCGGCATGACCGGAAAGATGGGCACCACCATTACGAAAAATATTTTGAGCAAACCGGGCATCCGGGTCACCGGAACGGTCAGAAGCCATAAGGCGGATATGACCGTAGAGGTGACGGGAGAACGGGTGGAGATCATCCATTACAGGGACCGCTATGAATACATGGATCAAATGGATATCGTCATCAGCGCCACCTCGGGGCCTCATTATACGGTGACCTATGAGGAATTGTCAGGGAAGCTTTCGGAGAAAAAGAAGCGGCTGTTTATGGATGTGGCGGTTCCGGTGGACGTGACCCTGAGGTGGGCAATGTGAAGGGCCTGACCCTTTATGACATCGATTATTTTGAAACCCTTTCAAGAAATAATACGGAAATAAAGCTGAAAGAGCTTGACCGGGCAAAAGCCATCATGGAAGAGGATCTGGACGGAGCCATTAAGGAAGTGGTATTCCATCCCTATATCAGAAGGATGGAGGAGTTAAAGGAGGCATTTTCCGGGAAAGGGCTGGACACCCTGCTGTATCAGATCAGGGACCATGTTTCCAGCGAGGACTTAAAGGTGGTGTTAAAAACATTAGACGGCCTGGAAGGCTGGATCAGGGAGGGATAACTGTGGCTTATTTTCCGTTTTTTGTGGATATCGAAGGAAAAAAGTGCCTCATTGTGGGCGGAGGAATGGTGGCTTACCGGAAAGTCCTGGTCCTTAAGGATTACGGCCCGGCCATCACCGCGGCAGCTCCCCGGATGATTCCGGAGATGGAGGCTCTGTCAAAGGAAATGGGCGGTCAGCTTTCCTTGGAATACAGGGAATTTATGGAATCGGATTTAGAAGGCGTGGACTTCGTGGTGGCGGCGACCTCGGATGAGAAAGTCAACCGGCAGGTATCTGCCCTGTGCAGGGAGAAGCGGATTCCTGTAAATGCGGTGGACATGCAGGAGGAATGCACTTTCATCTTCCCGGCTCTCATTAAGGAGAAGGAGATCGTTGTGGGAATTTCCACAGGAGGAAGCTCTCCAACCATTGCCCAGTACTTAAAGGAGATTTTTAAAAAGGCCATTCCCAAGGGTTTTGGAGAGCTTTCCCGGCAGCTGAAAGCCTACAGGGAGACGGTGAAGGACCGGGTGGATTCCCCATCCCTGCGAAAGGATATCTTCCAGGCCATGGTGGAAGAGGGAATCCGCCGGGGCGGAATATTAACAGAGGAAGAGGCAAAAGAGCTGATAGAGAGGAAGCTGGCAGAAGAAGCCGGAAAAAGAACCCATAGAAAGGAAGCTGGCAAACCATCATGAATAAGATCATTCGCATCGGTACGAGAAAAAGCGCCCTTGCAGTAGCCCAGGCAAAGCTGGTGGCTGACGCTCTGACCGCCGCTTTTGCCGCCGAGGGGAACACTCTCAACGCAGAGCTTGTATTAAAACAGACGGAGGGAGACCGGATTCTTCATAAACCCCTTCTGGAATTTGGCGGAAAGGGCGTGTTTGTGGCAGAATTTGAACAGGCGCTTCTGCAGGGAGAGATTGATTTCGCTGTCCACAGCGCAAAGGATCTTCCCATGGAATTGGAGGAGGGCTTAGGGATTCTTGCCGTCCCCAGGAGAGAGGACCCGAGAGATGTGCTGATAACCTTAAAGGGCAGCAGTCATTTGGGAAAGCAGGAGATTGTCATAGGAACCTCCAGCTTAAGGCGAAAAATCCAGATCGAGGACATAGGAAAGACCATGTGGCCGGAGTCTTCGGTGGTGTGCCGGAACTTAAGGGGCAATGTGCAGACAAGGCTTTTAAAGCTGGTAAATGGGGAGTTTGACGGAATTCTTCTGGCCGCTGCCGGCCTCATCCGCCTGGGCCTGCAAAATGACAGCCAGTATGATTTCCATTATTTTGACTGTGAGGAATTTATTCCGGCGGGAGGCCAGGGAATTCTTGCAGTGGAAGGACGGCTGGGCTCCGGCCAGGAAGCCTTTGTAAAGATGATTGAGGATGAAGAAGCCAGGCTGTGCCTGACCCTGGAGCGAAGAATCTTAAGGCTTATGGAGGCAGGCTGCCATGAGCCTGTGGGCGTGTATGCAAGGCTTGAGGCTGGGCGGCTGGAGATCTTCGGCATCAGCAAGCGGGGAGAGGATACAAAGAGGATCCACATATGGGGAGAAACGGCGGAGCTGGAGCGGCTGGCCCGCCTCGCCGCAGACGGTCTGTCATAAGAGAGAAAAAAGTAAAATGGCGCAGCGGAAGACATTGAAGAAAGCCGCCCATAAGAAAGCCGCTCATAAGTATAAAAGCGGGAGGGAGAACGGAATGAAAGAAACAGGAGTTGTCTATCTGGTGGGAGCCGGGCCCGGAGATCCGGGACTTATTACGGAAAAGGGACTTTCCAGGCTTCGCGCATGCGATGTGGTGGTCTACGATTCCCTCATCTCCGACCGCCTTCTTGAGGAAGTGCCGGAAGGGTGCCGGAAAATCTATGTGGGAAAACGGGCCGGGGCCCATTCCATGAAGCAGGAGGATATCAG
>JASGGP010000141.1:0-11503 GCA_047604985.1 Lacrimispora sp.
TGTTTCTTATGCCCGCTTTCAGCGGGCATTTTTACACTCAGGAGTTTTCCTCAGGAGAACTTTCCTATTGCATAAAAAAGAGCCATAGTCCCATTGGGTTTTGGGACTGTGGCTTTATGAGGCTTACGATATTGGCTTGTGCTGGCAAAACCTCTGCTGTCGAGCAAACTTTCTTCTATCTATATACTCTATTTTGCGTCTTTCTATTTAATATTCTCCCCTATTAAAAGAAACGGACTCTTTTACCTGAAAATGGCTGCAGGGTTCATCGGCTGAAGCTGCGGTGCTCAATTTACTGTTTATTAACCATTGTCTCTATTTTGTTAAGTATTGCATCCGTCTTTTTGATTGCATCTCCGATGGCCACTCTGGCAATCAGCTTTCCTTTAAAGCGTTCTTCATTTTTTATGGGCATATCTTTTGTTAAAATCACAGCATCCGCATTTCTTACGTCCTCTTCCGTGATCCTGTTTTCAACCCCGATGGAGCCCTGGGTTTCCACTTTCACTTCCCACTCCCTGTCCCTGCATTTTTTCGTGATGGCCTCTGCTGCCATATAGGTATGGGCTACCCCTGACGGGCAGGCTGTAACTGCTAAAATCTTCATAATAAAACTCTCCTTTTATTCAAATGAAATATCTACATCGTCATCATCCTGCGAAGCGGTTTTTTCTCCCACCGATTTCCGATACATTTTTCTTAAATACTGCACATAAAGCCACATATACAGCAACACCTACCGCCATGGAAATTATATACCAGATTCTGTTTCCAGCTACCGGGAGAACGATTAATCCTCCCCAGGCCGCCGCACAACTCACGTTCATGGTGTAGGCCAATGCGGAAGCGACTGCTGCGCTTATCATATTAATAGGAATCATATGAAGAGGATCCGCACTGGTGTAGGAAATGGCTCCTTCCGAGATGCCCACCGCTCCCATGGCAACAGCTCCGATTCCTGCTTCCTGCTCCTCTTTTGTAAACTTTTTCTTTAAAATCAGGGAGGCAGTCCCTGCTCCTAAAGGCGGTACTGCTATGGCAATTGCGCAGGGACCTGCATAGGTATATACACCCATGCCAACGGTCGCCACCATAAAGCTGAATGCCACCTTATTGACCGGTCCGCCCAAATCAAATGCGATCATGGCTCCCACGATCAGCCCCAGAAAAATTTTGTTTCCATCATTCATGGTGGTGAGGAATGCCGTAAGACCGGTCATCAGACCGGCAATTGGAGCCCCTATCACATAGACCATCAGAATTCCCGTAAGCAGAATGCTGACAAGAGGGATGATGATAATGGATTTTACGGACTGTATGGATTTGGGGAGACGGATCTTTTTCAGGAAATAACATACAATACCTGCAAATAATCCGGATATGATGCCTCCCAGGAAACCGGCGCCGATGGAATTTGCCAGCACGCCCCCGGCCAGGCCCGGAGCAATTCCGGGGCGGTCAGCAATGGAAACCGCAATGTATGCGGACAGAACCGGAACCATAAGCCCCAGGGCGCTGGTGCCGATCTTCCATAAATCCGCCATAACGCCGGTTTCAGGAACGGCTCCCTGACCGGACATCATGACTGAAACGGCCATTAAGATACCTCCGCCTACCACAACAGGAAGCATATAAGACACACCGTTCATTAGGTGCTGTCTCGTGTTCTTTAAAATCTGCATCAATTCTTTCATTCTCTTATTCCTCCTATAATTCGCCCACCAGTTCCAGGACTTTTTCATTTGTTTCAGCTGTTAAAAGGGCCTCGCGGAATTCATCGTAAATCAGCTTGCGGAACAATCCCGCCAGGATCTCCAGATGACGGTCTCCCTGCCCCTCCGAAGGAACGGCTACCTGGAATACCAGAGAAACCTCATCTTCTCCACCGTCCCATTTGATAGGCTGCTCAAGCCGGGCAAAGGCCAGGGAGGGATACTTCACATGGGGTGACTTTGCGTGGGGCGTAGCTGTCAGAAAACCTACAGATGTAGACGCTTGTCCCTCCCTTGCCAGCACATCCTGCTCATACCCGTTTCGGTCCAGCAGCCTCCCGTCTGCCTCCATTAAGTCCGACATCTGTGAAATCACCTCCTCCTTATTTTTTGCAGTCATGTTAAACACAATGATTGCCTGTGATACTAACTCCCTTTCCATGAAAACCCTCCTTATGATTCATCTATCGTTCTTCTGGATGTTTCCAGAATTAACGTGCTGACTATAATTCCAATCGATTCTACTTTTTATTTATTTCTCTTATTTTAATTTTATTTTTATTTCTTTTTATTTATTTATATCATTCTATTCCATATCTTTATTATTTTCAATATATTGATTATTGCATTTTTGCATTAACACAACTGCATTTTTTATGATTGAAATGGATATAACAAAAAAGAGATAAAATCCGGGCTCTCCCTTTCATTTATCTCTTTTTCCTGTTCCTGTCACTGCAGGATAGAAATAACTTCTTCTTTTGTTCCGGCATTTCTAATCTGCTTTACGGTTTCCTCATTTATTACCTTTTCATAAAATAAATTGAAAAACTTTCTGATAACACCAACATCATTAAAATTCAATGCCAGAATAAAGATAATATCCACAGAACCATTTCCCCAGTCCATTTTATTTTTCAAACGCATGATAAAAATTGCCGGTTTATTAACGGTATTCTCTATGCCTTGAGGAATTGCGCCCCCATTGCCGATCTCTGTGGAACTGATTGATTCCCGATGAAGGACTTCCCTGCAGTATTCCTCTGTTACATACTTCTCTTTCTC
This sequence comes from Lacrimispora sp., assembly GCA_047604985.1. Taxonomy (GTDB): domain Bacteria; phylum Bacillota; class Clostridia; order Lachnospirales; family Lachnospiraceae; genus Lacrimispora. The sequence continues at coordinate 2,778 of JASGGP010000141.1, forward strand.
CAAAATGCTGCATCCCAGTTCAATCAGCTTCTCTTTTGGGGCGGATTCCACATCCAGCATAATAAATTCGGGTCTTAAATAAGCGGCTAAGGAAGATGGCCCCGCTTGCCCCAACCTGTCCGCATATAGCTGATTGACCGCCTTTTGCAGCTTTAATACATCCCGGTCACTGATTATAGGTGTCACATAAACCGTAGGCAATTCCACTTCATAACCCGGTATGGTTGTAATAACAAGGTCACATTCCAATTGCTCCCCTTGGCAGACGCTGTCCATGGGAAGAACTGCGATGACAGTAATCCAGGGCACCCTCTGCTCAATTTTCTTTGCGGTCATTTCTGCCAAAAGAAGGCTTCCCGCTCCGACAAGTACAGCCCTTGTCTTCTTTTCCATACGTATCAATGCACCACCAATTAAAAGCGTCAAAAAGGCAATTTCATGCTCTGAAGGCATTCTTCCCGTTTCCTCCAGAATATAACTTCCCAAACTAAAGCAGGTAGTAAAAATAGCGCTGTAACCCTTCTTAATCTCTTCCAAAAAAGGATTGCAGATTTCCAATCCAAATTTTGTCCGTATGATGCAGCGGTGCAGAAATAAATCCAAAGCGTTGCATAAAACTTCATCACCGTATAGGTTTAATCCCGAAACATCTGATAAATATATCAAAATGCGCCCGCTGATTTCATGTACATTTTGACGGGAAACCAGCAGGAATTCCCGCTTTCGCTCCTCATCGCCCTGTTGAAGCTCTGCTCCTGCCAGAAGAATGTACAAATAATCAAGTTCTCCTGAACTAAGAGTCATCTCCAAGTCTGATTTCAAATTACTTATCAAGATTTCCATGTGGCCGGAGGCAGGTTCTCCAGAATAGGAAAATCCTAATTCCTGGTCTGATACAAACTTGCCAGCGCGGATCCGTTTATACTGGACACACAAATATTCCACCAGCATGATAAAGCTGTAATCTACAAAGCGGCCTCCCGCCTCGGCTTCAAACCGTCCGATTGCCTCACAGATACGCCCGCATATCTCAGGTCCGCAGTAATCTTCCAGCATTGCAGCGCTTAAGCCATCCAACCGTTTGTCATATCCGGTTTGATTCGCCTCTTTGATCCTGCTTTTTTTCGAGCGTTCATTGCTTATGATGGCGCGGCGGCGGTCCCATTCACTCCCTTCAATGGAAAGCTTCCTTTTTAACTTTCTCACAAAGGTCAGTCCATACTCTTTAAACCATGCTTCCGCTAAATCCAGGTCACTTCCTATTACATACTTGGATGTAAACAGTTCCTCCGATAAAAGAGAAATGGTATAATTCTCCCAGCCTTCCAAAAGAATCTGTTTGATATAGCTGATCCGGTATTCCGCATCATAGTAGGAAGGTTCTGAAAAATTTCTTAATGCACAGGCCTCTGCCTCAGAAAGCTCCAAGTAAACACCGCAGCCCCGCTTGCTGACATAAACGATATGATGCTTTTCGCAGAAATCACTCACTTCTTTTAAGTACATGCTTACAGAGCGTTCTGACATATCCAGGCAAACACCCAGCATTTTTACTGTAATCGGCTCATTATTATTTAAAACCAGGATTTTCAAAATGCGGATTGCCTTATCAGATAACATATGAACCTCCTATCTGCAATTCTTCATAGTCACCCCGGCTCCACACAGGTTTTCAAAATCTTTTGTGAAGGCAGCCACAGCCATGGTGACTGAATCATTTTTTATCAATCCCTCTATTACATCAGGGGAAATGGTGGACGCCCCGATTCCATACTCGCAAAGCTCCAGCACCTGCTGGGAATTTTTAAAACTTGCGGCCAATACTTCTGTCTTTAAACCGTTTTTCTTGAAAATATCATGAATATCCTTAGCCGTTTTCACACCGTTCGCCCCCAGATTATCAATCCGGTTCACATATGGAGCCGCATAATGAGCCCCTGCCTTGCCTGCCAGAAATGCCTGCATCTGGGTATATATGGCAGTTGCCGTAATATTGGCTCCTTCTGCACTTAAAGCTTTCATTGCCTTTAATCCTTCTGTTGTGGTAGGCACCTTTACATAAGTGTTTTTTCCCAGCTCCTTCCGGATTCTGTCAGCGTCCTCCAGCATCCCCTCCGCAGTCCCAGCCGTCACCTGGACATGAAGCTCTGCCTCCGGTCCGATGAATTCCCGGATTTCTCTTAAGGTTTCAAATGGCTGTCTTCCGTTTTTTGCCAGTATGGACGGATTGGTAGTCACTCCGTCTATGGCAAATATGCTGTAAAGCTCCTCGATTTTTTTAATATCCGCGTCGTCAATAATAAGTTTCATAATTTAGATCCTTTCTCATTATTCCTTGATTATATTTTTTACTCCATTTAAAGAAGCAATTTCGGCAAATGTTTTCATTTCTTCATCAGAATACCGTTTTGGATTTTCTTTAAAATAATAATCTTTGTCAATTAAGTGGTATTTAGATTCTGCCAACGGATTGTAATTTAAAAGTTCATAAGAAACCTGGGGATAGATTCCTGATATGTAGCAGCTGATAGCAGCAATATTGCTGGGACTGCTTGTCAATCCGGGGATCATAGGTGTTCTTATAATAACAACTTCCTTTTTATCTGATTCCAGCAAAAAACGAATATTATTTTTTATCAGTTCATTGGATACGCCCGTATACCTTTTATGTTCTTCCGGATCAGAAATTTTATAATCCGCATAAATCAAGTCCAAAAAAGGAAGCGCTTTTTCTAAAATCTCCTGTTTAACATGGAGAGCAGTTTCAATAGCAGTATGTACTCCCCGCGATTTCAACTCTTTAAGAAGGGCCAATGCAAATTCAGCCTGTAAAAGAGGCTCTCCACCCGACAACGTAACACCTCCGCCGTGCTTAAAGAAAGGTTCATCCCGCATCAGCTCCTCTACCGCTTCAGGGACCGCCATCTGCCTGGAATCCCATGCTAAGGCTCCCGAAGGACAGGCATCTATAATCAGGTGCCAGTCCTCATCTTTTTCCGGATGAAGCTTCACCCCATCTTCTTTCATTACTGCTCCGCCATTTTGAGACAGACCGGCACATATCCCGCATCGGATACATTTATTAGGAAAATAAAGGGGCCTTGGCTTTACCGATATCCCTTCCGGATTATGACACCACACGCAGGAAAGAGGACATCCCTTAAAAAAAACCGTAGTTCGTATTCCGCTGCCGTCATGTGTAGAAAATCTTCTGATGTCAAATATAGATCCCTGTATGTTTTTACTATCCATGCGCCGTCTCCCGCTCTCTATATATCCCCATAGCTGGTTCTTTCAATGATCTCATTCTGCAGTTCACCTGCCAGCTCTGTAAAGTAGGCCGTATACCCTGCCACCCGGATGGTCAAGCCCCTGTATTGCTCCGGATTGTTCTTGGCCGCAATCAAGTCTTCCTTTCGTACAACATTAAACTGGATGTGGGGAATTTCCAGGTCCACAAATGTTCTCAAAAACTTTGCAAATTTGTCAATTCCTGTGTCAGTCTTAAAGAATTCCGGCAAAAACTTCATGTTTAAAAGTCCACCGTTAGTGGTTAAATCTTTATCCAGCTTTGACACGGATTTCAATACAGCCGTAGGCCCTGTAATGTCTCTTCCGTATACCGGTGACATGCCTCCATCAGCCAGGGGCTGCCCTGCGTGGCGTCCATCTGGGGAAGCGCCTACATTCTCTCCCATGGGCACATGAGCGGATACAGTATACATTCCTGTATGATATCTTCCGCCCCTGTAATTGGTATAATGGGACAGGCGGTTTTTGAAATACTCCGCCCATTTGGCTCCTAATTCATCGACCCAGTCCACATCATTGCCGTATTTGGGATTTTTGTTCAAAAGCATGGTTCGTTGTATCTCGTACCCTTTAAAATCAGAGCGGAGAGCATCCAAAAGCTCCTGCTTTCCGATCTTCCCATCCTCAAACACCAGTTTTTTTACTGCTGCCATGCTGTCGGCCAAGTTTGCTACCTGGATCATCTGAATTCCGGAAAAGTTATAGTAAGCGCCTCCGGCAGTCACATCTGTTCCTTTTACCATGCAGTCATCAATGACCGCTGATAAGAAAGGAGACGGAAGCAGGTCGATATGTGCCTTTTCCACCTCTTCACAGGCTCTTATCATCTTATCCATATATTCATCCAGGTATTTCTGGAAAACAGCTTCCAATTCTTCAAAGGTCTGGTATGTGGTAATATCTCCGTAATTTTCCGCCAACTGCTCACCGGTAATAAGGCATTTTCCACCGTTTAAGGTCAGCTCCAGAACTTTATTCAAGTTAAACATGGCCGCATCACTCCACCCCAGGTTGTTTCCCTGAGTGGTCAATTCCACGCAGCCTACAATGGCATAATTCCTGGCATCTGCTTTTGAAATTCCCAGCTTCTCCATAGAAGGAATTACTGCATTGTCATTAAAGAACTGAGGCATACCGCTTCCCTTTGCCACAACGCGGATTGCCTGCTTTAACAGCTCATCACTTGTATGTTCATGAAGACGGACAGATAGGTTGGGCTGAGGAAGACCAAGATGTTCCTGGGCTTTTAAGAGGAGGAATGATAAGTCATTGACAAAATCATTTCCATCTTTATCCTGGCCTCCTATGGCTATATTAAAGCCGATGGGAAAGCCCGCGAAAAATTTGGCGCTGTGGGCGTTTCTCAAGTATACGATCTGGTTAAATTTCAGCCATAAGCATTCTAAAATCTCCAACGCACCCTGCTGGTCTAAAATACCTTTTCTCAAATCTCTTTCGTAATATTCCCATAAGTAGTCATCCATGCGTCCGGGGGAAAAAGAGGAAGCATTGGATTCCATATGAAGAATGACAAATAAAAACCAAAGGGATTGAACCGCCTCATGAAAAGTCTCCGGAGCCTGTTCTGACAGCTTACGGCAGATTTTTGAAACATGAACCATGCTGTTTTTCTTGTCTTCATCTGACTCCTGTTCTGCGTTTTCAATCAAAAGATTGGCATACCGAACCATAAAATCCTGGGTACCTGACATGACGATTGATACACTCTCATAAAAGTCCTTCTTATCTCCATAGGTCAGCCTCATTTTGGCCTCTGCACCTGCTCTGATCGCTGCCGGTCCTTTATGAAGCCATTCTACACAATTAGGACAAATATGCCCTTGGGCATGGTCTTTCTGGTTGATCTTCACCACCTTTGCAATTTCGTCAATTTCTTTTCCATATCTGCTCCGAAGCACATCTTCAAGGGATTTCCCCTGCCAGTATGGCTTGATTTCGTTGCGGAAATAAAAATGCCTTCCTCCTTGACCTGAAACTTATCTTGGGGACGAGTTGGAAGGGTTTCAAATTCCTTATCCACCCATGTGCTGCCGCTCTCAGGAAATATTACTCCATAGCGGACGCCCGCCGTGCGGTTCCCTACTATCAGTTCCTCCGATTCCGCACTGATTTCCAGCTTCTTCAAAGCAGCCTTTAGAACCAGTGCTCTCTGAATGATCCTGGGCTTTGTTTCATTGTCCTTGTAGGTGTCCGTTATAATCCTGGCCTGCTCAATGGATGCATAGCGGGGTTCTGAAAGCATTTTTTCTTTTAGCCGTACAATTCTGTCAGTCATAATCAGGTTCATCGGTATTCCTCCCTTTTATTAATATATATTACTATTTCCCAATTTCTCTTATTTGTTATTATTATAATATTATTATTTAATCTTATTGTCAACGAATTTATTATTTATTTTTATTATTTATTCCATGTCTTTATGACAAGGACAAAAAAATGGATAATCCTATGTCTGGCCTTAACCAATACTTAAGATTATCCATGCCACATCTGTACACTAATGCATTAAGACTGAAACATGCTTTTCTTTCAGCCTTTGCCCTATCATCAATAAATCCACTCCAGGTCATATTCTTTCATCTGCTCCTCAATATCTTCCTGAGGCTTTTCATCCATAACCGCCCCTGTAAAACTGACTACCTTGGCGTATTTATACGTTCCATCCATATTAAACTTTCTTGTCTCCAGCATCATATATACTTTTTTACTGGCCTCTATTACTGCACTTTTGGTTAAGCCGTCCTCCACCATATAAGTGTCAACACTATTGTCAATCAGATCCACACCCACTACTCCTACAAAAGCAATGTCAAACCGGTAACTGACGATTTGGTCAATGGTAATACTGCCAACAAACCCATCATATCCCCGGCTGAAAGTACCGCCTAAAAATATAACTTTTACTGTTGTGGCCGTAGTCAATACCTGCATAACATCAATCATATTCGTAACTACCGTGATTGGAATCATAGATTTTGCCAGGAGCTTGGCCAGTTCTAAATTTGCAGTTGATATATCCAAAAAGACCATATCCCCATTTTTGATCAATTCCATGGCTTTTTTAGCTATCTTCTGTTTCATATCAATATTTTTATCTTTCCGTTGAGCTACATCCAAGTCATGGACATTGATCCGAATTTTCATAGCTCCGCCGTAAGTTTTCTTTAAAAGCCCTTTCTTCTCCAACTGGGTCAAATCCTTTCGGATGCTGTCTTCTGTTACATCATATTTCTCGCTTAACTCTTTCACGCGGACTGATCCTTTTTTATTGACTAACGAAACAATATCATCCTGGCGTTCTTCTGCAAACATTGTATTTCCTCCTATTATCCGGCTATTGGCCAATGTTATATGCATGATATCTTATTTTTTATTATTATATCATATTCTTTATTGTTTTTCATTAAATTTACATAAAAAATAAACCTAACCTTTTTATTATTTGGCAAATCGTCACTCACTTTTTCTGTGAAACACTTAATAAACATGCGCCCGTGAAGAAAATAGTGACAATCTTAATATACTGCAATTGAACTGATCAGCCACCCACATGATTTAGAGTGCCCTGCAAGGTAAGAACATTTCCGTTTCTCAATATAATACAAAAAGAACCGTAAATCGGTCAGCAGAACGGGCCTAATAGCTCCAGCTCTAAATGACTTTTTCCGGTTCCTCCAAGTTTAATTCAACTTGTTTTTTGTGTATATTCAGGAGAAGCTTCATTCTATAAAAGACTTCTAAAAAAAGAAGACAATGTCATCACAAATTCCCACTTTGCCGGGCAGATAAGTAGTCTTTTATCACTCCCACAACCAATTCATGATCTTCATTCTCCGCTAAGCCCGATACAGTGATAGTTCCTACCACTCCGCTATTTCTTAATATCAAAGGTACTGATCCTCCCGCAGCTGTATACTCCGCGGAATCAAGCCCATACCTTCGGCCGATTTCGTCCTGTTTTAACTGCATATACAGAGACATTTCATAAGAACTCTTGTGGAATTTATAAACTGTATTTTCTTTCCTTCTGATCCAGTCATCATTAATAGGGGCTGTCCCAGGCATAGAACAGTAAAACAGACGCCTTCGGCCCAGAGTTATGCTGATAGAAACCGGATAGCTCTCTTCCGCCGCCCGTTTCCGAATCCTTGAACCAATTATCCATGCAGTTTCTTCTTGAAAATCCTGAAATACCAGTTGTTCTTGCTGCTTTTTTAACTCTTCAATTTTTTTTAATATTTCTTCCATTTCTCCTCCTCGTCTGCGGGAAACTTTATAAAAAGCTGTCTCCTGACTTCATCCATAACCTGAAGCTCCATGAGTGAAGCTTTCATCGGATCATGCCAGTCCCGGTTTCCCTTGATCTGCTCAATCCATTCCTGAATTTCATAAATTAGATTTAACTCTGGCTTATGAGAGACTAGAACTTCACATTCTCCACCCTTTCCATAAAAGGTTACTTTCCTGGGATTCGGTATATCTTCAATTACGAGAGTCCCATCTTCCCCCTGAATCTGACTGGGAATATAGCTGTCTGATATCTTAGAGTAGATGAGTTCAGACTGCATTCCCTCGTACCTGGCTAGAATCGTTCCGCTCCATCCACCCCGTTATGCAGTAAGATGGCATCGGACATGATTTTCTGCGGCATACCAAAAAGCTTTACCAAAGGATGTATGCAGTACACCCCAATATCCATCAAAGCCCCATTAGAAAAAGAGGGATTAAACGCATTCTCAACAATACCATTTTTAAATTTTTCGTATCTGGAAGAATACTGACAATACTGGAAACTGACTCTGCGAATCTTTCCCAATCGTTTCAGATTTTCTTTTATCACAGCGAATCCAGGATCAAAAACGGAACGCATGGCCTCTAACAGAACCACGTGGTTTTTGTCCGCAGCCTCTACCAGCTTATTGAGTTCCTGCATATTGGATGTAATTGTTTTTTCACACATCACATGCTTTCCATGAGAAAGCATTAAGACTGACTGTTCAAAATGCAGGCTATTAGGACTGGCAATGTATACCGCATCTACATCCTTTGACTCCGCAAGTTCCTGTAAATTGGTACAATATCTACATGCACCATATTCTGCTGCAAATGCTTTTGCTTTCTCCTCTTCTCTTGAATACGAAACTGCATATAATAATTCACTGCTCCTGGCTGCAGCTTCAAGAAACCATCTAACAACAAAATTTGTTCCTATAGTGGCAAAACGAATCATTTTCTTCCTGATATCACGTATTTAGAAATAATAACATGATACTCCTCCCTTTTAGATTATGTATTTTAATACATTCAGCTTCTCCTGAAGTTAGCCATATAATATCACTACTATCAAATGCTTACAATAGGTCACTGATTTAAATTTTGCAGAAACACAAATG
>JASGGP010000142.1:0-11393 GCA_047604985.1 Lacrimispora sp.
GCTGCTGCCTGTGAAGAAGCTGCCTGGGTCTGTGAGGTAGAACCTCCGCTGCAGCCTGTAACCGCCAGTGCGGCCATACCGGCAGCCATGATAATGCTGATTGCTCTTTTCATAAATTACCTCCTTTTAAAAATGTGTTTTGAACGTTTTGTTGACCCATCTTCAACATTTTGTTTAACTCATAATCAATATATACTACAACCTCTACATTTTGTCAACAATTATTCTTGATCTCTTTCTAATTTTTTGTTTGTTTTTAATAATATTACGATTTTACTTCAACAAATTCTTTATTATTACTGGACTTTATCTCTCATTTCATTTATAATCGGTTTAGACATTTTGTTGAAAGGAAAAATACGATTATGGGATATGTTTCTGATAACTTAAACCTGTTGTCTGATATTGCAAAATGTATTGCAATGCAATTTGGAGAAAACTGCGAAGTGGTTTTACATGATCTTACCCTGCCCTATGAGCAGACAATCGTTGCGATCTGGAACGGGCATGTGACCGGAAGAAAGATAGGGGACGGAGGCACCAACGCCGGATTGGAGATTTTAAAAGGCTCGGCAGCGCCGGATGACCAGTACAGCTATATCAACACCGCGCCCAACGGCCGGATTTTACGGTCCTCCAGCAAATACTTCCGCGATGAATACGGAAAAGTAAACGGGAGCATGTGCATCAATTTAGATATTACAGATATGATAAAATGTGAAAACAGCCTGCGGTATTTCACCAGCTCCGCCCCCTCCTCCCGTCCCCAGACCCCGGAACTGTTTGTAGGCAATGTTGACGAGCTGCTGGAAATCATGATGAAAGAAGCGGTAAACACAACGGGAAAACCCGTGGAGAATCTGACAAAAGAGGAGAAAGTATCTGTTGTCCACAGCCTGGATGACAAGGGATTCTTTCTGATTAAAAAGGCCGCAGAAAAGCTGGCCGACTTTTTAGGCTTGTCCAGATACAGCATCTATAATTATCTGAACGAAAGCAATTAGTATACTCTGGCGGAGTAATAGTCAAGAGGGGCTGCTGCAGGAAAGAGGATAAGTGCCGCACATTGTATGGATAAAATGGTTTCGCATACGATATATGGTACAAACTCTGTCTCTTGCAGCACCCCCTTTCCAGTTCTCCAAGACCCCTTCGCTCATCAAGCGAGAAATATCCATGAAAAATAAAACAGGAATTCGTATCAAGCCGGCCCCAAGTCCAGCTTCATTTTTGCCCGGGCCTATCTATTGACAAAATGGAAGTAATAGAATATTATAAGAATGAACGGTTCGTTCTGAAAGGCAGGGCTGGTAAGATGGCTGATATACGTTTAAGAAAAATCTTTGAGGAAGCGAGTAAATTATTTATTAATAAGGGCTATGCGAGAACGCAGATGGGCTTTATTGCAAAGGAATCCGGAATATCAATAGGCGCTATTTACTCACTGTTTACAAGTAAAAAGGCCATTTATGATTTCGTTCTAAAATGCGTTGCAGATAAAACCTACTTAGACAGTGAATTTGAGCTTCCGATAAAAGAGGAGGACTTCTCCGGTCTCCACGAAGAAATCATAAAGCTATTTAAGCAGAATAATTTAAATTTTGAAACGGGATTGGGAGACAGCTCCTATTGCTTTGAACAAATGCTTTCCGATGCCTTTGATATTATTTCGGAATATGGCGCCGGCTTTTTGATTTTCCAGCAAAACGGTTCCGACAGCGGTGAGCTATATAAAAACTACATCAGCTTTAGAAAAGCGTTTTGCAATGATGTTGAAAAGTATGTAAATATTTTTATTCAAAAAGGAGAAATCCGGGAATTGGATTACCCGGAACATCACGCCAGACTGATAATTGAAACACTTTCATGGTGGGGCATGCACGTCCGGTATGATGCTTTTGAAACAAATGCTTCCGTATCTCCTGAGATTGCAAAAGAAGTAGCCATAAATGCACTGAAACACGCACATTTGATTTAACCGTTATTTCTGCGCTTCTGCTTAAATTCAGAATCCAAGGTTCTCTTTTTAAGCGAAGCGTTTATTCTTATTTTATATCAGAACGAATGGTTCGTTCTTAACTGGAGGATTCTGTATGAGAACAATTGATTTTACACAGGGAAATATCAAAAGCAATATTTTGCAAATGTATATGCCTCTCTACATTGCGTATTTTTGCAGTGCTTTATATGACATCATCGGAAGCTTCTGGGTTGGGAGTCTGTTGGGCGAAAAAGCTCTTGCCGCCATGTCGGCTTCCTTCCCGTGTGTAATGCTTTTTTCAGCCCTTGCAATGGGTGCAACAAATGGTGTCACAATCATTTTATCCAAATACTCAGGAGAAAAAAACAAGGAGAAAATCAGTTCAGCATTAGCGGCATCACTGATCGGCTTGTTTGTCTTCGGCATTATTTTGACGGCAGGATGTATGATCGGGATAAATGGTATCCTTATACTCGGCAATACTCCAACGGAAATATTTCAGACTGCCCGGACTTATTTGTTTATCCGGATTTTGAGCTTCCCTTTCATTGAGCTGTATATGTACTTTGCGGCAGTGTTAAGAAGTTATGGAAATTCATCGGTGCAGATGATTGCCGTTATTTTATCCACTGTACTGAATATAGTCCTTGACCCTATTCTGATTATTCAAACAGGGATTAACGGAGCCGCCCTTGCAACCTTGTTCGCTCAGATTATTTCCATGCTGGTTATGATTGGTTTTATCTTTGCTAAAAAGATATTTCGCTTTGATATAAAAGCAATGAATCTGAAAGCTTTAAAAGAAATAGCAAAAGCGTCGGTTCCTTCGGCAATTCAGCAGAGCATTCCGACAGTCAGTGTGGCCTTTATTCAATCCCTGTTCAGCAGCTTCGGGGTAATACCACTTGCGGCCTTTGGGGTAGCGTCCAAGCTTGAAATTATTGTGCAGTACCCTGGATTAACAATTAACATGACGGAAACGACGGCAATAGGTACTTGCTACGGTGCAAAACAAAATAATAGAATTAAAGAGTATTTAAGATGGGGAATTTTGATTTCTGTATGTTTGAATTTAATGCTCATCCCGTTAGTTACAATATTTTCAACCAACCTGGCGGGGCTGTTTGGGGTCAGCGCCCCTGCCATGTTAATTGTGAAAACATATTTTGAAATTATAGCAGCCGGATATTTCTTTAATTGCATAACCAATTCTATTATGGGAGAAATGAATGGATTGGGGCAGCAAACAAGGTCTATGCTTCTTATGACAATTTACTTTATAGTGATTCGTTTTCCCTTAGCAAAAATTCTATCATCAATGTCATTGGGCGTAAATGGTATCAGTATATCAATCTTAATCAGCTATACAGCCGCTGTCATAATTGCCCTTGTATATCAGTTTACAGGATTGAATCATAAAATACAGCCTGAAAACGATTTGAGTTAAGCCACGCCTCTGTGCAGCTTCGGGTCAGTACATCAAAGCTGGCCCGAACAGGGCCGGGCCGTTAAAGCATAATGGCCCGGTTGTCTCTTTACTGCTCCTCAACGTCACTATAATCCGCCTCTTCATCAAGCCCACGCACCAGTTCTGAGAAGCTTTCCCGCTCAAATTCCTGAATGGATATGGACTTCTTATTAGGATTAGCAAACACGAAAGTCTTGTCCACGTTTTCCACATAGTTCTGGATCTTGTCATTCGTGGCACTGATAATGGCCTGGAAGCCCAGCCCGCGGATCAGTTCAATGCAGCTAGCCACCTTTTCCCCATCCATCTTGGAAAATGCTTCATCAAGTACCACAAGGCGCAGGGTAGGATTTCTCTGTATCTTGGGAGATAAGCTGATCCGGTAAGCCTGGGCGAAGCTGGCAAGTAAGGCCACGTAAAGGGGATTCTGGCCTTCTCCTCCGGAATTCTTCTTGATCATCTTGCTTAAACGGATCTTAATGACCTCGTCCTCGTTCTGAATGATCTGCTGCATATCAAAGGATAAATATGTCCGGTAATCCGCATATTTGTCCATGTTCCGCTTGGCCTCCTCCATCTGCTCTGCCGTGGCGTTTTCCGGCGGGATGAAGATGTTTATTAAGTCATTGATTATTTCTCCGTACTGGTTCTCATGCTCCATGGTGAATAAGTTTATCTGGTTATCCAAGGAATCCGTTAGATGGCAGGATTTACCTCAAGGGAATCATCCATGAACATATCGTAATATTTCCCATCCGAGCCCTTATTCCTTCCAATGACAAACTGGTACTTATCCTTGCCGAAGTCCAGCTTGCTGATGATCTTATTCAGTTCATCCTTCCGCAAAAGGGCATCCCTTATGGCACTTCGGATTTTGAACATAAAATCATCCCTGAAATGAAGGACAGCGGATTTTGCCTGCTCGGCAGCCATCTTTTTATATTCCTCCAGGCTGCCGCACTCCATGGCTTCAAGAAGGTGGTTGTATTCCTCATTATCCTTTGCTGTCAGGGAGAAATTCCGGTTGGGATATTTCCTGGCATACTCTCCCCTGGCTCCTACAAGTGTCTGGAAAGCCTGGTCACGTTCTTCTTCCGCTTTCCTGCATTCCTCCGAAAACTTATTTTTAAGCCTGTCGTACCGGCAGTTTTCCCTGTTTCCTATGATCTCCCTTACCCTGGCTTCCAGCTCCTCATCCGGTTTAAATTCCCGTTCCTTTAAAACCAGCTCTTCCTGAAGCTGCAGAGATTCCCTGCCAAACCGTTCGATCTCGCCGCCGGTGCCAAAAATCAGCTTGTCCACGGCTCTCTGTTCCTCTCTCTTTCTTTCGCCAAGCTCCAAAACGGCTTCTCTTTCTTTCACCCATTCTTCTACGTCCTGGGCTTTCAGCTTTTCCAGCTTCTGTTCCAGCCGCCTGATCTCTTTTTCCTTTTCCTTAAGAGCCGCCATATCCTGCTGCCACTCTAAGTAAACGCTTACCTCTTCGGTTAAACCCTCCATGGCCAAAATCCGGCGGCATTCCTTTAAGGCCTGCTCCTGAGGCTTCTTTTCCTCTTCCATGGAAACTAAGTTCTTTTCTAAAAGCCGGATTCTTCTCCGGACGCTGTCCTTGCCGATATAAGCGTACTTGGTATAATTATCGGGATTCATATGCTGTAAACGGAAGGTATGGTAAAGCATGCAGTCAGGGGTCACTCCGATGCGGCAGCGGCGCAGCTCTTCCAGGCTCCTGCATTTGACTACCCTGCCCAGAAGCAGGTCAATATACGGCTGTAAATAGGCCTCTCTCACCGTAACCTCTTGGGCCAGGCCGTCCTTAACTACTTCATGGGAATTCTGCCCCACCTTTTCCGTATCCAGAACAGCCACATTATAATATTCGGCTCTGTCCAGTTCTCCGTAAACGGCCATGGCAGCATCCGCATAAGCCGGAGCCACCACCAGAGACAGCTTGTTGCTGCCCAGATAGCCTTCCACCGCATTTCTCCATGTCTCATCCCGGATGTCCAGAAGATCCGCAAGCACATGGACCTCCACCGCCTTGCCGGTTTCCTCTAAAAGCCGCTGCTGAATCAGGGACCTGGCCCGTTCCAGATACTTGGGATAGGCTTTATTTCCGGCCTTTAACTGGGCCAGCTCTTCACTTGTCTGGCGCTCCCTTTTGCGGATATCCCGGAGAATCCCTTCCGCTTCTTTCTGGGCTTCCTCTGTTTCTTTTCTCATTTCAGCAATGGACTTTTTCAGGCGGCTCAGCTTTTCTTCATCAATGGTATTCTTTTCAAATTCTTCAATATCCCATATGGTCTGGTTGGAGGTCACATCCTCCTCTATCCATTCCTTCAACCGCTCCCCGGTCTGGGTCCATTTGGCAAGACTCTTATTTAAATGGCCGGATAATTCCTTTGAAGAATCCAGCTGATTCTTCAAATCCTCATAGCCGGTGGAAGAAATCCGTTTCAGCAGTTCATTTCCCTGCAGGGTCAAATCTTCCATCTGCCGTTCCAGAGCGGCTTTCTGGCTTTCCTGACGGCTTAAATCCTCTTTTGCAAGCCCGGACTTATCCGTCAATGCCTGAATCCTGGCCTGATATTCCAATATTTCCAGCCTTCGGAAGAAATACGTATTTTGACCGATCTCCTCTTCTTTTTCCCGAAGACTTAAGAACTTTTCCCCCATTCTCTTTAAGTAATCGATTTCAACGGCAGTATCCTCGATCTTTTTCCGCATCCGTCCGTACTGCATGACGCTTTCCTGCATATCCTCGATATGAATATCCTGCTCCATACAGATGTATTCCTTTACAAAGTCCTCCAGCTTGATATTCATGCGGAAAGGAATGGCACGTTTGAACAGAAGCGGAAATTTTTCTGAATCAAGGCCGCCTAAGTATACATCATACATCTGTCTGCGGAACCGCTCGTTATGTGAGGTTGTAAAATAATCTTCTTTTGGGTAAATGGCCTGCAAACAGGCGGAAACCTCGTGAGTGGTCATGGTCCTGGAATCGGTGCGGTAACCGTTTTCCCAGAGAGGACCCTTGTGCCAGAAGAATTTTCTGGTTATTTCATTGGTGGCTGTCTCCACGTCAAAGACGATCCCGATGCACTGGCACTCTTCCGTATCTGTCCGTTTCAGCTCCAGCACAATGGTGGTGGAAAAATTCTGGTTCCTTAAGTAGGCAAATTCGTTGTTTTCACCGATATTTACCATCCCACGCAGATATTCGATTAAGTTCCGGTCCGAATCATCGGCCGCCGCCTTGTTAAAGAATCCCCGGCCGTCGGTGTTGGCATAAAGGAGAATCTGCATGGCATCAATGACCGTAGACTTTCCGCTGCCGGAATGTCCGGTAAAGAAATTGATCTCCTGGTTAAAGGATAAGGTCTTTCTGCTGATATAATGCCAGTTGTTAAGGAGTATCCGGGACAGGGCTTCAAATTTCTGATTCGTCATCTTCATCGTCTCCTTCTCCAAATGCTTCTAACAGGGCTCTTACGTCATCCCCAAACAGCACCACATTGATACAGGGGTAAATGATCATGCGGCTGTCTCCGTCCAGATTTTCTAAAATATCCAGGGGTTCCAAGATCTGATATTTTTTTAACAATGCGATTGCCCGGCGGATTTCCGTAGGTGCGGGCTGCTTCTTGAATAAGCGGTAATTTCCCAGCTTTTCATGGATTTCGCTCAAGGTGGTGTATATGTTGACGCTGGTGGAGACCGCTGCCATCTGTTCGTCATAGATCAGCTTCAAGACCAGCAGATAAAGAGTTGCCAGCTTGGGAAGCTTGTCTCCCACCGTATTCTCTCCCTGGATATAAATAAGGCCCAGCTGGCTGTTTTCTAAAACCTCCACTCCGCTGACAGCCAGATAGGCACGGATAAATTCTAAATGCTTGTTGCAGATTTTAAATTCCGGGTTATAAGCGAACCGGCGGTCCCGTTTGTCGTATTTGTGTTCCAGAACAAAGGTCTGCTGAAGGAGAAGCCGTAAAGCTGTCCGGACCTCATCCTTTTCCCCCTGCCCCAGCCCGTCGTAATATGGAATCTGGCTGATAATGCCAGCACTTTCTTCATAGGTCATGATTCTTTCCTCCTTACAAATACCAGCTTCGGATAGCGGTATCTGCCGTTGTCAATCAGTTCCGCCTCCTGATTTTCCACCTGATACAGGCTCTTTCTTCTGGTGGAATAATCATAGGCCAGGATCAGCTTTTCAAATTCATCAGGAGAACGGACCGTATCTTCCTTTACCTCCATGCGGCCGTTTTCCAGATGGGCCTCAATGTAGCTTTCGATTTCTTTTCTGCTGTAACGGCTTTTTAAACGATTTAAATCCAATATCTCTTCCATGGTAAGCTCTACAAGTTCCTCCTCAGGCATTAAATTCTCCTTAAAGCCTGATCTGGCCTTTCTCTTCTTATAGAGGGACTTTTCTGAAAGAATGGATATCTGGGATAAATTCATGCGGTTTCCTACTTCCTTTACGGCCTCTTCCTGTTCCTCCGTCTCTGATAAATGATTTAAAAGCCTGATGACAAGACCTTTCATATTGTCTTCCTGATTTAACAGATAGTTAAGCCTTGTAACTGTAGCGCGTATGTACCTGGAATGCTCCTTATCCATGTTGGCAATGCGGTGCTCGATATCGTCAAAGCCCCTTTCAATCTGGTCCAGCTTTTCCCCGATATCCTCTGCCGTCACCTTTCCCCCGCTGCGGCGGCTCATCTGCTCCATCCATTCCCCATCCTCACGCATGGCGCTGATCCAACGCTTGATGTCGTTTTTATAAAGGTAGAAGTTGTCCGAGGTTTTTAAAACGTGGTACTTCTTTTTCACGATTTCCTCCACATACCCCTCTAAGTGCTCCTTTAACAGCCCGCCGTATGATTTCTGTTCCAGAAGGCTTGAAAAGAACTTATCCATGTTATGAAGCATGTCCTGAAGAGTTTTGTTGAGCCGCTTTGTATTGACATAAGCTGTGTTTAACAGGCTTACGCCGGCCCTGGGATCATTTTTTAGGGAAAACAGGATGGCGTAGACATTCTGTATATAAATCTGTGTCTCATCCTCTTCGTCGCTTGCCAGCTTAAAAAACGCCTCAATCATGACGGCGGAATAATCGGGGATCACGATATGGACTGCCATGGAGGCATAATCATCAACCTTTCTGAGCCAGCCCGCCTTTAAAAGCCAGTTTAACACTCTGGGAGCCGGGGGCTGAAGGGTGTCTGCCTCGTCCTCCAGCTCATCCTGCCAGATGACCAGCCGTTTTGCAGCGAAATACTCCTCCAGAACCTGAAGGCAGACCTCCCGGCTTAAGAAGTAATTGCTGTATTCGTACTCTTCATTGATCTTTAAAAGAGCTTCTATGTATGTGGATCGGTTCACGGAACGGAACAAGCCCCAGAACCGGTCAGGTATTTCATTCATCAGTATCATTGGTTTCTGCTTCATCTCCTGTTTTTTGCCTTGCCACCGGTTTTCTTTCCGAAACAGAGGCTCACCTTTGTGAAACCCTTGTCAATATAAATGATAAAAGCACACAGAAAGAAACGGCTATCACCAGTTCATGGCAGCCGATTGGTTTTCATTTCCATATGCTTTTCTTATTGATACAAGGCTTCTGTTGTTCTATTATACCAAAAAAAGGAACTTCTTACAACAAAATTATGCGGATGAGCAAA
The DNA here is from genome assembly GCA_047604985.1 of Lacrimispora sp. Lineage (GTDB taxonomy): Bacteria > Bacillota > Clostridia > Lachnospirales > Lachnospiraceae > Lacrimispora. The sequence continues at coordinate 9,137 of JASGGP010000142.1, forward strand.
GGACAAGAAAGTAAAAGGCAAGGAAGCAAACGGCTAGAAACCAAAACACAAGAAACCAAAACGGCCGCCCGCAGAATCTCTACAGGGCAGCCGTTTCATGAGCCTTTACGCTCTTATACTTTTACACTTTAAGCCTTTACTTCTTTACGCTTCCGATGTCGATAAAGGATTCCTCCGGCTCTTTTCTTGCCGTTCTCTCCTCTTTCTCCACCATTTTCTCTATTTTTTCATCAGACCAATCCGATAATCCGTCGTCCTTTTCTTCCTTTTCCTTTTCCGATTCCTCGTCCTTTTTTACAGGCTCGGGAATTCCCTTGGCTTCCCGGAAGATCTTCATAAATTCCTTGCCGGTAATGGTTTCTCTCTCGATTAAGAATTCTGCGATCTTATCCATGATATCCCGGTTTTCCTCAAGAAGACCCTTAGCTTCCTCATAGGCTTCCTTTAACATCTTCATGACTTCTTCATCGACCTGGGCAGCAGTGGCTTCTCCGCAGTTCATCACGGTCCTGCCGCTTAAATACTGGTCTTCCTTGGTCGCCAGACCCATAAGGCCGAATTTCTCCGACATGCCGTACTGGGTGATCATGGCCCGGGCTACCTTGGTGGCCTGCTCAATATCATTGGCCGCTCCCGTAGTCACGCTGTTAAAAACAATCTCCTCCGCCGCACGGCCGGCCAGATAGCCTACCAGCATGGAATGGAGCTCTTTCTTGGAGTTTAAGAATTTCTCTTCCTCAGGCACATGCATGACATAGCCTAAGGCTCCCATGGTTCTTGGAACAATGGTGATCTTCTGCACCGGCTCCGCATCCTTTTGAAGGGCACTGACTAAGGCATGGCCCACCTCATGGTAGGAAACGATACGCCGCTCTTCTTTGTTGAGCACACGGTCCTTTTTCTCCTTACCGACTAAGACCACTTCCACCGCCTCAAATAAGTCTTTCTGGGAAACGGCGTGGCGGCCGCTCTTCACTGCCAGAATGGCGCCTTCGTTGATCATATTAGCAAGGTCTGATCCCACCGCTCCTGACGTTGCCAGGGCAATGGCATCTAAATCCACGGTGTCATCTAAAAGCACATCTCTTGCATGAACCTTTAAAATATCCACACGTCCCTTTAAATCCGGCTTATCCACGATAATCCGGCGGTCGAAACGGCCGGGCCGCAAAAGGGCCGGGTCCAGAATTTCCGGACGGTTGGTGGCAGCCAGCACTAAAAGGCCTTTGGAGGAATCAAAGCCGTCCATTTCGGAAAGGAGCTGGTTTAAGGTCTGCTCTCTCTCATCGTTGCCGCCTCCGAACCTGGAATCACGGCTTTTACCGATGGCATCCACCTCATCGATGAAAATAATACAGGGCGCAGATTCCTGGGCCTGTTTAAACAAATCACGGACGCGGGAAGCTCCCACGCCTACGAACATTTCCACAAAATCAGAACCGGACAGGGAGTAGAAAGGAACATGGGCCTCTCCTGCAACTGCTTTTGCAAGCAGGGTTTTTCCGGTTCCGGGAGGTCCCACAAGAAGGGCTCCCTTGGGAAGCTTTGCACCGATCTTCGTATATTTTCCGGGATTGTGAAGGAAGTCCACGATCTCCGTCAGGGATTCCTTGGCCTCATCCTCTCCGGCCACGTCCTTAAAGGTAATGCCGGTCTCCTTCTGCACATAGACCTTGGCATTGCTCTTTCCGACGCCCATTAGGCCGCCTCCGCCTCCCACCCGGCGCATCATAAAATTCAGAAGAAATCCCATGGCTGCAAATAAAAGCAGGTAGGAAAAAATGGTCTGTATAAAGAAATTAGAGTCACGGCGGACACGCAGGGTTTCAACGCCTGCGGCACGAAGGCGTTCCGCAAGATTTAAGTCGTTGTCCATTCTTACCGTATAATAAGTAACTCCGGGCTTGTATTCCGGCCAGGTCTTTTTCGGATAGATAGTGATCTTCGTATCCTCTACATTGACAGACTCCACCTGCTTATCATCTACCATATTCATAAAGGAGTCATAGCTTAACTCTTTATTGGTCCTGGATGTGACCGCATTATGGAGATAGGAGATTCCAGCCGCCGCTATAAGAAACGCCATGACCCATATGGCTATCACCTGGGTGTTCTTCGGCATCCTGTTATTATTTTGATTCTTATTATCCATCTGTGTAAGTTCTCCAATCCGGATAGTGTCTACCCACATTATATCTCTATCATTATAGAGTCAGTCTCCCCATAAATCAAGAAAAGAATTATTAAATCCTTATAA
>JASGGP010000143.1:0-11386 GCA_047604985.1 Lacrimispora sp.
ATAAAAACCCTCCGGGGGATGCGCACTCTTTATTTTATTTGTAAAATTAATTGGAGCCAGCCAATTTCCATGTTATACTATAAGAAAATTTTGACCATTTCGGTTTCAGACTGCGCGCTTTTGGAAAAACGGGAAAGATAACAACGCTGTCCGGCGCAGGGGCTAAGAGGAGAGATACAATGGAAAAACAGACCTTAGGAGAGATAACGGCCAGGAATCTGGTGCAGATGATCCAGGAAAACGGTTATATACCGGGGGACAAGCTGCCCACGGAGATGGAGCTTTCCGTGGTTTTAGGCGTAGGGCGCAATACGGTGCGTGAGGCCTTAAGGATTCTTATGTCCCGGAATATTGTGACCATACGCCAGGGCTCCGGGACATTTATATCGGAGAAGAACGGCATACCGGATGATCCCCTGGGATTTTCCATGGTGGAGGACACCAGAAAGCTGACAGAGGACTTATTGCAGATCAGAACCATCCTGGAGCCGCCTATTGCGGCCCTGGCCGCCCAGAATGCCATGGCTGAGGATATTGATAGGCTGGAGCAGATCCTTGGAGAGGTGGAGGAGCTGATCCGCAGCAGGGGCGACTATGCGGAAAAGGACTCCCAATTCCACGCCCAGATTGCGGCCTGCTCCCACAATACGGTAATGTCCAATCTGGTTCCTGTGATTACCGACGGGGTGAGGGTGTTTGCCAGCACGGTACGGGAGACAGAGTAAGCCAGACCCTGGTTTCCCACCGGGCCATATTTGAGGCCATACGGGACAAAAAGGCGGTGGAAGCCCAGCAGGCCATGTACTTTCACTTAATGTATAACCAGAACCGGTATATGGAAGAAGCAAATAAAAAATAAGTGGAGATATTTATGGGATGAATATCATTATTCATCCCATTTTTTATTGACATATAACGAGATATATGGTAAAAATAAGGTATATTCATGGGATGAATACTAGGAGGAGTGGCAAATGGAGCAATTGTATGACGTATTGATTATCGGCGGAGGCGTGGTGGGAAGCGCCATTGCAAGGGAAATGGCCAGATACCGGCTGAAGATCGGCGTTCTGGAAAAGAATCTGGATGTCTGTTACGAAACCAGCGGAAGAAATTCCGGTGTGATCCACGGCGGATTCGCCTATGATACCGGTTCCTTAAAGGCACGGCTATGTGTGGAAGGAAACGAAATGATGGACCAGCTTTCCGGAGAGCTTGGATTTAAATTTGAACGCTGCGGCAAGGTGCTGGTAGGCAATACCCCGGAGGATATGGAGACCTTGAAGCGCACCATAAAGCAGGGGGAGGAAAACGGCTCTAAGGGCTTGGAGCTCATTGACCGGGAACGGCTTCACCGGCTGGTCCCCGCCGTGGTAGGGGAATTTGCCATGTTCTCGCCTAACAGCGGAATCGTAGACCCTTTTAACTATACCATAGCCCTGGCGGAAAACGCACACGACAATGGGGCTGACTACTATTTTGACCATGAGGTGACGTCCATCCACCGGGAAGACGGCATCTATCGGATTAAAACAGCAAAGGGCATTTTTTCTGCCCGCTGGGTGGTCAACAGCGCAGGCTTAGGCTGCGGCAGAATCTCCGATATGCTGGGCATAAAGGGCTACCGGGTGATCGGATCAAAAGGGGATTATATCATTCTGGATAAGCGCACCGGCCCTCTTCTTCCCATGCCGGTCTATCCGGTTCCCAGCAATACCTACATGGGGATTCATGTGACCAATACTACGGACGGTAATGTGATTGTGGGTCCCAATGCAGAGGTGGCTGCGGATTTTTCCTATTACGGTGTTCCTCAAAGAAACATGGACTACTTAGCGGACAGTGCCTCGGGCCTGTGGCCCTGCATCCACAAAGGGGATTACATCCGCAACTACAGCGGAATCCTGCCGAAGTGGGTGAATGATGAGGGGGCGATTCAGGACTTTAAGATAGAGATCCGGGACGATTCAGCGCCCAATGCCATCAACCTGGTGGGCATCGAATCGCCGGGGCTGACGGCTGCTGTGCCCATTGCCCGGTATGCTATTTCCCTGATGAAAGAAAGGGAGGAACTGATGCCCAACCCGGACTTCCAACCGGTGAGAAAGGGGATTCTCCGCTTTGAAGAGCAGCCAAAGGAGGAGCAGGCCCGTCTGATCCGGGAAAACCCGGACTACGGCGAGGTGATCTGCCGCTGTGAGAAGGTGACCAGAGGGGAAATATTGCAGGCAATTCACAATCCTTTAGGCGTGGAAACCATGGTGGGCATAAAATACAGGACCCGTTCCATGATGGGCCGCTGTCAGGGCGGCTACTGCCAGATGAGAATTGCCCAGATGATAGAGGAAGAGCTGGGGAAGAAAGTGACGGACGTGCGCTATGCCGGACAGGATTCACAGATGTTCTTCGGCAAGGTCCGTGAGGAGGTGGGAGAATGAACATAGAGAAGGAAGAGATTGACGTAATCATTGTGGGAGGAGGTCCCGCCGGCCTGGCTGCTGCCATAGGGCTATACCGGAGAGGGGTTAAGAACCTGCTGATTGTCGAGCGGGAAATGCAGCTTGGCGGCATTTTGCGCCAATGCATCCATGATGGCTTTGGCCTTACCCGTTTCAAGACCACCTTAAGCGGGCCGGAGTATGCAGGACGCTTCATTGACCAGGTGGCGGAACTGGGAATTCCATACATAACCGGAGCCACTGTCCTGGAGATAAGCGGCGGCAAGGCGGTGACGGCCGCCACCAGAGAGGGCCTTCATCAATGGCAGGCAAAAGCGGTTGTCCTTGCCATGGGGTGCAGGGAACGGACCAGAGGAGCCCTGGGAATTCCCGGTGAGAGGCCTGCAGGGGTGTTCACCGCAGGGGTGGCACAGGCTTATATGAATTTATACAACACCATGCCGGCAAAGGAAGCGGTGATCTTAGGCTCCGGGGATATCGGAATGATCATGGCCAGAAGGCTGACCCTGGAGGGAGCCCACGTCCAGGCTGTATTTGAAATCCAGCCCTACCCCAGCGGTCTTCCAAGAAATATTGAACAATGCTTAAATGATTACGGCATTCCCCTGTATTTAAGCCATACCGTGACGGAGATTCACGGTACCTCCCGTCTGACAGGAGTTACGGTCTCCCAGGTGGATGAGCATTTTAAGCCCATTCCAGGAACGGAAAAGGAATATGAATGCGACACTTTGATCCTGTCTGTAGGGCTGATTCCTGAAAATGAGCTGTCAATAGACGCGGGCGTCACTCTGGATCAGAGGACAAGGGGAGCTGTGGTGGATGAGCATTTTCAGACCAGCACAGATGGTATCTTTGCGGCAGGAAATGTGCTTCATGTCCATGACCTGGTGGATTTCGTATCCATGGAGGCAGAGGCACTTGCGGCATCTGCGGCGGAATACGTGGTAAAGGGAAGTCTGACGGACTGCCCCATAGCCATTAAGACGGATCCGAATATCAGCCATACGGTTCCCCAGCGGGTCAGCGGCACCCGGCCTTTTAAGCTGTCTATGCGGGTAAAGTATCCCATGATAAATTGCCGCATTATCGTGAGCCAGAACGGCAGGGAAATCGCTTCAAAAAAGATGAAGAAAGCCATTCCGGCAGAGATGATCCAGCTCACGGTGGAAGCGGACCGGATGGAGGCAGGAAAAGACCTGGAGGTGAGAGTGGAATGGTAAGAGAGTTTACATGTATCATATGTCCCAATGGATGCAGCATTGAGGCAGAGATAGAAGGCAGGGAAGTCTGCTCTATCCAAGGAGCCGCATGTCCCAGAGGAGAGGAGTATGTGCGCCAGGAGCTGACAGACCCCAGAAGAAATATTGCCACCTCCGTTCTGGTCCGGGGCGGCCTCCTGCCCCTGGCCAGCGTCAGGCTGACCGCCCCTATTCCCAGAGACAGGATCAGTGACGCCATGGAGGAAATCAAAAAGGTCGTCCTGGATGCCCCGGCAGAGCCGGGAACCATTATTATAAAGGGACTTTTGGGGTATGACAGCGATGTGATCGTGACAAAGAGAGTACCTGTACGGTAAGAGAAAAGAGGCCGGGCTATGCCCGGCCCCTGCCGCTTATCTGGGCTGCTTTTGAAGTTCTGAGGGAGATTTCCCGTAATACCGTTTAAAGGCTGCGCTAAAGTAAGCCGCATTTTCATAGCCGACTTGAGATGAGACCTCATACATCTTTAAGTTCGTATGTTCTAAAAGGGCCCTGGCTTTTTCCATGCGGATCTTGATTAAGTAGTCCGTGAAAGTGGTCCCTGTCTCACTCTTAAAGACCGTGCTGAAATAGGAGGTGCTGAGACACACAGCATCAGCCACCTGGTCGATGGAAAAGGAGGAGCTGGCGTAGTGGCTCTGGATATACAGCAGAGCCTGATCGATGAGCCGCCCGTAGCGGCTCTTGTTGATGCGCATGCTGTCGCAGATCTTAAAAAGGCTTTCCCTTAGATTCTCAATGCTGCTCTCTAAAGTTCCGGAGGCGATGATTTTCTTGAATTCGTCAATGGGGCTGTCAAAGGCGTCCTGAAGGCTCACTCCGGCCTCCTCCAGCTCCCGGACCAGATTGGTGTAGAAAGTTCCCACGGAGAAAGTCATGTATAAGTAGCTTTCGCTCCCCTTTTCATAGAGCCACTGCTTTAACTGCTCCAGCTCCCGTCCGATTCCGTTCTTATCCTGTTCCCTGATATATGCCATGAGCCGGGTCTCGGATTGGGGAAGCCCGGGCCCGCCGGGCTTGGGACTGTGGAGAAAGCCTTCCACCTCTTCATAGAAGATATCGGAATTAGAGCCCTTGATAAAGTGCAGCTTTAAGGCATCCATGCAGCTCTGCCGGCTCTTGTGGATGGCCTCTAAGCCTTCACAGGGCTTTCCGCAGGCAATGGCAACGTCAAAGTGTTCTCCCTCATGGGGAAACTGGGCACGGATAACATCAACGGTCTGACGCCGCTTTTGGGAAAGCTCTGCCCTGGTGGCTGTGGCCAGGCAGACCTGGTAGTGGTCCCCTGAGGACTCCAGCAAGTAACACCTGCCGCTTTTCAAGGTCTCTGACAGGGCGGTGAACCGCCGCTCCAGGGAATACCGGATCTCATTGGAGAGTCCGGCAATGCTCTGGGGGTTTAGCTCCACCCAAAGAATGCAAAAGTACACCTCCCGGTTAAAATCCAGTTCCCGGCGCCGTTCCCTTAAGGCATGGGAGGACAGCTCCCCGGCTGCAGCGCTTTTTAACAGATCCGTTACCATCATATGCCTGTCGTGGTGGAAACGGCGGCAATGGGAGACAGCCGTCTCCAGCATATGATTGATGGCTTCCAGTTCAATCGGCTTTAAGATGTAATCCAGGACGCCTAAATGAACGGCAGTCCTGGCGTATTCAAAATCGTCGTAAGCGCTGATGATCAGTATTACCACGTTGGGATTTAATTCTTTCGTTCTTTTTGAAAGCTCCAGCCCGTCTAAATAGGGCATCCGGATATCCGTAATCAGAATGTCCGGAGGTTCTCTCTGAATCAGCTCCCAGGCCTCGTTGCCGTCAGTGGCAGCGCCTGCCAGTTCAATGCCCAGGCTCTTCCAGCCAATCTGTCTGGATAAGCCTTCCAGTATAATCTCATTATCATCACAAAGTATTGCCCGGAACAAGCGTCTCATCTCCTTTCCGTAGGGGAATTCTTAAGCGGACCTCTGTTCCCTCACCCGGTGTTGAGGTGAGAAAGAGTCCATAGCCGCTGCCAAATAAGATGTGTATGCGTTCATTGACATTGTAAAGCCCATAGCCGGATGTGTGGCTGTCAGACTGGGAGGATGTGAAGATCTGCTGTCTCAGCTCTGAGACGGTCCTGACATCCATGCCCATGCTCCTGTCGGAAACAGACAGGACCAGATCCTGATCCTCCTCATAGACCCTTACGCTGATAAAGATCTTTTCCCCTGGCAGAGGGACTGCATGGACGATTACATTTTCCACCAGGGGCTGGAGCATGAGCTTTAAGGTCTGGTAAGCGTACAGGCTGGGATCGCAGTCAATGGCATACTCAAACTTTTTGCCGTAAATCATGTTGGTGATGAATAAATAGCTGCCAACGTGCTTGAGCTCTTCCTGAATGGTAATGATCTCTCTTCCCTTGCTCAAGGAAATCTTGAACAGGGTGGAAAGCTCAGTCAGCATCTTTTCCGCATCCCCGTTTCGGTCCATGCGCAGCAGCCAGATGACGGAATCCAGGGAATTGTAAAGAAAATGAGGCTGGATCTGGGCCTGAAGGGCCTTGAGCTCGGAGTTCTTCAGCTTGGCCTGCTCTTCATAAATCTGTTTTATCAGGCTTTCTATCCGGTCCAGCATCTGGTTGAAGCTCTTTCCCAGACGGTCAAATTCCGGAGAGGAGAGGGGGGAGATGCGCACGGATAAATCGCCGTTTTCCACATTTTCCATCATGGCGGAAAGGCGTTCCACAGGGCGGTATACGGACTCTGAGATCCGCATGGCGAAGTGGAGGGCGGAGAATGCGATGATCAGCAGAAGCAGCATGACGATGGTCGTTATGTCCTTGCTGCTCTGGGTGAGAAAGTCCCTGTCAATGATTCCGGCAATGCACCAGTTAGGATCTTCTAAGGTCCTGCTCACAATCAGGTACCGGGAATCCGGCACCAGAATGGACTTGCCGGAGGTATCCGGGGCGGAGCGGGCAATGGTGGCAATCAGCTCCGGAGAAAGGTCAATGGGATAATTCGTATCGTTGCCGGCGTTTGAACTGAATAAGATGTCTCCGCCGTTGTCTATGATGCAGAGCACTCCGTTGGTGAAGCCATGCTTCATCTTCTGGGTGATGGCATCCACCTGGATATCTGCTGCCACGATACCATTGATAAGCCCGGAGGCCTTATCCACGAAAGGGAGGCCCACTGTGATGAAGCGGTCACTGATGGAGCTGCGGACGATAAAGCTTCCTTCGTGAGGCGGAAACCAGGAGGCCTCCGGGCTGTTTAAGATGGTCTGATACCAGCGGGTGGTTCTCTGGTCCTCTGATTTGAGGGAATAATAGTTGGATTTGTACCGGCCGCCGTTTAAGCCCAGCACATAAAACCCAAAGATATCCTTCCGGTAGGTGGAGAGGGAGGCCAGCTCCATGCTGCCTGCCAGGTCATTGGAATACTGGTCTGAGATATTTTTAAAATCCATCCGTAAGTACTCCTGCATCTTGATGTCTCCTGTCAGCATGGCGCACAGGGACCGTGTATCATTGAGAAGGCTGTCGATGTCGTCGCACACCAAATCTATGGTTTCCACCGATGATTTTTCCGTCGTATTGAAAATGAAATTGGTGTAAAGCCGGTAGGCTGCGATGCCGGTCAGAAGCACAGGCAGAAAGGATAAGGTGGCAAAGGACAGCAGCAGCTTTTTTCGGAAAGACAGTTGGTGAAAGCGAGAAATCATCTTTAAGTATCCCTTTCTTAAGCTCTAATAGGCGGTGGTGGAGTATTGGGCTGCATTTTCGGCAGTAATGATCTCATAGGGAATGATGACCATCGGAAACGGCCTGGTTCCCCGTTCAATCTGCTGGATTAAGGATTCCACAATAAAGCCCCAGCGGGGATTGCTTTCCACTGTTCCCAAGTATTCGCCTGCAATAATGGCCTTGCACACATCCTGGATTCCGTTGATGGAAACGATGGAGATATGGGAAGGATTAAGGCCGGCCACCTTGATGGCCTGAAGGGCCCCCAGCCCGTCCTCGTCGCTGTGGGCAAAAACTGCCTGAACGGTCTGACCGTTGCCGGCTGCTTTGATTAAGGCGCTTTCCATGGCCTTCTGGGCAGTGACACGGTCAAAGTTTCCGTATTCCATATCAATGATCTTTAAGTTAGGATAAAGGCTTAAGGCATCGTGGAACCCCTTTGACCGGGCCTGGGCTCCGGGAGAGGTCTCCGGCCCGTAGATCTCCACGATATTGCAGGAAGCGCCGCCGGATTTTTCCGCCAGCAGCCGGGCGCAGATTTCCCCCTCTTTCAGATAATCGGCTGAAATAAGGGATACATAGTAGCTTTTGTCCACGGCCTCAGCGGCCTGGTCAATGAGTATGACCGGGATATCCGCTTCCTTGGCGGCCTGGAATACGGGAGTCAGGGCGGCAATGTCGGTGGGGACGATAACAAGGTAATCCACGTTTTCAGCGATCAGCCTGTAGATGTCCTCCACCTGCCATTTGGCCGTATATTCCTCCGGCTCGTGATAGACGAATTCCATTCCGTTGGGAATCAGCGCCTCCCGGAAGCTGTTGATCTGGGCCGTCCGCCAGGGATTGTCTGTCTCAATCTGGGAAAAGCCTACCCGAAGGCCGGGTTTTTTCGACGACCGGGCCGGACCTTCGGAGCCTGTTCCAGAGGTGTCATACAAGGTGAACATTAAAATCAGGCACAGGAAAGATACAAGGATCAGACACCAGTTGCGGCGGATGAAGCGCAGCAGCAGCCTTCCCTTACGGACTACCATCTGGCCCACATGGTGACAGGAGAGCTGTCGATGCCCTCTATCATCAAAGGGATGGCGGCGGCCGAAATCAGACGGCCCGACGGAGCATGGCTTAAGTTCACGTCCTCGATAATGCAGATAAAATAGTCATGGTACATACCCAGCATGTACTGGTGGGCTAAGTCTCCGTCTGCAGAGTCACTGTAGGAGGCCAGGGATACGAAGTCCAGGGCAATGGCCTTTAGGTTCGGAAAGCGTTCCACCAGATACTTTGCAGTTCTGCTGCTGACGGCCGGTCCATGATTTTCATAGGTTTTTGGGTCTTCTTCCCTGATTTTCCAGAAGCCGGTCCGTATCAGCAGAAGATCACTGTCTTCGATTTCTTTTTCATAGGGAGATAAGTCCTCCGGCTCGATCTTCTCCTCAGGACCCTTTGGGATATGCGCCAGAAAGGGCTTTTCATAGAGAAAACGCTCCAGGGGAAGGCGGTATAAGGGCAGGCCGCCGGAATAGAAGTGAAGAGGTCCGTCAATGTGGGTGCCATAGTGGTTGAATAAGTGGATCATGGCCGTATTGGCAGCATCTCCATGGGAAATAGAGGTGTTGGCGGTCAGTTCAAAGGTAGGGTTTCCCGGCCATGTGGGGTCCCCTTTTTTCACTGGATAAGACAGTAAATAATTCATAAAAAATTCCCTCCCCGGTATTTTTCTGGTTGATTGGCTACTTTATTAAAGCATGTTTTTCAAATAGCGTCAACAAAATCGCATGAAATCAAAAACTTTTCCAATCAAATTATATATACAGAAAAAACAGGTGATAGTATACTAAAACCGTCGCAAAACGGAATGCGTAACAGTGCATTATATACAAAGTTGGAGGTATCATCATGAAAGTCATAGACATCCATGCCCACATCTATGAGAAGGTGGCGGGTATCACCCAGGGCCAGCCTATGGCCTCTGCGGATATGGGTCGGGTCACCATAGGAAACCGTCTGGTGCAGCTTCTGCCCCCGTCCTTTGAGCACAGCCGGAGCACGGCTGAGATGCTCCTGGCACACATGGACTGGTGCGGCATTGAAAAGGCCCTTCTGATGCCAAACCCCTATTATGGGTATCATAACGCCTATTTTAAGGAGGCCGTTAAAAAGTACCCCGACCGCTTGCGGGGAGTGGCCCTGGTAGATATCTTAAAGGGCGTGGAGGCCGCCGGGGAGCTGGCAAAAATCTACGACGAGGGAATCCTGTTCGGCTTCAAGGTAGAGGTGGACAGCTCTTTCCAGTGCGCACCGGACACCAGGCTGACTGATTTAAAGCTTGCGCCTGTGTGGGATGTGGTGAACCAGTACCGTCAGCCCGCATTCCTTCATTTGTTCCGGAACCAGGACGTAGAGGATATGAAAGTCCTGGCAGAAGCTTATCCGAATATCACCTTTGTCCTCTGCCACATGGGAGCGGACGCCTGCTTCGGAAAAGGAGTTTTATCCGGCAACTATGAGGATTTGCTCCGCCTGGTGAAAGAAAGGGACAATGTTTATATGGATACCTCCACAGTGCCGGTGTACTTTGACGAAGAATATCCCTGGCAGACCTCGGTCCGCATCATCGAGACCTGCTACAAGCAGACAGGCCCGGAAAAGATGATGTGGTCCTCCGACTATCCGGGCATGCTGAATCACGGGACAATGAAGCAGCTGATCCATCTGGTGGCTGACCGGTGCAGCAGCATCCCTTATGACCACAGGGAAATGATTATGGCGGAAAACGCCAGAAGGCTGTTCTTCTGAATGGAAGCAAACGGGAATCAACGGTATTTCCTGCCCCATGGCGGCGGAATATATAAACACTTGAAAAGAAAAGGAGAAGAAAAGTTATGAGAAAAATGATGGCAGCAGGACTGGCGGCAATGATGGCAATTACCCTGGCGGCCTGCGGACAGGCAAAGCCTGCGCAGACCACAGCGGAGACGGCAAAGACGGCGGAAACCACGGCAGCAGAGTCCAAGGGGGAAGAAGCGGGCACGGCAGCCGGAACGGGAGAGGGCAAGGGCTACGTGGTAGCTTTATGCAACTATTCCATCGGCAATTCCTGGAGAGCCCAGATGGAGCAGGAATTCGTGGCAGAGGCGGAGAAGCTTAAGGCAGACGGAACCGTAAGCGAGTATTATATCACCAATTCCAACGAAGATATCAATAAGCAGATCAGCGACATGCAGGATCTGATCACAAAGAAGGTGGATGCCATCGTAATCACTGCCGCATCCCCTACAGCCCTGGCTCCTGTGGTGGAGGAAGCCACGGAAGCAGGAATCAAGGTAGTTTCCTTTGACAATGTGGTGGACACGGAGGAACAGGTTGCGGCCGTGGGAATCGACGAAAAGGAATTTGGCCGCATCGGAGCACAGTGGCTGGCAGATATACTGGACGGAAAGGGCAAGATCGTGGTGCTGAACGGCATCGCCGGCACGGCAACCGATTCCCTGCGCTGGGGCGGAGCTGAGGAAGTGTTCAACAAGTATCCGGATATTGAGATCCTGGGCTCTGCCAACGCTTCCTGGGATTATGCACAGGGCAAGGCAGCCATGGAGTCCATGCTGTCCGCTTATCCGGAGATTGACGGCGTATGGTCCCAGGGCGGGGCCATGACACAGGGAGCGATTGACGCTTTCCTTGCGGCAGGACGTGACCTGGTTCCCATGACCAGCGAGGGAAATAACGGAGCCATCAAGGCCTGGATCGATAACAGGGACAAGGGACTGACCTGCATCGCTCCGTCAAATCCCACCTACACCAGCGCCGAGGCTTTGCGTGTTGCAATTAAATCCTTAAACGGCGAAGAGGTTCCAAAGGATGTGGTTATGGATATCGACACGGTAACCGAGGAGAATGTGGAAGATTATTACCGCTCCGATATGCCGGACAGC
>JASGGP010000144.1:0-11357 GCA_047604985.1 Lacrimispora sp.
CTGAGGTCTTCCATCACGGTTTCCCTGATAGCCTCCCTGGCCCTGGGGTCTGGCCTCACGGCTTACGCTGTGGCCTCCCTGACTGCTCTGGGATACTCCGTTTTCAGAAGCTCCGCTGTCTGCGGTTTCCTGGCGCTGCTCCCTTGACGGATCTGTTTCTCCCTGCAGGGACTGTTCAGTCACATGCTGGTTTCTTCCGGCATTCTCTCTGGATGGAGCGCCCTGGGAAGGCCTTCCATCTCTGCTATTCTGCCCCTGGGGACGCTGTCCCTGTGGCTTTAACTGTGCATTCTGGGGCCTGAATACTGCCGCGATCTTTTTCTTCGGCGCGTCTTCCCCATCCGGTGCAGCGGAACGTGTCTCAGAAGTCCCTCTGCCATGGCCACCCACCTCTTTTTTCACGATTTCTGCCTGCTCATCTGAAATATTGGATGAACTTTTTAAATTTATATTATGCTTTTCCAGGATATCCAGTATTTCCTTGCTACTGTCTTTTCCCAGTTCCTTTGCCAGATCATATACTCTCATGCTTTCCTCCATTCTGTGCACGCTCTACAGCACATACCGGTAAATGTGAAGGCTCATTTTCACATTCACTACCGGCCCTTGTATTCATTAGTTTCATGACCGCTTCTGCAAATCCTTTATCCACGATGGCAAGAGACGCCCTCATCTCTTTTCCCATAGCGTGGCCCAGTTCATTCTTCCCTGCAAAGAAGTAGATTGGAACCTTATAATAAGTACACATATTGGTAAACATCTTTCTGGTATTATCTGAAGCTTCCTCAGAAACGATCACCAACGACGCTTTCCCTGTCTTGACGGTCTTTTCTGTCATGAACTCTCCGCCTACGGCCTTTCCGGCTTTTGTAGCCAGGCCTATCATACCCAGAATCTTCTGTCTGTTATCCAAACTGCTCCATCTCCTTTTCCAATGCTCGTATACTTCTTTCGGGATAGCCATCTTGAAAGAACGCTCCAGTCCCTTACTTTTCACTGCCTTTTTAAAGCATTCCATAGAAGGGCAGAGGTAAGCTCCCCGTCCGTTTTTACGTCCGGTCGCATCAAGAATGATTTCATCCTCCGAGGTTTTCAGCACACGGATCATTTCCTTTTTATTCTTCATCTCGCCGCAGCCGATGCACTGTCTGAGCGGTATCTTTTTTATACTCACGCTTCTATCACTTCCCGTTTTCTTTATTCCCGGTAATCCTGGTCTTCGCTGTCGCCGCTTTCCTGGTATTCATAGCCGCTGTCCCCATAACCGTCATTTTCAAAGCCATTATTTCCATAGCCGTCATATCCGGCGTTCTCGTCCTGATAATCAAGGCCCAGTTCTTCAAAAAGTCCCAGCTCTCTTGCCTGTGTCTCGCTCTTGATGTCGATCTTGTAGCCTGTAAGCCTTGCCGCCAGCCTGGCGTTCTGGCCTTCCTTTCCGATTGCCAGAGACAGCTGGTAATCAGGAACAATGACCTGAGCCTCCTTGGACTCCTCGTCTGCCACGACGCAGATGACCTTTGCCGGGCTTAAGGCATTCTCAATTAAGTAAGCCGGGTTATCATCCCAGTTTATGATGTCGATTTTCTCTCCTCTTAACTCATTTACAATGGCATTGACCCTGGCTCCGTTTAAGCCTACGCATGCGCCTACGGGATCTACGTTGGAATCATTGGATTTCACCGCGATCTTTGTTCTGGAGCCGGCCTCTCTTGCAATGGCCTTGATTTCCACAGTTCCGTCTTTTACTTCTGCGACTTCGGATTCAAACAGGCGTTTTATCAGATCCGGATGAGTTCTTGAAACGGAAATTCTCGGTCCCTTTGGGGTATCCTTTACTTCCAGAACAAAAACCTTGATCCTTTCCGTGGCCTTGAACACTTCTCCCTTTACCATCTCGGTTTCGTTGAGAATAGCGTCCACCTTTCCAAGATTGATGCTCACATTTCTGCCTAAATATCTTTGAACGATTCCCGTGACAACCTCTCTCTCCTGGCAGTACCAGTCGTTGAAAAGAGATTTTCTTCCTTCCTCACGGATCTTCTGTAAAATCACGTTCTTTGCATTCTGTGTCGCAATTCTACCGAACTTTTTAGAATCTATAGGACAATGAATCACGTCGCCGATATCGTACTTCGGATCTGTCATCTTCGCCTCTGCAAGGCTTATCTGGAGCAGAGGATCTTCCACTGTTTCGACCACTTCTTTTTCCGCAAAAACATTAAAATCGCAGGTATCGCGATTGATACTGACCTTGATATTATCCGCCTTTCCGAAATGGTTCTTGCACGCCGTAAGGAGAGAATTTTCAATTGCTTCCAGCAGGGTTTCCTTGCTGATATTATTCTCCTTTTCCAGAATATTCAGTGCTTCCAACAGTTCCTTATTCATTTTTTTATCCTCCTAATATCTCTTACTGTTTAGAAATCAAATGCCAGCCGGATCAACGCGATTTCCGGACGGTTAAGTACAAGTTCAGTTCCATCTTCCTGGATAATAGTCACGGTTTCCTTATTATAGGCTTTCAGGCTCCCTGTAAAATCTTTCTGTTTGTTCAGCGGCTTATATAACCGGATATCCACATCTTTTCCAATGCTTCTTTCAAAATCCTTGTCTTTCTTAAGAGGTCTTCCAAGGCCCGGCGAGCTGACCTCCAGAATGTAGCTGTCCTCAATAAAATCTTTTTCATCCAGCCAGTCTCCCAGCCTGCGGCTTACGACCTCACAGTCATCTACCGTAATTCCGCCTTCCTTATCTATATACGCCCGCAGATACCAGTTTCCCGCTTCTTTTACATATTCAACGTCAACCAGTTCAAAATTGATTTCTTTCATGAGGGGCAGTAAAAAGCTCTCTGTTTTTGCCTCATACCCTTCTCTTTTGGTCATCTTCCTCCCACCTTTCCAAGCAAATGGAAAGAGTGGACTTTCGTCCACTCTTTATCCGCCAAATTCTCATGTTATCTTAGTCAGTATAGCACTGTTTTTCCCTCATTGCAAGGGTTTTTCTTATATTTCTTCATGAAAAGCTCCCACTTCCGTAAAACCAAATAATTTCCAGGGTTTGATATAGTCAAGCAGCACCAGCTCATAATCCGGTATGTGGCCGATCACATTCTTTCGTCCGTCATTGGGCATATCCTTTAAGACAACGTGGAGCTCTCCCTTGTACCGGGAATAGCCGTCATTTAAAACCGCCACATCTCCCCGTTTTAAATCCCTGGTGTTGGCCGGGGGAACAGGACTGTCTGCAAATGTTTCTCTCGGCCAGGTGGACCGTATCATGTATTCGCTGATATCCCCCCGGATCACGTGCTGCCGGTCATAGTAAAGAATCGCCCGCTCCGTCTCCGTCAGCTCCTTTTCCAGGCAGAGGCCGAACATCAGCTTTCCGGGAGTCACGGAAGCACAGGCCTTTAACTCCTCCTCAGAGGCATAGGCATTGGCGATGATCACGTCATCCACCATGCGTGTTGCAAGCAAATGCCGGACCTGGGCATCCACAGGCAGGCCTCGGTGCATCTCCAGAGTGCACAGGCCTTCATTCACGGGCCAGGGGCCAAAGGTATTCTCATTGTTGCTGGATACGAAAGCCGCAACCTTAAGGCCCAGCTTCTTCATTTCCCGGTTGCAGAAATCAAAATGCTCCAGGCTGATGCCCGTATATTTCTGGGGATAAAAGTTGTGACAGGTAATAATCCGTTCCGGCACCGGATGATGGTTCATGATATTGGCCACGTAGCTGGGGTCGGTGCTGGCGTTCAGTTCTATCTTAATGCCTTGGCTGTTGTAGCTCATAGCCGCTTCCTTCATGCCGTCAAAGCCTATATCCAGACGGATTCCGTCCGCATTCATTTCCTTAAATGGGGCCAGATTATCATAGGAAGCTCCCAGCTTTTCAAAAACAGAAGGCGCCACATCTAAGATCACCTCCATGCCGGACTCATGGGCTGTTTCAATCATATCCCGAAACTCATTAATGATCTCATCCCTGTCCTTATTTCCCACGCTTAACAGGCAGGTGAAAATCCGTTGAAACCCGTATCTGCCTGCCAGGCGGATGTATTCCTTATCCCTTTCCGGAGTGGAATGCTCCGGATATAAAGAGATTCCAAGTCTTCCCATATCAAGCTCCTTTCCATTATGTGGTTATCTCAATAATTTTTTCAAATGGATTGTTAAACTCTCTGATATACACAACCGGACTTCCGTTCTTGCTCACAATAATGCTTTCCACCATGATAATCGGAGTATTCAGTTTTACGTGAAGCAAATTAATATATTTTACAGGCACTATAATAGGAAGAAACTTTTGTGTGACCGAACCTTCGTCAATGTATCCTTTTAAATCCAGAAGCTTATTTAGGTTATTGTAATCGCTGTCATTGATCAGGCTTTGGATAAAATAGATTTCCTCGACGCTCAAAGGTTTTCCGTTCTTCCTGTTTAAGCGTACAATGCGGATCATCCGGTCCTCAGGTCCGATTTCCAGATAAGAAGCAACGGTTTCGTCGGAAAAGCAGGAACTGTAATAGATCACATTGTAATCATAGGTATCGTCTATTGGCTTATTTAAAGTCTCAGCCGACGTATTTTTCTTCATCAGCCTTTGATCCGCAACAAAAGTTCCTTTGTTTTTATCTCTGTATAATACTCCCTCTTCCACCAGTTCATTCAAAGCATTGCGCACGGTCATGCGGCTGGCCTTATACCGCCCGGCCAGCTCCCGTTCTGAGGCAATAGGGGTATTGACAGACGCTTCCTTAATCTCTTCCATAAGGTCCTGTTTTATTTTCTGGTATTTCGGAGCCCCCATTGTATCACCTCTTATCACCTTTAATTCTCTTTTGATTTCGCCCGGATAAAGCTTTCCATTGATAAAAGCATCCTGGAAACCCTTTTTCGGGAACTTCTCTGGTAAAACCAGGATAGAATTTTATAGTTTAAGGAACTGAAGACACTCTCTCCTTCGAATCCCTCCCTGTAGTGTACCACAATATTTCCGTCTTTGTCATCCTCGATCTCATAGAATATGCTGTTGGCTCCCTGGGAAGAACGGAATTTTGCCTCATAACAGCTGGGAGAGACAAACTGTTTGACCACCACATCCACATGGCTCTCCTGGCCCATCTTGTTTCTCATCTTCTTTTTATAGCAGTAGCCGGAATAGATCTGGTCCGGAGTCACTGTTTTCCCTGTGGCCTGGCTGATATCGTAAGCCACCGAGGCTGCCAGGGCGTCGAAAAATTCCTTTGCTCCCACATTCAGTTTCTGGTTTATTTCCATATGTCTCTCCTGTCTGTCCTATTAAAAGCCGTTGTTTTTAAGCAGCTCCTGATACCAGTACCCTGACTTTTTTATATTCCGCCTCTGGGTTTCCAAGTCCAGCTCCACAAGCCCGTAACGGTTCTTATAGGCATTGAGCCATGACCAGCAGTCCACAAAGGTCCAGGCATGATAACCGATGCAGCTGCTTCCCTCTTCCATCCCCTTATGAAGCCAGGTCAAATGCTCCTTAAAGAACTCAATGCGGTAATCATCCTGTATGACGCCGTCCTTTTTAAAACGTCCTTCGTTTTCCACTCCCATACCGTTTTCCGTAACCATCCACTCGATGTTTCCATAATTATCACGGATATTGAGGGCGATGTCATATAAGCCTTTGGGATAGATTTCCCAGCCCCGGTAGGGGTTCATCCGCCTGCCCGGCATATCATAGGTATCAAAGTAATATTCCGGCGTAAAGGGAGCCACAGGATTGGGAAGGCTGGCCCTTGCGCAGACCCGGAAAGGATGGTAATAGTTTACACCAAGAAAATCCACCGTATTCCGGCGGATGATCTCTAAATCCTCTGGAAATGTCTCCGGCATCAGCCCATGCTTTTCTATAAGCCCTGCCAGCTCCGGATCATAGGTCCCTTTCACAGCCGGGTCCAGAAAGCTCTTATTCTGAAACAGCTCTGCAATCTCCGCCGCTCTCACATCCTCCGGATGAGAGCTTCTGGGATAAGTCGGTGTCAAGTTCAGCACAATCCCGATCTTTCCCCCCTTGTCCATGCTGTGATATTCCCTTACAGCCATGGCGCTGGCCAAAGCTGTGTGATAAGCTACGGAAACTGCCGCTTTAGGGTCCACCTTACAGGGATAGTGATAACACTGGAGATATCCGCATTCCACATGGACAATGGGCTCATTAAAAGTAAACCAGCGCTTGACCACGTCTCCGAACAGGTCAAAACAGGTCCGGGCATATTCCTTATAATAATCCACAACCTTCCTGTTCTCCCAGCCTCCCAGCTCCTGAAGCTTTGCCGGCATATCAAAATGATAGAGATTTACAAAGGGCTCAATCCCCTGTTCCTTCAATTCCAGAAACAGACTGCGGTAAAATTCAGCCGCCTTTTCATTTACTTCTCAAAACCCCTGAGGAAACAGGCGGGACCAGCTGATGGAGGTCCGGAAAGAATTATGGCCTGTCTGCTTCATCAGCTGAATATCTTCCTTATAATTCCTGTAAAAGGTGGAGGTGGTGCCGGGGCCGACGGACCCGTGAAACCGGTAGCCCTCCTCCTCGTACCACAAATCCCAGATATTTTTTCCTCTTCCGTCATTTTCTCCGCTTCCCTCGCATTGGGTAGCGCTGGTCGCGCTGCCAAAATAAAACCCCTCCGGAAATTTTATCATCCTGAAACACCTCCTATTTTTTCTTCTTTTTCAGCTTCACTGCACCCAGCAGTACAAGTGCCAGACCCACAATCATATACAGGGCAGAGGATGGAAGCTGAGGTGATACGGCGATGAGCAGACAGCCTATGGCAATTAAAAACACAGTCCAGCTTTTCATGAAAAGCCCTGCCTTTCTTTCTCAATTTATAACGCAAAGCCGCCAAAGCAGTTCTGTCAGGACAACCCCTGTGAACTGGTCTGGCAGCTCCGTCTTATACTGAAACGATGTTTATTATGCTGCTATTCCTCTTTCATCTTATTTGCCATCATTACAAACGGCGTCCAGATGATAAAGGATATAAAAAGATTGAACAGGGATACAAGCGCCGCCATGAAGTTTCCTCCGGTTGCAAGGAATGCGTAAATGCCGGCCGGCATTACCCAGGGTACGGAAACGAATACCGGAGGGATTAAGCCGATGGCAGTTGCACCGTATGCGATGGTTGCGCAGATCGGGGGAACGATGAGCCACGGAATTAAATATACCGGGTTCAATACGATGGGCATACCGAAAGTAATGGGCTCATTGATGTTAAATACCCCCATGGGCCAGGACAGCTTGGCAATGGCTCTCTGGTCTTCCCTTCTGGAGAACAGGAAGATGGCGATAATCAGGCCAAGGGTGATGCCGGAACCGCCCATCTGGCAGTAGGCGTCAAAGGAACCGCGGGTCCATAAATATGGAAGGTTTGCCGTACTCTGGCTGGCGGTAAAGGCCTCAATGTTCTGGTTCAGCGCCGTCAAGTAGATTCCATCCATAATAGGTGCCAGCACGTTGTGTCCGTGAAGTCCGAAGAACCATAACAGCTGGACCAGGAATACCATAAGAATTACGCTGAAGAAGCCCTGTGATAAGTTGAGAAGCGGCTTCTGGATATATTCAAGAACCATTTGGTTAATTGTAGAGCCTGTTGCAGCGATACAGATCTGGGTGGCAATGCCCGCAACATAAATGGCGACAATGCCGGGAATAATTGCTGCAAAAGCTTTGCTTACTGCCGGAGGTACGGAATCCGGAAGAGTAATCGTTATCTTCTTCTGCATCATCTTTATGTAAATCATTGTACAGATAAAGCCCATAATCAATGCGGTAAACAATCCGCCGGAACCGGTGTATCCGGAACCTAAATATCCCCAGCCGCTGACTCCGTTTAATGCCACACCGCCTCCCGGAGTAGCTATCACATTAAGACCAAGGCCTTTTAACTGGTCCGCCGCCGATGCCGCAACGCCGGGAAGCTCATAGTCAAAGGTTGCGCTTTGTCCCATACAGGTGACTAAGCTTGCAAATGCGATGACGCCGCCTGCAATGGCGTTTACATCATAGGTTTTTGAAAGATTGTAGCCCAGGGCAAAGACAAATACCAAAGCCAGAATTACAATGGAGCCAAAATATACGTTGCCGTTGACACTGATGAGCGGGGTCATGGCCTTGACAAAACCGGTCATTCCTGCCTGGTTTGGAAGATCTCTTAAAAATACATTGAGCAAAACTGCAATGGAGCCCACCATGGTAATCGGCATGATGGCAATGAAGGAATCACGAATGGCAACCAAATGCTTCTGAGAACCGATTCTAGCTGCAATTGGCATAAATTTCGCTTCCATGAATGAATTAAATGCACCCATAACTTTTCTCCCTCTTTATTATCCCCTAAGCGTTTATGAAGGGGAGTTTAATTTACCAATAGCCTGATCCAGCACCTTGGCGCCGTTCATAGTGCCGTAGGCCATCATATCAATAACCGCCACAGGCTTTTCATGATTGACTCTCTCGTTCATCTTCTTCTCCAGATAACGAACCTGAGGCCCTAACAAAACAATATCCGCTTTTTTTACTTCCTCGGCAGAGTCAACATCCCCCACCGCCCAAATGGTGGCCTCCACGCCTTTCTCTGATGCTGCATCCTGCATTTTTTTTACAAGCATGCTTGTAGACATTCCCGCAGAGCAAACTAATAAAATATTGTACATCCCGCACCCCTTTCTGTGGTCTAGACCACTTCTTCTTAGCCCTATAATACTATATCATATGCAAAAATACAAGCAAATTCTAAAATAAAAATAAACTTTTTATTTACTTATTAAAAACTCACGTCCATTTCGGATCTTCTTCCTGTTATAATGCCGAAAAAGCTGCTGTGAAATATGATTTTTCAGTCATTTTCACAGCAGCCGTCTTACTATGCGCTTTCTTTTAATTTTCACTTTTACTTTCATTTTAACCGTCATTTCAGCCTTTATTTTTAAAGAACTGAGGAAGGTATTTTTTATGGGCTTCCAGCAATTCGCTGACTACGGTGCCGGCATCGTGATCGCTTAAGCAGAGCGGATTCATGTTGAGAGCCGTCACCGCCAGGTCCCGGTTTCCGGTGACAGCGGCTTCGCAGACCAGGCGCTCAAAGGTCTTGATCGTTTGTATGGTACCGTTGATCTGGGGCTTTAATTCGCCTACAGCAATGGGCTTTGGCCCGCCGCCGGTGATGATGCAGGCGGCCTCCACGGCGCTCTCTGCCGGAAGATTTGTAATGGTTCCGTTGTTGCGCACATCCACATACTGGATATCACCCGTATTGTTGTACAGGGAGCAGATCAGGTTGCAGGCAGCATCGCTGTATCTGGCTCCGCCCCTCATCTCCAGCTGCCTGGGCTTCACATCCAGATTTTCATCTTTGTACAGCTCAAACAATTCCTCTTCCACCTTTTTCACCACCTCTCCCCGGACCCGGCCTTCCTTGTATTCTCTCAGTTCTTCCTCCAACTGCTCCCTGGTAAAGAAATAATAGTTGTGATAGGGGCAGGGAATACAGTGAAGCCCCCGGATAAATTCCGGCGAAAAGGGCAGGGTGGAAAAGTTCTTCATGGAAATGGCATCCTCGGCGCTGATATGCTGATAGATTTCCAGAATCTCTTCCAGCCTGGACTGTCCATCTACAAGCACATCCGTTGCAAAAATGTGGTGGTTTAAGCCGGACAGCTCCATGGTCACACGCTCCGGCTCCACTTTCAGCAGCCTGGCAAAGCCATTGACCATATTGACCGGCACATTGCAAAGGCCTATGACTTTCTTAAAATCCGTATATCTTAACACAGCTTCTGTGATGATTCCCGCAGGGTTGGTAAAGTTAATCATCCACGCCTCCGGGCAAAGCTCTTTCATATCCTTTACAATATCCAGAATCACCGGAATGGTACGGAATGCCTTGAACATGCCTGCCGCTCCGTTGGTCTCCTGGCCGATCATGCCATGGCTTAAGGGAATCCGCTCATCCTTTATTCTGGCCTCCAGAAGCCCAACTCTCATCTGTGTGGTCACATAATCCGCATCCTTTAAGGCCTCACGCCTGTCATAGGACAGGATCACATTCATGGGCAGCCCTGCCTTTTTTACCATACGCTTTGCCAGGGCGCCTACGATTTCCTGCTTTTCCCGCCCTTCTTCAATATCCACCAGCCAAAGCTCTCTCACAGGCAGCTTTTCGTAGCGATTAATAAACCCTTCTACCAGCTCCGGCGTATAGGACGAGCCACCGCCGATGGTAACGATTTTAATCCCTTTCATAATAATCTCCTTTTTCCGGATTGTGACAAGCCTTCTTACTCCTGAAAAGTACAATCAGTGTGCAAGAAGGCTGTTTTTCGGCGGTGCTTATTATTTTTCAATCTTGTCCTTTAAATCCTTGATCATCCGGTAAAGGTTTAAAACCTCTGCTGCCTGGTCCTTTGCCATCATGGCCATGGTCAGATGGTCCTGGGCATGGACCAGAATGATGTTTACTTCCACAGGATTTCCCTGAGCCTCCTGCTGGATTAAATCAATCTGGGACTGATGAGCGGATCTCATATCCTCTTCCGCCTCTTTCAAGTACTTTTCCGCTTCCTCAAAATTAAATTCCCTGGCAGATTCCATTGCCATCATGGAAAGCGACTTCGAATTTCCTGCGTTCATAATGAGCTGAAATGCTACTGCATAATTCTCATCCATGGTAACTCCTCCCCTATGCACAAATTTGCCTATATACTAGCACAGGCCACTTTCTTTTGCAAGTGAAAGGTAAAAGGGGAACACAGGGCGTTGCTTCACACTCCCTTTTTTTGTACATATCATAACACTATATCAGATAGAATGAATCTATCGTATATAAGGAGGACCCATGAAGCCAAAACTGGAAGCTCGTGGGGTCAGCTACTCCTATCATTCCCTTGATGGAGAGACCTTGGCCCTTTCCGATATATCCTTTACTGCAGAGAACGGGGAATTCCTTGCCATTGTCGGGCCATCCGGCTGTGGAAAATCGACCCTGTTATCCCTTCTCAGCGGATTACTCATACCTGACCAGGGAGAAATCTATATTGACGGTGTTCCCCAGTCAGAATCCGGTGTCAACATCGGCTACATGCTGCAGCGGGATCACCTTTTTGAATGGCGCACCATTATAGGAAACGCCGAACTGGGACTGGAAATACAAAAGAGACGCAGCGCCGGTTCCAGAGAAAAGCTGCATCAGATGCTCCATACTTACGGTCTTGGAAGCTTTGAAAACGCCAGGCCGTCCGAATTGTCCGGAGGAATGCGGCAGCGCGCCGCCCTGGTCCGCACCCTGGCCCTGGACCCGGACCTTCTTTTATTAGATG
>JASGGP010000145.1:0-11330 GCA_047604985.1 Lacrimispora sp.
AAGGTAAAATGGGCCTCTCCCTTGTCATCCAGTTCCATAATCATATAGGACGGCTTTCTGCCTTCCTGCCTGGGATAGGAAAGGCTTCCCGGATTCAGTATGGTGATGCCGTTATGTACTTCATAAAAGGGCCTGTGGGTATGGCCGTACATGGCAATATCTACGTTTCTGTCTATGGCCTCCTGCTCCAGCCGCTCCACTCCCAGGGACACGTTATAATAATGACCATGAGTCAGTAAAACCCGGTATTTGCCTATGTTAATTTCCCTCTCCCGGTCCAGGTCTGAGAAAAAGTCATTATTTCCAAGAACCATCTGCATCTCGCAGTTTTCGCCTGCCCAAAGGGCAAACTTATCCTCGCTGCCCTCGGAATCTCCCAGGTGAATCAGCATGTCGATGGGCTTATTTTCTGCAAGTACTTTCTGAAGGTTTTCATCCTTACGGTGTGTGTCACTGACGATCAGTATCTTCATATTTCTTCCCCCCGTAAACTTCTTTCAGTTTTTGTTTCATAGCCTCCAGGGCCTTTCCCCTGTGGCTGATTCTATTTTTATCTTCCAGGGTGAGCTGGGCGCTTGTCATACCGAATTCAGGAAGATAGAGAATGGGATCATAGCCAAAGCCACCGCTCCCGACCGGCTCATCCGCCAGAAAGCCATTCATGGCTCCCTCGGTGTGAAGAACCCTGCCATCGGGCAGTACGGCGGCAATGGAGCATAAAAACCTGGCGCTTCTGTCCTTTCCCTTTATCCCCCGGGCCCGGTCAAGGATGTTCCGGTTTTTGATCTCATAGGACGTATCTTCGCCCATATATCTGGCAGACAAAATTCCGGGCTCTCCGTTTAAACAGTCCACCACCAGACCGGAATCGTCTGCAAGCACGATGCCTCCGGTTTCCTTCCACACGGCCAGGGCCTTTATCTTTGCATTTTCCTCAAAAGTACTTCCATCCTCCACAATTTCAAGATCCACCCCTGCTTCTTTCATGGACAGGATCTCCATTCCTAAGTCCTTTAGGATTTCCCTGACCTCCCGCATCTTTCCTTCATTGCCTGTGGCAAATACTATTCTCTCATGGTCCATATGATATCTCCTTCTAATCCACCTTCCCCCGGTCCTTTGTGTATGCTTTCAGGCATAAATTACAGTTCTGTTTCTTCTCCACCCGTTCCCAGGCCTTGCCGTCGGCGCTGATATAACCTTCCCCGTCTCCTATATCCACCCTGGTGCGTCCGTCTCCGGAATCGTACTCAATGGCCGCGGGATGAACGGTATTGGGCGTGGTAATCTTTACAATCACTGCAAAACGTTCTCCCGGCTCCAGCCCCAGGTCTTCCTCCGGGTTTTCCGTAAGGGAAACCGTATAAAATCCCGGGTAATCAAAGCTTCCCTTTGCCGCCAGGGTTCTGCGGTCAAATTCCCCGCTTTCCACAATATCACTTTCTTCTCCCACGTGGCGGACTACATAGATCTCATAGCCAGTATGGGAATCTGTGGCATAGAAACCTGCCCCAGCCAGCTGTTCCCGGCCTCTGGCTTCGTACACGTTGGAAAACCAGACCGTATCCTCCCCATATCCCAGCTGGCCCACCCAGCCCCGGAGATCCGACTGGTAAATATGATCGTAATTATCCGTATCCTCAACATCCGTATACACAAGATTATTCATCCCGATATTGGAATCATAGTAGGATACATAAAAATATCCCTGATCCCCGAAACCGTCTCCCCAGCTGTTCATGCAGATAAAGGCACCGTCCCCGTTCACCTGTGCCTTGAAGTTCTCTTTGGAATAGGCGTCATCCCACCCAATGATGACAGAATCATGGTTCGGAGGCTGGGAACCTATATAGCAGTAGGCAAAGGCCTTCTCATTATAGGAAGCGGAGCGGCTGCTTTCATCGGTCATGGAGGTGTAAAGAGAACTCTGCACTCCGCCGTACAAAAGAACCGCCCGTTTGATCTTATCATAATCCTTTCCGGGTATCATCTGAATCTCCTGGATGTGCTTTAAGGGCTTCAGTCCTTCCGGCGATACGCCATCCCCATAAGGGTCTTCCGATTCCCCAACCGGCCCCCTCCATGAAAGCAGATAGGCCATGGACATGGTGTATTCTCCGCCTTCCTCCTGGGGAATCTGAAAGCCGTTGTTTAAGGACATGTGGTCCTCGGAAAAGTCATAAACTTCTCCGGGAAGGAGTCTGGCTTCTAAAGCCTGCAGCGACGCAAAAGCCCAGCAGGTGCCAAAGGACCCCTGATTCTTCACGGCAGGGACACGGCCTTCCTTTCTTCCGTCGTAGGAAGCGGGAAGCCGGCCGTCTGGAGATAATGATGCCGGTAATGTTTCCGGCCATACTCCTTTCCACGCCCTCTGTCCTGTCTCCGGATTCTGATCCGCCCCGGATTCCTTATCCTGACCGGATTCCTGTCCTTGTCCGGATTCCTGATTCTGACTGGATTCCTGACCATCCTTTTCCGATGATTCCTGTAGCCCTGGCCCAAGGATACTGCAGCCTGCTGCCAGGCAGGTTGTCCCAAGACAAACCGCCCAAAGCAGAATAACAATAAACCATTTATTAACTTTCAACCGATTCTCCCGCTTTTCTTTTCGGAGGCCGCGGCCCCATAAACTGATAGAAATAGGTTTTTATCATTCCATTATAGATCTTCCGGTTCTTATCCGCTTTCCTGCCAATATACTTTTCAGCATCCTCAAAGGCGGTTATCATATACAAAGACCAGGAATCCAGCGCTTTGTACCGTTCTCCGATCTGGCGGTACAGCTCCGGCAGATCTTTCTTATCCTCAAGCCGTTCCCCATAAGGCGGATTAGTGATAAGGAAGCCGTACTTTTTCGGATGGCTCAATGCGCTTAGAGGCCTTTGCTGAAAATGGATCATGTGATCCACTCCGGCGGACTCTGCATTTGCCCTGGCCGCCTTGACGATATCGCCGTCAATATCATAGCCCTGGATATCCACCTTCACATTGCTGTCTAAAAGGTCATTTGCTTCATCCATGGTTTCATACCAGCATTTCCTTGGAATTAAATTCTTCCAGTCCTCCGACAGAAAAGAGCGGTTCATGCCCGGAGCCATATTGGCCGCCATCATGGCCGCCTCAATGACAAATGTTCCGCTGCCGCAGAAAGGATCCACCAGAATCCGCTCTTTATTCCATGGAGTCAGCATAATGAGGGCTGCTGCAAGGGTTTCCGTAATGGGAGCCTTGCTGGTTAAGGTGCGGTAGCCCCTCTTATGAAGGGAATCTCCTGTGGTATCAATACCTACGGTCACTTCATCCTTGTGGAGAAAGACCCTGAGCGGATAGCTGCTCCCGCTTTCCTGGAACCACTCCACTCCGTAAGCCTGGGACAGCCGCTGGACCATGGCTTTCTTCATAATGGACTGGATATCCGAAGGGCTGAACAGCTTGCTTTTGATGGAAGAGGCCTTTGCCACCCAGAATTTTCCGTCCTGGGGAACATAGTCCTCCCAGCCAATCGCCCTGGTGCCCTGAAACAGCTCTTCAAAGGTTTCCGCATGGAAGCTGCCTGCTTTCAAGAGAACCCTTTCTGCCGTGCGCAGAAATACATTGGCACGGCAGATGGCCTCGTCGTCTCCCATAAAGGTTACTCTTCCATCCTCAACCTCAGTAATATCATATCCTAAATCAGTAATTTCTCTTTTTAATACCGCTTCCATGCCAAAATGGCAGGGAGCGATCAGCTCAAATGTTTTTTTCACCTTATTCTCCTAAGTTTATTTCTTTTACCGTGTTTCCGTCAAAATCCAGAATACAAAACCTCTTATTTTCAAGAATCCCATAAGTAGGCGGATTTCCGCCCTTTGGTATGGAAACAGAGCCTGGATTTAAAACAGTCACGTCTCCTGACCTCTCCGCAGTCAAAACATGAGTGTGTCCGTGAAGCAGGATATCGCCCTTTTGCATGGGGGGAAGATGATCCTTGTTGTAGATGTGACCATGGGTGGCATAAATCGTAAGGCCGTCAATGGCAAGCAGCGCATAATCGGACAGGATTGGAAATTCCAGAACCATCTGGTCCACCTCTGTGTCACAGTTGCCGCGCACACAGTAAATCTGATCTTTTAAGGCATTTAACATGGAAATCACTTCTTTGGGAGCATACTCTTTGGGAAGATCATTTCTGGGTCCATGGTAAAGGATATCACCTAAAAGGATAAGCCTGCCGGCCCCTGAATTTTTATACGCATTTAACAGCTCCCTGCAATAATATGCGGAGCCGTGGATGTCGGAAGCAATCATATATTTCATAGGGTATTTTCTCCTTCTTCTGTTAATAGGTATATTTTAAAACCAGGGGGTGTTTCTGTCAATGAATTTACCTATCCGCGTACCATATATTTTCCGTTGTAATACGCAATTCCATTGACTACGCTGATCACACGGTAGCCGTATGGCTCCAGTCTCCTGCATGCCTGCATGCTTTGTCCGCCCCTGGAACAGTAAAATATCAAATACTTATCCATGGGCAAGCTGCCTTCCCAGCTGTCCATGTCCTCATAGGGCAGATTTACCGCCCCCTGAATGTGCCCTCTTCTGTAGGAGGCCCGGTCGCGAAGATCTATAATCATCACATTCGAGCCATTATCTATATAATGGTCCACTTCCCAAATCGGTATGGTCCTGAACATATTATCACCTGTCCTTTCTAGTAATAATATATTCCATTCTTCCAGGATTGATTTTCAGGCAAAAAAAACGCGGGAAAGGACTCTCTGGTCTCTTTCCCGCGCCTTTTTCACAAATATTCCGAATGTTCTGCCGTCTCTTAAATTAGTTGGACTTGTTACGGCTGGAGTCACGGCTAGAATCGCGGCTGGAATTTCTGCTGCTGTTCTGGCTCTTGTTCTGATTGTTGTTCTGGCTATTATTCTGGCTCTTGTTCTGATTGTTGTTCTGGCTGTTATTCTGATTGTTGTTCTGAGTCGTACTATGGAAATTTCTGGAAGAATTATCCATATCATTGTAACTATCATTGTAATTATTCTGAGACATTTTAAAAACCTCCTATGGGTGTTTTTCGTTACACGGTTAGTATGGCGGAATTCAGAAAGATTATACTATGTTTTTTTTATTTTAAAAAAAGGAAAAAACAGATTTTTCTCTTATTATCCGCTCATAGAAGAAATTTAGGCTTTCCAGAATAAAAATAACTTTGCATTTTTTTCACAGCTATATTATAATTAGAATGAGGGATTTATTTCTCTCATCCTTATTAATTATTTATACTCCCCTCAGAAGCAGCCAGAATAGCTCCCCTATTCCGGCTGTTTCTCTTTGGCAAAACCGTCGCTATTTTTCAATTATAAAATAAAGAGTGCGCATCCCCCGAAAGGTTTTTATAATATGGGGCGAACTTTTCGATACGATAAAAAAAAGACTCCCGGCAATCCCATGCCGAGAGTCTCATATCCCTTTTCAAAATCCGGTTGTCCGCTGTTTCATTATTGCTGTCCAGATTCTCTGGACATACTCCCTTAATCGCCGATTACATTGACGATTTTCACAGGCGCCCGATAATTCCACGGAGAAGTCTTAATACCTGTCTTGTAGGTGGAAGAATGCACCACCTGTCCATTGCCGATGTACATAGCCACATGGTTTATGGATTTACCGCTTCCATAAAAAATCAGATCGCCGGGGCGCATCTGGTCGGCACTGATGGCCTGTCCCTGAGAAGCTTGTCCGCCGGAGGAACGGCTGATGCTGATGCCCGCTCCATTCTGCATCACATATCTGGTAAATCCGGAGCAATCCACTCCTGTATGAGGATCACTGCCGCCGTAGGAATAACGTCCTCCTACAAACTGCAGCGCGTAATTAACAATACTCTGTCTGAAATCGGCTGCCTCATTGGTCTGGGCCTTTACTTCCAGCTCTGCCAGGGTAGCCTCATCAGTTGAGGATACGGTAGCATTTCCTTCTGCCGGAAGATAGCCGTATGTATCATTTACCTTAACCTTAATATATCCGTCGCCCGCATCTTCCACAACTTCAAAGGAAGATCCTCTGGAAGCGGTCATCAAAGCTTCCTGACCGTCTTCGTCCTTACTGATCGTAACACTGTCTGCATCAACAGTCACCATATATGTCCCATAACTGAGCCCAGGACCGGAAATTTCTTCTGCTCTTACATCGGAAGGGCCTGCAACCATAATTGCACCGCAAAAGGCCATAAGTCCTAAAGCTTTCCATGTGTTATTCATCATCGGAATTTTACTCCTGTTTTTACTTTTTGGTTTTTCAAATGTTACGTAAGTATTAAATTCATTACGGTTATTATACATTTATTTCATCTTTTCGTCAAGTATTATTTAAAATTGCACGAATTCCGAAATATTTCAGCTTAAAACCCTGACAAACTTTACAGGATTGCGATATGTAACATTTGTTATGATAATTCCCGTCTTTTCTGTGGATGCGTGGACCACCCGGCCGTCTCCCATATAAAGGGCTACATGGTTAATGGAACCATTTTTTCCATAAAATACCAGATCTCCGGGGCGGGCATCCTTGTAGCTTATAACCTGTCCTTCTCCTGACTGGGCCTTGGCGCTGTGGCTTAAGCCAATGCCTGCCGTATGCCTTAACACGTATCTGGTGAACCCGGAACAATCCACTCCCCGGTTGGGATCTTCGCCGCCATATACGTACCGGCCTCCTACAAACTGCAGGGCATAATCCACCACTGCCTTTCGCTGCAGAGCAGACTTGTCCACCTTTTCCTTGGTCTTTTCAATTAAGGTCGCCGTACCGCTTTGTATGTATCCTTCTCCGGCCGGAGTCTTGATTTTTAACCAGCCGTCCTTTTCTGATTCCGTTACCTCGTAAATCTGGCCCTCTGCCGCCTGGGACAAAACGGTTCCCCCGGACCCGGCAGTATTTCTGACAGCCTCAGAACCGTCCATTTTCGCATAGAGGGTGGTGCTGGTTTCTACGGCGATCTCCGCCGCTTTTGCCACTGACGGCGAAAACCAGTTAAGGCATGCGCAAAGCCCAAAGAATCCTACAGCCTTCCACATTTTATTTTTCATATAGGAATCCCTTTCCCGAAAGTCCGTCACAAATGTTACATAATTGTTACATTTGTGAGTATACGCTAATTCCCGGCATTTGTCAAGCAAAAACGGCACTTATAGCGTTCTTTCCGCTATAAGTGCCGTTACACTTTTGTAATATTTGGATGATATTGTTAAATATATATGACGCTATCGCCTTATTCCTCTTATTATCCAGAGGATGAGAAGCACCAGAAGCAAAGGTCCCATCAGAGGTATCAGAAGACTGAAAATTCCTGTGAGAATACCGGCAATCACAAAGAAAATCAACACAAAGACTACGGCTCCCAACAGCTTCCAGTACCATTTATTCAAATCCATGTAATGGATCTGCCTGCCGGTACCCATGTCTTCCTCGTAAACCGTCCGGCTTTCTCCGGAATAGGATGTGTCCTTTGCATTTTCATTTGCCTCCATGATGGTCTTGGCAATGAGCCTGGGGTCACCGATGGAAGCGATCACCTCTTCCTCTGTCCCGCCGTTTCTCACTTCCGTACTGATATATTCATCATAGTATCTGATATTCTCTTCCACCACGTTTCCGGGAACTTCTCCTGTCAGAGTTTCCCTTAGACGCTGTAAAAATTCCTGTCTGCTCATCTGAGCCTCCTTCAATTAAGTAAGTAACTTTGATCATTGTATCATTAGGCAGGGACTTCGTAAAGAAATCTTCTCTGAAAAAACTATTAAAATTTTAGTTACTCCACCTTTTCCTTAATAATGCCTTCCCGGTAAGCAGCTACCAGTTCCTTTAAGTCTGCGATCTGTCCCGCCAGCTCTGCTCCCTTGTCCGTATCTGCCACCATGACCCGTTTTTTCATGTTTTCCACCACCGATACCCGGGGCGTGCTCTCTTTTGCAGGGTCGAAAGGCTTATGCTCCGCAAGAGCCAGATGGTTGGAATTATAAATCAGGGTATAGCCTGCGATGCCGGTTCTGGACTGGTAGGCCTTTGATAAGCCTCCGTCTATGAGAAACAGCTTTCCACCTGCCTTTACCGGGGACTCCCCTTCCTTTATCTTTACGGGCACATGGCCGTTGATGATATGGGAACCTGTCTGGGACAGGCCGAATTCTTTCAGAATCTTGTTGCAGTATTCCTCTTTCACGCTGAGCCTGTAATAAGGGTTCATGGGCTCCTTGCGGGTTACAGGGTCTTCGATGAAATAGTGCTCAAAGGTGGTCATCTTTCCTTTGCCGAAAACAGGGGACTTGGCTCCGCACCATAAATACCACATGAAATCTCTGGCGTCATCGCTTTCCCTGGAATCCTCGGGCATGAAATAAGCATTCTGGACTTTCCGGTCCACATAGTCCATAAGAGCCCGTCCGGAATAGGCCTTGCCGTCCATTACAAGCTCATCAAAGCTTCCGTCCTCCTTCATGGGAATGCAGCCGTGGTAAAGCAGGTTGGAATTATAGCATTTATACATGCTGCCGTGAGAATAGAGGAAGCGTATATGGCGGTGAAGCAGCTCGTTATGCTTAAAGGAAAGCTGCAGGGTATGAAGCAGTTCTTCCTCCTCTTTATTCAGCTTCAGGGGATCTTTCGGGTCCACCGTTGGAAAGGCTTTGTCAAGCAGGGGATACTCCTTTCCCTCCAGGCGCACCACTCCCCGATCAAAATCAGCGGCTTCCAGAAGAATCCTGCCGCTCATTTCATATTCCGGATGACGCTTGATGATCTGCCCTTCCAGCTTAAACTGGATGATTGCAATGGCCTTGTGCATCTTGGCCGCCAGACCCGGGTCCACCGCATCGTAAATATTTTCGTCCAGGATCTGGGGCGTAAAACGCTCACAGGGATCTTCCCTGTAGACCCTGGCGGCGAACATGGATAAGGGCCGTAAATTGATGCCGTATCCGTCCTCCAGCACATCAAAGCTGTTGTAGCTGATGGCGATCCGTAAAACATTGCAGATGCAGGCTAAGTTTCCCGTGGCCGCTCCCATCCAGGAAATGTCGTGGTTCCCCCACTGGATATCCACGTCGTGAAACTGGAGCAGCTCATTCATAATAATATCGGCTCTGGGACCTCTGTCAAAGATATCCCCGATAATGTGCAGATTGTCAATGGTCAGGTTCTGGATCAGTTCGCATAAGGCGATGATGAATTTATCTCCCACCCGGATGTCGATAATGGACCTTATGATTTCATTATAGTATATACGTTTATTGTCATCGTTATAATCCACATGGAGAAGCTCGTCAATTATGTAGGAAAACTCCGGCGGCATTTTCTTTCTCACCTTGGATCTGGTGTATTTGGAAGATACCATCTTGCATATCTGCACCAGACGGTAAATGGTCACCCTCTGCCAGTCGCCGGTCGCCAGGCCGCTCATTTCCAGCTGATTCATCACCCGCTCGGGATAGTAAATTAAGTTTGCCAGTTCGACCTCCTCTTTTTCCGGTATGATGTGGCTGAATGTCTCCGTGATTTTTTCCCGTATGATACCCGAAGCGCTTTTTAAGAGATGGACAAAAGCCTCGTGTTCGCCGTGAAGATCGCTGAAAAAATACTCTGTTCCTTTCGGAAGTCCCTGAATGGCCGTTAAGTTTATGATTTCGCTGGAGGCCGCCTTAATCGTCGGATACTCCTTTGCCATCAGTTTTAAATAAGCCAGATCTTTCATATTTTCCTCCTCCCTGCCCATGTTCTCCGGGCATATAGGTACACCCCCAGGGTGTTTTCTCTCCCCTCATAAAACGCTTTGCCGTTTCTGATAAGGTTATAGTAACATAAAAAACGGCTTTTTAAAACCCTTTTAAACGGACGTTTTTCCCATGAATTCGGCATTTCCCGTCAAGCTTCGGGAGGATTTAGGGAAAACCATATTGGGAAGAAACCGCCGGCAAGGATTGAGGGATTCATGTATACAATATTATAATATTTTTTTATTGCTTTTATAAAGCTACCTATCTATAATAAAGTTACCAGTTCTATCCATCTGGATAAAGAAAAGGAGTTGATGAATATGTCAGACCTTAATAATTTAACGAAAGAGATCGCCTCAGAAGTTATAAATCAGAACATGGAATATGTAATTGAGAAAGTCAGTTCCGTTGTGGCAAGCCTCTCTTACAAACACATGGAACTTACGCAGGATACAGCCGCATTAATCGGCTGCGTTACCGCTGCGTCAGTCAGCGTATCCGTGGAACTTGCAACGGTATCCACTGTCGCCATATTATCAGAGCTTGGTCTTTTAAAACAGGATGAAAAACCATCACTAAAGATCACGCCGCCAGGCGAGAAATAATATTTCACGGCCGGCCCTGTATGCTCTCAGGGCCGGCCGCCTTGTGTCTTAAATATAAATTCAGTAAAAGGAGATCCCCATGGAACAGCTATACGTTTTCGGAACCGGGAATGCAGCGGTTACCCAGTGCTACAACACCTGCTTTGCCATAAAAAAAGATGGTGAGTATTTCATGACCGACGCAGGCGGAGGCAACGGCATTCTGCGCATTTTAAAGGATATGGATGTGGACATGTCCCGGATTCACCATATTTTCGTAACCCACGAGCATACGGACCACATTCTTGGAATCGTCTGGATGGTCCGCTTTATCGGGACAAGGATAAAATCCGGAAGATATGACGGAGATTTGAACATTTACTGCCATGCCGGCCTGGTTCCGGTGATTGATACCCTCTGCCGCCTGACCCTTCAGGGAAAATTTTATGAGCTCATCGGCAAGCGGATTCATCTGATCCCTGTTGACGACGGCGAAACAAGGAGTATCCTGGGATATGAGGTAACATTTTTCGACATTCATTCCACCAAAGCAAGGCAATACGGCTTTACCATGGTTTTAGGCAATGGGAAGCGGCTGACCTGCTGCGGGGATGAGCCTTTCCATCCATCCTGCACCCAATATGTTAAAAACAGCGGCTGGCTGTTTCACGAGGCTTTTTGCCTTGACCGGGAACAGGAACGCTTTAAGCCCTATGAGAAGCACCACAGCACCGTAAAGGACGCCTGCCGGCTGGCACAGGAAATGGAGATAGAAAACCTGGTCCTCTGGCATACGGAGGATGCAAACCTGGCCAACCGGAAAAAGCTTTATATGGAAGAAGGAAAACCCTATTTCACAGGAAACCTTTTTGTGCCGGAGGACGGAGAAATTATCAGTCTTACAGAAAGATGAAAAAGAAACTCACGCTCGTCCCCGGAGGCACATATGAGAAACTCCTTTGCATTTATTATTGTTATATCATAT
>JASGGP010000146.1:0-11213 GCA_047604985.1 Lacrimispora sp.
ATGTGGGAACCAGTTGGCGGAAGGATGCAAGCTGGGGAAATTATTATATTACAACACTTCATACCTATGAGCCTGTAATTTTAAAGAATGCACTCATTTATTCAGATAACATCTATTTTGCTAAGGCAGCGCTTTCAATTGGAGCAGATGTATTTACGGAGCAATTAAAATCATTGGGATTTGGAGAACGTATTCCTTTTCCTATTGAGATGGGCGTTTCCAGTTACAGCAACAACGATAAGATCGATGATGAAATTCAGTTGGCAGATTCCGGTTATGGGCAGGGAGAACTGTTAGTCAACCCGCTGCATTTGGCTGTACTTTATTCTGCATTTGTCAATGATGGAAATGTCATTTCTCCCACTCTTCGTGTATCAAAGGACCAACAGAGCAGTTTTTGGATTGAAAATGCGTTTTCTAAAGAAGCGGCAGATACTGTACGGGAAGACTTGATTCAGGTGATAGAAGATAAAAACGGAACAGGACACGGCTGTAAAATCGATGGACTTAGTCTGGCGGGAAAAACAGGAACGGCGGAGATTAAACAGAGCAAAGAAGACCAGGATGGGACAGAGCTTGGATGGTTTGCTGTATTTACGCCGGATGCACAGGGAGAAGATGCTTTTTTGATGCTGACAATGGTGGAGGATGTGAAAGAACGGGGCGGAAGCGGATATGTGGTTGAACGGACCAGAAAAGTGCTGGAAAACAAATAAGAAAAAAAACAAATCAGGTACGGCTTGAGACGGTTCAAAAGCGCGGCATGGATGAATGCGTTATACCGTGAAATATTTATTTAGCTGGAATTAAAAAATAGGCTGGTGAGTATGAACCAGCCTATTTTAATTTTGGGCGGCAGCTAATAGATCTTCAAATCAGATAATATGCTTAAAGAAATTTTGGAAGCAGCGGCACCATTGCAATTATCAGCACCTTGAATATTTGTAGCAAATACATAGGTAATACTGCCGGTTTCAACAAAACCGACAAACCAGCCATTTATGAATTTGCCGTTTACATTACCGGTTCCTGTTTTCCCATAGAGTTTATTACCTTGAGAATCAGAAATAAATATGGAGTCTTTTACTGCAGCAATATTTTGTGTATTAAATCCCCATGTGTTTTTTTGAAAATCCGTTAAAAGCTGTACCTGTTCAAGGGGAGATATCAGGAGTGATGATTCAAGCCAGTAATTGGAAATGCCTCCTGAAAGGTCCTTATTTCCATAAGAAATCCCGTCAAAGAAATTTTGCAGGCGGGAATCGCCCATATTGGCATCTAGATTCTGAAAATACCAGTTTACTGAATTTGCCATTGCGCTTTTTAACGTTTGGTTTTGATTCCAGCTGCTGTGGCTGTACGGTTCCCCGGACCATACCTGTAAGGTGCTGTCCGGTGTAATTACAGCATTTTCTAATGCTGCAAGCGCACTGTATATTTTGTAGGTAGAATCAGGTGAAGTCCGGGCTGTGCATTTGTCCGTATTATAAATGGTGTAGGTATCATTTTGGATATTGTACAGCACAAAGCTGCCGTCATGACCTGAAAAATAGGAGGACAGATCGGCCGTTGTATAATTTAAACTCTTTAAACCGGAGGTATCCTGAGCCGCCGCTAAAAGATTCAGGGACGGTGTGCTGCAAAAGATAAATGCTGCTGCACACGAAATCAGTATAAAATCTTTTAGTCTATGGAAAGAGGTACTTTTTTTATAATGTACGATTGCCAGACTTCTGCGCCTGATCTGCTGATAGGAACCGCCAATACTGTATATGGCTGAAAACGTTTGCTTTGAGATTAATTCTGCAAAATTAATCAAAGCATTCCCATAGTCTGAATAAGCATGAGAATCAATTTTACTTAAAACAGAAGTATCACAGGATATCTCCTGCACTTGGCGCAGTTCTTTCAGAAACCAGTAAACAACCGGATTGAACCAATATAAAATTTGTATCAGACAGATAAAGCAGTTGACAAATATGTCCTTGTGCCGGTAATGCTGCAATTCGTGAAGGATTATAAATCTTAAATCCTTTAATGGGATTGCCTCTAGAGTATTTCTGGGAAATAAAATGCAGGGGTTGAAAAAACCGGCTATGCCCGGAGTATTTAAGGAAGTGATCTTCAGAGGTATCTTCTTTTTTATTCCCATTTCTTTTAAGCACTGTTCTAAAATCTGGTTGACCGAAGCATTATGATTGGGAAGTGCGTATTTTTTTAAAAGATAAATTTTATAATTAATATATCCAGCTTTGATAAAGGTATAGGCCATGCCTAAAATCCATATGAGGAGCAATAGGCTGCCGATAAAATTCCAGTTCATTTTGGATACACTTACAGAATTATCAGAGAGTAAGTTCAAGTTTTCTTCTAAAGCACTGTGAAATTGGGCCGGGAACAGCCTTTCCTGTGACGTCCCTGACTTAAGATAAGACTCAAAGATATTCGTATTTGTTTTATGCAGAGGAATAAATGGAAGCAGCAGTGCAATCACCATTATTAAACCTAAAGTATAGTGAAATCCAGGCGATAAATGTTTCTTAAAAATATATACGAAGAAATAAATAATACCGATGATACATGTGAGTATTATGTTGCATATAATAAAATTTACAGCAAACATGTTTATTTTCCCCTTTCCTCCGGAGAACTGAACAATTTTTTTAAATCATTTAACTGCTCATCTGAAATCTTTCACTATGCACGTAATTTGCCATAAATGCCGATAAATTACCGTCAAAATACTGACTGAGAAAAGTATTGCTTTTGTGTTCCAGATATTCTTCTTGAGTAATAAGAGGCGTATATACAAAAACACGGCTTTCTTTGCTGTAGGTGATGGCTTTTTTCCTGACTAAACGGTTTAAAAGTGTATGAATTGTTTCCGGGGACCAGGATGTGGAGGCTGAAAGCTTTTCAGTCACCTCATTGGTGCTGATCGGTGAATATTTCCATATAATCTTCATAACTTCGTATTCT
Organism: Lacrimispora sp.; assembly: GCA_047604985.1. Classification (GTDB taxonomy): domain Bacteria; phylum Bacillota; class Clostridia; order Lachnospirales; family Lachnospiraceae; genus Lacrimispora. The sequence continues at coordinate 2,980 of JASGGP010000146.1, forward strand.
GCATCTGATATCTGCGGTATCATATCTATTCCTCCACTTTTATTACATTTGTAATATATTATAGCTTTTTCCGTTTTGCCTGTCAATCATAGTGTATTTAACAAAGCCATACATGAATCTTCAACAGTTTCACTACGCTTTCATGCTTTTTCCGGAAGCCGCAGTATCCGTTGGCACCAGATAATATTACTGTGTGAAAGCACACAAAAAATCTATTCAGAGATCTTTCGTTCCTTTATTGAATCAGGAAATCATTCCCCACGCTTCCTATGGGAGAATTGTATGGCCTATTTGATAAAAAGCAAATATATTCCGTACATTTATGTCGATTTAGATGTCGTTATTTGTTGAAATTTGTCGTATTTTATGCTAAGATAATCCTTAATTAGAGATGCAATTTATGGATTATCTAACCGTCAGAAAAGCTGGAAAAAAACGGGGAACCGGAAGCCGGAACGGGCTGGGGTAAAATTCCGGGATAACAGGATACGTGGAAAAAGACATCAAGGAAAGCTGCAGGCGCACGGGCATATTCTCCCCATCATAGTGGAGGAAATAATATGTGTAAAAGATCGGACCAACAGCAAAAGTATTATTTCTCGGATAAGCTGAAAAAACAACTTGCCCATATATCTCAGTACCCTATAACCATTATTGAAGCTCCTTCCGGTTTTGGTAAGACCACTGCGGTCAGGGAATATTTAAAAGAGAACCTTCCGCCCGGTGCGCATGAATACTGGTACACCTGTTTAGGGGAGTCGGCTTCCATGGCGTGGCTGGGTATTTGTGAACTGTTTTCCAATGTGGATGATAAAACAGCGGATGACTTGAGAAGCTTAAATATGCCTACCATGGATACTCTGTTTTATACGGCGTCCTGTCTTAGGAACGTTCCTTGCAGTGCAGAAACTTATTTGGTGGTGGATAACTATCAGCTTGTTGACTGCCAGGTTCTCCGCGAATTAATAAGCGTTTTTTCCAGGCACGGAAACTCCCGTCTGCATATGATATTTATTATCCAGCAGGTGAAAGCCGAGCATCAATTTTCAATTCTTAATGACAAGATTTATACAATTAATTCCTCCGCTTTTTTCTTTGATAAAGAAGGAACCGCTAATCTGTTTCGTCTGGAAGGTGTTCAGCTTACCAATGGAGAAGCAGAGAGCGTATATATGTATACCGAAGGCTGGGTATCCGCAATCAGGCTGCAGATCATCAACTATAAAGAAAGCGGTTCCCTTGATCTTACGGCTGATGTTATGCGTCTGGTGGAAACCGCCATATGGAACAGGCTTACATCGGAAGAAAAGGACTTTCTTCTCGCGGTATCGGTTTTAGGCAGCTTTACCGCGCGTCAGGCGGCCATTATGATGGGGCTGGAAATACTGCCTGACAGTATCCGGTATTTATTAATGTATAATGAGTTCATCCGCTTTATTCCCGATCAACACCGTTATATTATGCACAGCATTTTACGGGATTATCTGTCAGACCGTTTATACCATGACCTGCGGGAGGAAGACCGGAGCATGGTCTATCGCAGAGCCGGGAATGCCTGTGCCGCAGTAGGGCAGTATTGTCAGGCCGCCCATTTCTTTTATAAAGTGAAAGATTTTGACGCCATCTTATCCTTACCCTTTAGCTGTGAATATTTTGATAACCACAGGGATATATATAAGCCCGAATTTATGGAAAAGCTGATTACTGTATGTCCGAAAGAAACGCTGTGCAGATACCCTTTTACTCTTCTTGTTTTAGGCTATCAGACCCTTGCCTGCGGGCAATTTGAGATATACTGCAGAATCTGCGGCCTGCTCAGCCTCATCATTAAAAATGATATGGGTTTTGATGACGAATACCTTCGGAAGATAAAAGGCGAGTATACACTTCTGGTTTCCATGAAGGATTACAACGATATATCTAAATTAAAAAAGGCACAAAAGGCCTCCTGGGAAATTTTGGGAGAGCCTTCTGAAATTATTAAGAGAGATACGGTATGGGGATATACAACCCCTTCCTCATTGAGTTTGTTTTGGCGGGAAAGCGGTAAATTGGAATTTACCATGCAGCAGATTGAGGAAATGTCCTTGATATACCGTAAATTAACCCAGGGACAGTGGGCCGGTGCAAAGAGCATGATACGCGCGGAGGCAATGCTCCTGCGGGGGGAAGACAGTGAAGCCGAGATTCTTTGCTATAAAGCCCTTTATGAGGCGCGCAGCTATAAACAGATTTATATTTGTTTTTGCGGGGAGCTGACCCTGGCCCGCATTGCCATTTTACGGGGGGATGCGGAGGGGTATTTCAAGGCAGTAAAGAATATTCAGGCTTATGGGAAAGAAAGCTCCAGCCTTTCCGTGCTGCGCCTGATGGAGCACACCATGTCAATTATCGGTCTCATACTGGGCATCAAAGATTATGTGGCACAGTGGTTTTATGACATGGAAAGCATGAAAAAGGTATTGTATGCGCCGATTGTTCCCATCGCCCAGATTTTTTACTTATGGATTCTGGTTATAGATAAACGCTATAACGAGCTTTACGGAGTCTGCCAGTTTGTTACAGATATGACAAAGAATCCGACCGGAAGCGTTAAATATCTCATGCCCACGGTGTACCAGCACATTTTTCTTGCCATAGCAAAGAGAAACAGCGGAAACTGTCTGGAAGCGCAGAAACATTTAAGGGAGGCGCTGGATATCGCGGTGCCGGATCAGATTTATCTTCCATTTGCCCAGATGGATGGCATGGAAAGCCTTCTTTCTGAAATCAGCGGCTGTACGGCCTTAAATGAACTTTGCAGGCGGCAGCAAAGAGGCGTGAACATCATAAGGAAAGCCGTCCTTCAGGGGAAATCACCTTTGACGCCCAGGGAAAGAGAAATCGCATGGCTTGCCAAGGAGCGGTTAAGTGCCAGGGAAATTGCCGACAAGCTGTTCATAGCAGAAACCACTGTCCGGACAACCCTCAGAAATGTATACAGTAAGCTGGACATTCATTCAAAGGCAGAGTTGAATTTAAAGGAATTTTGACGAAAAACGAAAAATACCACAAAGTTGAGTATGTAAAAAAAAGTAATTTGCTGTATTCTTGTATGCAATGGATTGCTTTTTTTGCATATTTAAAAAGCTTGAAGCTGGAAAATTTAAATGGAAGGAACTCTTATGAATATGAACAGAACAAAAGAAAGAAAAGTCAGTTTTATAAAAAATCTGTCTGTGGGAAGGAAATTAATCACCGGGTTTGGAATCGTTCTTATTTTAATGATGCTGTCTATCGTGCTGTCACTGTACAACATAAACAGCATTAACCGGCAGATCAATTTATACACTCAGTACACGGTTCCCAATGCAGAGCATGTCAGGAGCATGCAGGTGGATATGCAGGGCATTCTTCATACCCTGCTGGAAGCAATAACAGCAGATGACGGGCAGGCCTCCAAAGCAGCGCTGGATACAGCGGCCGTTTACGGCAAGTCCATTGTAGCCGAACTGGATGCTTATGAAAATAACCAACGGAATCATGACCGGGATGCAGACGTTGAAAAGCTCCGGTCAGTAATCGCCGAGGCCGCTGAGAAACGGGCTGAAATTAACGAGGTTATGGCCGACCGGTCCGATGCAGATCTCGCCAAGGCCCTGAGTCTTTATCAAGAGGAATATAAGCCGAGAATTGACCAGGCCATGGATATTCTCCTTGGCTTTTCAAAAACCGCCAAGGACCGGGCCGCACAGCAGAATGTCGATTCACGGACTGTAACGGCTGAGGCATGGGGGATGCTGATTGCCTGCGCCGCCGTATCCTTTCTGCTGACGGTCATTGTTATAATCTCTGTCCGGAGATCCATCCTGACTCCTGTGACTGAAATTGTAAATGCCTACGAAGAAATATCCAAAGGCAATATGGGTGTTGAGATCACCTATGAAAGCCGTGACGAGCTGGGGCAGATGGCCCAGCTCATCCGGAGCAGCAACAGGATGCAGGAAATTATCCTGAGAGACGTAATCGAAAAGTTTACTCATATTGCAAATGGAGATTTGCGGATTAAGGTGGAATTAGATTATCCAGGTGATTATGCATCGCTTAAGGAAGCAATCATCAATACCGCCGCATCGATGAACCATGCCATGTATACCATCAACACCGCTGCCGAACAGGTCAGCACCGGCGCCTCCCAGGTTTCCAGCGGAGCACAGGCTCTTGCGGCAGGTTCCACAGAGCAGGCGGCCTCTGTTGAGGAATTGAATGCTTCTGCCGTAAGAATCGCAGAACAGGCGGAAGAAAATTCAGCAAACGTAAAAATGGCCGCTCATTACGTTGATGAGGCCGGTTCAGGAGTAAAAGCCGGGAACGAGCATATGAAGCATCTTACGGAAGCAATGGCGGAAATCGGTTCCTCCTCGGATCAGATTTCCAGCATCACTAAGGTCATTGAAAACATCGCTTTCCAGACGAATATTCTGGCTCTCAATGCCGCCATTGAAGCGGCTCGTGCGGGAAGCGTGGGAAAAGGCTTTGCGGTTGTGGCTGATGAAGTCCGCAGTCTTGCGGCAAAATCTGCTGAGGCCGCCAGGCAGACCGGCGAGCTGATCAGGAATTCGGCGGATACTGTGTCCAGAGGTGCTCAGATAACGGAGCAGACAGCCCAGATTCTTCAGAAGGTGGGGGGAAACACTCTGAAGGTGACGGAAAGCTTCTCCAAAATTGAACAGGCCTCTGCCGAACAGGCCGACGCAATTGAGCAGATCAGGCTGGGGCTGTCTCAGGTTTCTGCTGTTGTTCAGACCAATGCAGCCACAGCAGAAGAAAACTCCGCAACAAGCGAAGAAATGTCCGCCCAGGCTGCCACCCTGCGGGAGGAGGTGGGCAGATTTACGCTGGATACGGAGAAAGGCAGCATTTCCATGTTCAATGACTTGCCGCGGCCCGAAAAATCACTGACTGAGGCTGGATTTGCCTCAGGAAAATACTAAGACAACCGTCGTTCATATGGGGGGATTTTATGAAGAACCTGTCAATTACCTTAAAGCTGCTGCTGATCAGTATTCCTGCGCTGATTGCCCTGATAGTTATTTCTGTTGTATTTCTCTTCAACATAAACGCTGTTAATAATAACACCCGGCATATTCTTTATGATGAGCTTTTTGTTCCTACGGCAGCCCTGATCAATGCCGACAGGGATTTTTACCAGGCTTATGTGGCGGAGGATGAGTTTATCCTTCTGCGGACCCAGGGAAACATTATTCCGGAAGATAAGAAAGATAGTCTTACCTCTGATTTTAAGGAAAATGCAGAGCAGGTGCAGACGCGTCTGGAGACTGCTTATGAGAAGATCCGGGACAACCAGGATTTATATGAAAACTTTAAGCATCCTACGGAAAGCGTTACGCTCAAGGAGCTTTACGAACAATTTACCGCCATCTATGCCCAATGGCTGAAAACCTATGATGCTGATACCGGAATCGGAGATTATGAGGCCCATCTGGATGCTTTCCATTCGGCCAGGGAAAACCTTAATGTTATGACTGAGCTGCTGGAGGCATATGCGGAGCAGAGCACGGCCGCAATTCAAGGACAGATCAAAACCTCCACGACAACCTCCTTTCTTATAGTCGGAATAATTGCTGTGGTGCTGGCTGCACTGGCGGTCAGGGTTCTGCTCTATCTGAAAAGAAATATACAGTACATAACCGGCATCAGCAGACGCATTGCACAGGGAGAGCTGACCCTTTCCATTGATGAAAAAACATTTACAAAGGATGAAGTCGGGCAGCTGTCCCAGGCAATGGGTCAGATCCTGACCAGGCTCAGTGAATATCATGGCTATATTCGTGAAATAACGTCGGTGCTGGAAACCATGAAGCAGGGAGATATGACCGTGAGCCTGTCCCAGGCCTATGAGGGAGAGTTTGCTTCCATAAAGACAGCTCTTCTCGGTATTTCATCCTCTTTAAACCAGACCTTAAGCTTAATCAACACTACATCGGAACAGGTCAGCACCGGAGCATCCCAGGTTGCAGGCGGAGCCCAGGCTTTGGCGGCAGGTTCCACGGAGCAGGCGGCCTCTGTTGAGGAACTGAATGCCTCTGTCACGAGAATTGCGGAGCAGGCGGCCGAAAATTCAGTAAACGTAAAAAATGCGTCCCTCTACGTAGACAAAGCGGGAGCAGGAGTAAAGGCCGGAAACGAGCATATGAAGCAGCTCACCGAAGCTATGACCGATATCGGCTCCTCGTCAGATCAGATTTCCAATATCACCAAGGTCATTGAAGACATTGCGTTCCAGACCAACATTCTGGCCCTCAACGCCGCCATTGAGGCAGCCCGTGCCGGAAGTGTAGGAAAAGGCTTTGCGGTTGTGGCTGATGAAGTCCGCAGTCTTGCCGCCAAATCTGCGGAAGCTGCCAGGCAGACCGAGGACCTTATCCGGAATTCTATTGATACCGTATCCAGAGGCGTACAGATAACCGCGCAGACAGCCCAGATATTGAAGGATGTGGGGATGAATACCCTCAAGGTGACGGAGAGCTTCTCAAATATTGAACGGTCCTCTGCTGATCAGGCCAGCGCCATAGAACAGGTGAAAATCGGACTTTCACAGGTAGCCTCTGTCGTGCAGACAAACGCGGCAACAGCGGAAGAAAACTCCGCTACCAGCGAAGAAATGTCCGCCCAGGCGGTTACCCTGCGGGAGGAAGTGGGAAAGTTCAGGCTGGATGAGGGATATATAGATGGCGGATATAAGGATGACGGATATAGAAATCACGGATATAAAACAGATGGTTCCCTATGGGAAACGAAAGGGTTTCTTGAGTCCGCCGCCGGATCGGATAAGTATTAGGAATCAGGAATTTCACTACCGGAAAAACACATGGGCAGCCCTGATTTAACAGGTCCTGGGGCAGCCTGGAATATTCTGGGTATGTAATAAAATGGGCAGGCCGGTTCTTTAATAAAGAATTGGCCTGCTTTAAAAATCTGAACCGGTGAGCTTCTTTAAAATTTATTATCGGCCAGCATTTCAACCTCATTGCAGAGCTGCTCCAGCTCGCTGAAAGAAAGCATAAGATTTTCCGGTGTCAGCAAAAGTATTTTATTTGCCCGATTGCGGTAGTCCGTGGGAACAGACGCAAAGCTTTCAATTCGTAAGGTCGCCTTTTTCTCATTCAGGCAATAAACTCGGTTTATGGCAAACAAGACCTGATTTAATGCGGATATGGAGCGGAATAAATGTCCAATGATATAATATACATCATTGTCTTTGGAATAATTTTTTGCAAGCATACAGGAAAACTTCGCTTCAAACATGAAAAAGGAAATCAGCCCAGTTTTTAAGCGATCCGGATAAATCTCAGAATGTTTTTTCAGCTCAGTAAAATCACCGGTTTTGGACCAGAGAATTTTGCTGGATGCCAATTCCCCCCGATACATGACATTAAGATATGAATGAGGGTGTCCTGTCTGGTAATGAGGAGAAATCACACCGTTATCAGTTTGAACAATACAATCCTTTACCCGTTGGGTATCACGCAGGATCAAATCCACGTGGCAGCCGTCTATAATAAGCCAGCCGCCGCAGTTTACCCAATTTCCCCACTCACCTTCACGGCAGATGAGATTTTGTCTGTGGGCATCATCTAGTTGTGCTGCAATGGCATTCAGCTTTTCAAAATCAATACTTGATTTTTCGTAGTAAATGCCTATGTCAATATCCGAGTCTTCCGTTGCAGTTCCTGTGGCTCTGGAACCGCCTAAAACAACGCCCGTTATAAAGGGGCATTCCTTTAATTGTACAACAATTCTTTTTATTATGTCATCTGCCATATTTTTGACTCCTGTGCTAAATTTAAATATTTCGAAACCGCTCTGTAACCTTTTCGGTCAGCAGCCTTTCCTTATTGGGCCGACTGTCATCCATTAAAAAACCTGCCCATTCCAAATCAACCTTATCAATGTTTTCCTGCCAATATATGAGGCGCTGACAGTAGTAATTGATTTTTTCATAAACCTGCTTCTGATATTCATCTTTCCCGAATTTGAGAACGAGTGATGTCAGTTCATAAAAGGGAAGCCCTAAAGCATGGGTTTCAACATGCACGGTAGCGCCAGCATGGCCAATCGCATGGCACAATGCGCCATGTACTCTATCATCAATTTCCTTTGCAACAGCATGGGCGGCCAAAATTGCCCGTTTCGCAGCAGGCATCTTGATTTTCCCTTTTGACCAGGTTTCG
>JASGGP010000147.1:0-11210 GCA_047604985.1 Lacrimispora sp.
TATGAAAGTGTCCTTCTCCAGCCAACCTTGGTCATGGGCGGAGAAGAAAATGACCGTATGCTTGCAGCTGCCAGGGAATATGAGAACCGGTTTGACCGGATGGTGTGCGGAAAACCCCTGCTTTCCCATGAAGACGATTATCAAAGGCTTTCCCGCATTTTACGGGAGGATACAAGGGAATACGACAGGGCAGGAACGGAAATCATATTCATGGGACACGGAACGGAGCACGCGGCAAATGAAGCCTATGAACGGCTGGCAGGGGTGCTGCGCCGGAATGGATATGAGCGGTATCATGTGGGAACCGTAGAAGCGGAACCGGACTTTGAAGCCGTAAGGCAGATGGAAAAACAGACTCAAACCGCATGGTGCTGCAGCCTCTTGTGATTGTTTCCGGGGATCATGCCCACAATGACATGGCAGGAAGAGATGCAGATTCCTGGAAAAGCCAGCTGGAGAAGGACGGGTATCAGGTGGTCTGCCGGTTAAAAGGCATGGGAGAGCTGGAAGGCGTCCGCCGGATGTTTGTGGATCATGCAGGAGAGGCATTAAAGAGGCTGGAAGGAATCCCTTTACAATTTCCGCTCCCTATAATACAATAGAAGAAATGCAATTTTACAGGAGTAAAAGTGATGATAAAAAAAATATGGGACAAGGTCATGAACCGGGAGGTCATTTCCTATTTGATATTCGGAGTGCTGACAACCCTTGTGAACTGGATTGTCTATGGCGCCATGGTGAAATCCGGGGTAGATTACCGGATAGCAACGGCTGCAGCCTGGGTGATTTCTGTCCTGTTTGCCTTTATTGTTAATAAAATCTTTGTTTTTCAGAGCTATGACCTGCATCCGGCCTTTATTATAAAAGAGGGCATTTCATTTACAGCATGCAGAGCAGCGTCTGGCGTCATGGAAATGGTTCTTATGGTGATAATGGTTTCCTGGCTCAATATGGGTGAGTATATAAGCAAAGTGCTGGTGTCCGTTGTTGTAGTAATCGTGAATTATGTATTCAGCAAGCTTTTCATCTTCCGAAAGAGTGAGGAAAAACCCCTGTAAAGAGAGGTATATAAGATGGAACGGGATGACGAGATTGAAAAAATTTCTAAGGAACTAGAGGATATACTAAGGATGACATCAGGCGGAAAAGAAGCAGCGGAAGATAAGGAAGCTATGACAGACAGGAAAGACAGGGACAGAGAGGCGGAAAAAAGCTTTGATGAGCCGGGTCTGGCCGGGAAAGGGCTTAAAAAGCCGGATGACGGGCTGGAAGAGCGATACGACATGGCAGATATGCCTGGGAAAAGTTCTGAAATTCCGGATGACGGACTGGAAGAGTTATACGGCATGGCGGGTATGACTGGAAAGGGACCTAAAAAACCGGATGACGGGCTGGACGAGCTGTACGGCATGGCGAATATGCCCAGGATAAGGTTGGAAATTCCGGTCGACGGAATGGAAGATCTATATGACGGAGATCCAGACTGGGCGGATATGGCCAGTGAAGATATGGATGCAGACATGGATACGGATACGTCCTTTTATGATGAGGCTCCCTCCTGCCATTCCGAGGCCCGCCTATGGAAGCCGGACGAGCTTCCGGAAGAAGAGGAAGCCGGGATATCGCATAAAACGGCTAAGACGGCACGTGAAACCGGTAAAACAAAAGACGGAAAAGAGAAGCAAGGCTCAAATCTGATAAGGCCGTCTGACGGTCTTCTTGCGGCGTTTTTCGTTCCTGTGGTCATTATGATTATCATATTCGCCCAGCGGGGGATATTTCCCTTTGGGGAAGAGAGCTTTTTAAGGACCGATATGTATCATCAGTATGCCCCTTTCTTTTCCGAGTTCCGCTATAAGCTCATTCACGGAGGAAGCCTTCTTTACAGCTGGGATGTGGGCATGGGTGTGAATTTTGCGGCTCTTTATGCCTATTATCTGGCCAGTCCCTTAAACTGGCTGATTGTCCTATGCCCCAAGAAATACATCATAGAGTTCATGACCTATATGATCGTGTTCAAAACCGGGCTGTGCGGCTTAAGTTTTTCCTGGTATCTGCGCAGGCATAATAAAACAAGGGATTTTGGAATCGCTTTCTTCGGTGTTTTCTATGCTTTGTCCGGGTACATGGCTGCCTATAGCTGGAATATTATGTGGCTGGACTGCATTCTTCTCTTTCCTCTCATCATGCTGGGTCTGGAACGGCTGGTCAGGGAAAAGAAGTGTCTTCTGTATTGCATAACCTTAGGGTTATCAATTTTGTCTAATTATTACATATCTATTATGATATGTATTTTTATGGTATTTTATTTCCCTGCTCTTCTTGTGTTGGAGGGGAGAAGGCCTTGGAAAGAAGTCTTTATTCACATAGGGCATTTCGCAGTATTTTCCCTATTAGCAGGGGGGCTTGCAGCAGGGGTTCTTCTGCCGGAGATTTATGCGCTGCGGATGACTGCGTCGGGAGATTTTAATTTCCCCCAGACGGTCAGTTCCTATTTCTCCATATTTGACATGCTTGCCAGGCATCTTCCGGCAGTGGAGGCGGAGATCGGACTGGATCACTGGCCCAACATCTACTGCGGCGTGGGGATTCTCCTGTTTTTCCCTCTTTATTTGGGATGCAGACAGATCCGTCAGAAGGAAAAAATCGTTATGTGTTCCCTTCTGCTGTTTTTCTTTGCCAGCTTTTCCGTTAATGTGATGAATTTTATCTGGCACGGATTTCATTATCCAAACAGTCTGCCCTGCAGACAGTCCTTTATTTATATTTTCCTCATGCTGCTGGTCTGTTACCAGACCTATATCCATCTCCATGAGATTTCGTGGAAGCATGTGGTGATATCATTTTTTGCCTCCATCATTTTTGTGCTGCTGGCTCAAAAGCTGATTACGGATGATGCCTATCATTTTTCCGTTTTCTATGTGGCTATTTTGTTCCTTTCCTTTTATGCAGGGCTTATATGCCTGTATCAGAGAGGAATCAGCAGAAATGTTCTGGTGCTTTTAACCCTTGGCGTGGTTTCCCTGGAAGCGGCGGTAAATACAACGGTGACCAGTGCGACTCCACCAGCCGGACCAGTTATGTGAAAGACAACAAGGCTTCCTCGGACTTAGCCGACAGCCTGATGCCCAACGATGCCTACCGCGTCAAAAGGTTACCCGCAAAACAAAAAATGACGGAGCGTGGATGAATTTCCCCACCGTATCCTTATTTTCCTCCACGGCAAATGCGGATCTTTCCAAATTCTTTAAAAAGCTGGGCTGCGAGAGCTCAACCAATGCCTACAGTATTACCGGCAGCACGCCCTTGGTGGATGCCCTTTTGGCGGTGAAATACGGGCTGTATTCGGAAGAACCGCCGGAGACAGGCACTTACACCAGAATTTCCGACGAAGACGGCATGTATCTTTATGAAAATACCTATGCCCTGCCCATGGGCTTTATGGTTCCCTATGATCTGGAAAATAACTGGCAGCTGGAGCTTTCCAACCCGGCGGAGGTACAAAATGACTTGTCCGTGGTTCTGGGTGCAGACCCTGTGCTTTCCGAGGTCCCCAGTGAGACTTCCGGGACCAGCTTCACCTTTACCCCTGAGGCCGACGGAGATTATTATGTATCCGTCAAAAATAAAAAGGTGGAGAAAATAAACGCTGTCTTAGGGGAGACCACGAAAAGCTTTGATAATGTGGACCGGGGATATTTGCTGGAGCTTGGATATTTAAAGGCGGGAGAGGAAATCGCTCTTCACAATGAAGACAATGAACAGGACTTAACGGCATCGGCTTACCGTTTCCTTCCGGAAGGACTGGAATCTGTATACAATATTTTAAACAAGAATTCCATGAAACTGACAAAGTGGACGGATACCCAGCTTGAGGGAACAATAGAGGCTGAAAGAGCAGGACTGCTGTTTTTCAGCATCCCCTATGATAAGGGCTGGACTATTACGGTGGACGGAAAAACTGTTGAGCCGTATAAGATATTTGATACGTTTTTAAGCGTGCATATGACTGCGGGCAGCCATGAGATCTCTCTGGAGTATATGCCCCAGGGATTAAAAACAGGAGGCATGATTACTGCAGGAAGCATTCTGGTCCTTTTGGGGATTGCAGGCCTGTCTCTTGGAAAGCGGAGAAAACGCAGACCCATGCGGCTCCATTCCAATGAATAAAAAATAAGAGGAAATACCCATACGCTCCATAAAGAGGGGAGGGTCCTGCCCAGAAAACGTGGGCGAGAAAGGAGAAATTATGAAATTATGGGGCGGACGCTTCACAAAAGAAACAAATCAGCTGGTACACAATTTTAATGCTTCCATATCATTTGATCAAAAATTCTACCATCAGGACATAGAGGGCAGTATAGCCCATGTAAAAATGCTGGCAAAGCAGGGAATCCTGACCGAGGAGGACAGGGACCGGATTACCCAGGGGCTTCTGGGAATCAGGGCTGACTTGGAAAGCGGGGCTCTTGTCATCACGGCGGAGCATGAGGACATTCTTTCTTTTGTGGAGGCTGTTTTGACGGAGCGGATTGGAGAGGCAGGAAAGCGGCTTCACACCGGACGCAGCCGCAATGACCAGGTGGCTCTGGATATGAAGCTGTATACAAGAGATGAAATTGATGAGCTTTCCGCTCTGGTAAAGGATTTGCTTAAGGAGCTTTTAAAGCTGATGGAGGAGCATATAGACACCTACATGCCTGGATTCACCCATTTGCAGAAAGCACAGCCCATCACTCTTGCTCATCACCTGGGCGCTTACTTTGAAATGTTTAACCGGGATCAATCCCGCCTTTCCGATATCAGAAAGAGGATGAATTACTGTCCTTTAGGCTCCGGCGCTCTGGCCGGAACCACCTATCCTCTGGACCGGGAATATACCGCAGAACTTCTGGGCTTTGACGGCCCCACTCTTAACAGCATGGATTCCGTTGCTGACAGGGATTATCTGATTGAGCTTTTAAGCGCCCTGTCCACCATGGCCATGCATTTAAGCAGGTTCTGTGAGGAGATTATCATCTGGAATACCAACGAATACCGCTTTGTGGAAATCGACGATTCCTACAGCACCGGCAGCAGCATCATGCCCCAGAAAAAGAATCCGGACATTGCGGAGCTCATAAGGGGAAAGGCAGGAAGAGTTTACGGCGCTCTTGTTTCTCTGCTGACCACCATGAAAGGAATTCCTCTGGCCTATAACAAGGACATGCAGGAGGATAAGGAGCTGACCTTTGACGCAATTGATACGGTGAAAGGCTGCCTTGCCCTGTTTACAGGAATGATTTCCTCCATGAGCTTCCGGAAGGATGTGATGGAGGACAGCGCCAGGAAAGGCTTTACCAATGCCACGGACGCGGCGGATTATCTGGTAAACCACGGCGTTCCTTTCCGGGATGCCCACGGAATCGTAGGCCAGCTTGTGCTTTTCTGCATTGATAAGGGAATTGCTCTGGACGATATGAGCATGGAAGAATATAAGGCCATAAGCCCCGTATTCGAAGAGGATATTTATGAGGCCATAAGCCTTAAGACCTGCGTGGAAAAGAGGACCACAATCGGCGCGCCGGGGCCGGAGGCAATGAGAAAGGTTATTGAGATTTATAAGAATATCATGGAATAAAATTTGGTTTATGACATAAAAAGAAGCCTTGAAAATGAATGCTGCAGACCATGGCAGCATATCACCAATCAAGGCTTTTTTTGTACACTGTTTTCAGCAGTTCCCGTCTTTCCTTTACCCGAAAATCTGTTTTCTTAAGCGGCACCCCGTAGGAGTGGCCGCAAGGCCGCCGTCTGCGGTTTCCTTTAAGGAGGCGGACATCTGCTGTCCTATCTGTTTCATGGCGAGAATTACCTCGTCGGCGGGGATGGCGCTTGTAATTCCGGCGCAGGCCAGTTCCGAAGCGGTAAAGGCGTTGGCAACTCCCATGGCGTTTCTCTTGATGCAGGGGACCTCCACCAATCCGGCCACCGGATCGCAGACCAGGCCCAGAGTATTTTTTAAGGCAATGGCACAGCTGTCCGACACCATTTGTGGAGTGCCGCCGAAAAGCTCCGTAAGGGCAGCCGCGGCCATGGCAGAAGCAGACCCTACCTCTGCCTGACAGCCTCCTTCAGCGCCTGCAATGCTGGCGCATTTGGCAATGACAATGCCGATGGCAGAGGCGGTAAAAAGTGACATGACAATGTCGTGTTTGGGCAGCTCATACTCTTCCATAACGGAAATGAGAGCCGCCGGAATCACTCCGCAGGAGCCTGCCGTGGGTGCGGCCACGATCTGTCCCATGCAGGAATTGAATTCGGTCACGGCCAAGGCCATGCTGATGGCGTTTCCCAGGAGATGGCCGTAATGGTTTTTCCCCTGATCAACAGCCTTTTTTAATTTGGCGGCAGCACCGCCGGAAAGCCCGCTGGGGGACCGGAGGGTCTCGTCCATTCCGCTTTTGACAGACTGCATCATTACCTCAAAGCTCCTGTCCATGGTGGCATAGACGGCCTCTGGGTGGGTTCCATGTCCTCCGCCTGCTGCTCCAGGACGATTTCCGTCCGGTTCGAAGAAAGGGCGGCACTCACCAGTTCTTCCACAGAATTATATTTTAATCTCATAGTTTCCTCTTTCCTGCCCAAGTTCTCTGGGCAAATAGGTATACCCGCAGGGTGCTTCCTCTTTCCTGCCCGCGTTTTTTGGGCATATAGGTCAGCTCAATTTTAAAAGAATGGTATTATACACATGGGGAATGGTCCTGATCCGGTCCGCCAGGCACTGGTCAAAATCAGAATCCATTTCAATGGTCATGATGGCCAGCCCCCCCTTGTCCTGCCTGTTTAAACGGAAGTTATTTATATTGGCATTTCCCTCCGCCACCAGGCTGGTAACATGGGCGATAATGCCGGGAACATCCTGGTGAAGCACGATCAGGGTGGTGTTCTGCCCGGTAAAATAGACCTCCATGTCATTGACCCGGGTGATGACAATGTTTCCGCCTCCTACCGATGCTCCCTGGACGGAAATGGTTTTGCCGTCGGGTGAGGTAAGGGTGACGATGGCAGTATTTGGATGGGCGTTTTCAATGTTCCCCGTGCGGATGGTGAGATCAATTCCCAGCTTCGCAGCCGTTTCCAGGCTGGTCCGGATGCCCGGGTCCCAGGGGTCCAGCTTTAAGATTCCTCCCACGATGGCCTTGTCCGTGCCGTGGCCCTTATAGGTTTTGGCAAAAGAGCCGTGGAACAGGATGTCCGCTGTTTTAACGGGAGCATCCAAAAGCATGGCAGCTGTTTTTCCGATGCGGGCGGCGCCGGCCGTATGAGAGCTGGAAGGGCCGATCATAATGGGGCCTATAATGTCAAATACATTCATATTGTATATTTCTCCAATTCCGAGCCTTGAGGCTCAAAGATCACAGGGGCTTGAATTCCGGCCTGCGTCCTTTAAATTCCGTATAGTAAGAAAACCCGCATTCCAGCAAAAGCTCCCTGGCTTTCTGAAAGTCCGCGCCTAAATCCTCCGGTACATGGGCGTCGGGCCAATGGTCAGGATTTCTCCCCCAGCTCCTTAAAGCGTTTCAGAACCGGGACACAGGGATTTGGCTGCCTGATCCCTTTCCGGAAACCGGCTGTGTTGCATTCGATTCCTTTTCCGCCCTCAATGACCGCCCTTAGAATATCGTCCAGCACGTCCCGGTAAGCCTCATAGCTGTAGTAAGCCGCCTTGTTGGGGCCGTACCGGACAATGTAGTCCAAATGGCCGGCCACATCGTAAGTATTCAAATTTTTCACATTATCCAGTGTGACCTGAAAATATTGAAGATATGCTTCCCCTTCGTCCCGTCCCTCAAAAAATTCCGGGTAAGCGGGGTCTTTCCTGTTTATGAAATGGGTGGAGCCGATGACAAAATCAAAGGGATAGGCTGACAGCAGCTCCTTAAAATATTCCTTTAAATGAGTCTGAAGTCCCAGCTCGATTCCGATGCGTAAGTCGATTCTGTCTCTGTATTCCTCTTTTAAGGCGGTCATGGTTTCCATGTACCGGTCTGCCGAAAGGGTAAAGTCAATGACAGAATCCACGTCATAATCGTGGTGGTCGGTGACGCAGAGGGACTTCATCCCAAGGCTTATGGCCTTTTCCAGCTGCGCGCGCGCAGGGGTTTGGGAATCCCCTGAAAAGTCTGTATGAAAATGATAATCTGGAAGCATGAGGTTCTCCTTTCAAAAGCTAAGTTCATTATAATCAATGGGAAAGAGAAAAGCAATGAGGAGAAGGCCCTTGTTCAAGAGGAATTTCTGTGTAAAATGTATAAAATAGAAGATAAGATTTATAATAATATAGAGGTGATGCGGTCCTTTGAAAAAGGAATATGAAAAGAATATGAGGATTTTATAAAATAAAAAAAAGGACTTGCTATTTGCTGGAATATTAGGTAAAATAAAGGGTAGTTGATTATTATTTAACAATCAAATGAATTTTATTCTTAGGAGGAATTGATTATGGCAGTAAAAGTAGCGATTAACGGTTTCGGACGTATCGGCCGTCTTGCATTCAGACAGATGTTCGGTGCAGAAGGTTATGAAGTAGTAGCTATTAACGATTTAACAGATCCGAAAATGCTTGCTCATCTGTTAAAATATGATACTGCACAGGGCGGATATGCTGGTTATTACGGTGAGGGAGTTCATACAGTAGAAGCTGGCGATGATTCCATTACTGTTGACGGAAAGACCATTAAGATCTATGCAGAAAAAGACGCTGCAAATCTTCCGTGGGGACAGGTCGGTGTTGACGTAGTATTAGAGTGCACCGGTTTCTATTGCTCTAAAGATAAATCTAGGCTGATAACGCAGGCGCGAAGAAGGTTGTTATTTCTGCTCCGGCAGGCAGCGATCTTCCAACCATCGTTTACAGCGTAAATGAAAACATCTTAAAGGCAGAGGATACCATCATCTCCGCTGCTTCCTGTACAACAAACTGCTTAGCTCCTATGGCTAAGGCTCTTAACGATTATGCACCAATCCAGTCCGGTATCATGAGCACCATCCATGCTTACACAGGCGATCAGATGATCCTTGACGGACCTCACAGAAAAGGCGATTTAAGAAGAGCTAGAGCCGGCGCTGCCAATATCGTTCCTAACTCCACAGGCGCTGCAAAGGCAATCGGTCTTGTTATTCCTGAATTAAACGGAAAGCTCATCGGTTCCGCACAGCGTGTACCGGTTCCGACAGGCTCCACAACTATCTTAACCGCAGTTGTTAAAGGCGCAGACGTAACTAAAGATGGTATTAATGCAGCTATGAAGGCAGCAGCAAGCGATTCTTTCGGATACAACACCGACGAGATCGTTTCCTCTGACGTTATCGGCATGAGATTCGGTTCCCTGTTTGATTCTACTCAGACAATGGTATCCAAGATCGGCGATGATTTATATCAGGTTCAGGTTGTTTCCTGGTATGATAACGAGAATTCCTATACAAGCCAGATGGTTCGTACAATTAAGTACTTCGCTGAATTAGGCTAATGATCCACCAAGGGTCCGGTCGTTGAGGACCGGACCCTTTATTTTTTGTGAGCAATGAGCTGAATTCTCCGGGCGCGTTTCGTCCCGCTATGTATGGTGCGCTCCGCTATGGATGTGCACTCCGCACGGAGGAAGTATGGTTGTTCAAGCAGCTGCGCTCCGGCGCGAGAGTTTGCTTTGCAGACTCTTTTTATTATTATGAGTTAAATAGTAAATCTGAAAGGAGCATTCGAAGATGCTTAATAAGAAAACAGTAGATGATTTAACCGGATTACAGGGAAAAAGGGTTTTAGTGAGATGCGACTTCAACGTACCGTTAAAGGATGGCGAGATCCAGAATTACAACCGTATCGACGGAGCGATTCCGACCATCAAGAAATTACTGGATCAGGGCGCAAAGGTGATCCTCTGCTCCCATTTGGGAAAACCCAAGGGCGAGCCGCTTCCGGAAATGTCTCTGGCACCGGTTGCTCCGGCCTTAAGTGAAAGACTTGGCGTAGAAGTGAAATTTGTAAACGATCCTCAGGTGACAGGCCCTGAAACCAGGAAAGTTGCTGAGGAATTAAATAACGGAGAGGTTTTACTGCTCCAGAACACCCGTTACAGAGTGGAAGAGACAAAATACGGCAAGGATGAGAGTGCGGAAGCCTATGCCAAAGAGCTGGCAGATTTAAGCGACGGCATTTTCGTAAACGACGCATTCGGTACTGCCCACAGGGCTCACTGCTCCAATGTAGGCGTTACAAAGTATACAACCACCAATGTAGTCGGATATCTGATGGAAAAAGAAATCAGATTCTTAGGCCAGGCGGTTGAGAATCCGGTCCGCCCTTTTGTTGCCATTCTGGGCGGAGCAAAGGTTTCCGATAAAATCAACGTTATCAACAACCTTTTGAACAAGGTTGACACCTTAATCATCGGCGGCGGCATGGCTTATACCTTTGATAAGGCTCAGGGCAATGAGATCGGCAATTCATTATGTGAGGAAGACAAGCTGGATTATGCTCTGGAAATGATTAAGAAAGCGGAAGAAAAGGGCGTGAAGCTGCTTCTTCCGGTGGATCATGTGGAAGGAAAGGAATTTTCCAACGACACCGAAAGAAAAGTAGTGGACACCATTGATGCAGGCTGGTCAGGCTTTGACATCGGACCCAAGACCATTGATCTTTTCCGGGATGCCTTAAAGGGCGCAAAGACCGTTGTCTGGAACGGACCTATGGGCGTGTTCGAGTTCTCCAACTTCGCAGAGGGAACCCTGGAGGTATGCCGTGCGGTTGCTGAGCTTGCGGATGCCACCACAGTTATCGGCGGCGGAGATTCCGTAAATGCCGTAAAGAGACTTGGTTTTGCCGACAAGATGACCCATATTTCCACCGGCGGCGGCGCTTCCAGAATTCCTGGAAGGCAAGGAACTGCCGGGTGTGGCTGCGGCTGACAACAAATAAGTATTGAGCAAAAGGATACCGGCCCGGGCGGTGGATAACTGTCCGGGCCTTGCAGACAGAAGGCTGCGGCCTTCTGATCATGAACATAAAGGAAGGTAACAGTATGTCCAGAAAGAAGATTATAGCAGGAAACTGGAAAATGAACATGACACCCACCGAAGCAGTAGAGCTGGTAAATACATTAAAGCCTCTGGTGGCAAACGATCAGGTGGATGTTGTTTTCTGCGTTCCGGCTATTGACATTATTCCGGCT
>JASGGP010000148.1:0-11194 GCA_047604985.1 Lacrimispora sp.
CAAGAGGCAAATACCATGTTTCATGTTCTTCCCATTTTAAACTACTCATAATGTTATCACCATTACTCCGAATCACATTATTATTGTAAAATAAAACGACTCGCGAAAGATCCGAAGTTCTGTTAATAATACTACTTGCACCAGAGGGATTAGAACAATTCCACATCAAAGTATATGCACCAGTGGCAGTTCCACTTGAAGACCCAATTACTATTGCATAGTTACCAGCTGCCAATACTCCAAAATTATCACTGCCATTTGCATAAACTCCAAATCCTGTACTGGTCAAATTCCCTTGATCATCTACCTTATATAAAACCGCCATTAGTTCAGAGCTGCTGGAAGCTAATTTTAAAAATGTAGTTGCCGGAGAAGATGTATTGACTAAATATATATCATAAGCACCTGTTAAGTTTCCATCTCCAACGAATACCGGATCACTGATTTGCCACATCCCATTTGTACTTACCTTACTTTCCGCATTGCTCGCAGTAGCCTCTTTTTTCTGGCTGCCTGATTTTAAGCTGGTTTTAATATTCAGTTGTGAGATACTGAAATTTTCTGCAGTAATCTCTTTTATTTTCTGAGATCCAACTTTTTCCGCATTATTAAAGTCAGAACTGCTTACTTGTTGAATTGTTCCAATTAAATTCTCATTTTCACCAGTGGCAGCTTCCGCTGCAAAAGCATTTGTTCCCATTCCTAAAGTCATAACAACAGCCATTAAAATTGGCAGCAACTTTTTCAATCCAAACATTTTTAGACCGTACCTTTCTGCTGTGCTTTAAGACAGAAAAGTAATAAACTTGAGTGCTTAAGTACAGCTTTATGAAATTGTTAGAATACACTTAATAAAAGTGACTATCCAGAAGTATTAGAGGTTATTAGGGATCGCTCATTTGATGATTGAATTATTATGTATACCAGGTACGTAAGTGGTCAATTGGGCTGTTCCTTTAAAATAATATAAATTATTTTCTGTTCCTCCATTCTGTATTTTTAACATACTGGTTACCATCCGTCAAAATCCACAACAAGCAGCCTTAAGCTGACAGCTTTCTTCATTTTATCACCTTCTTTTTAATAAGATATTTTCTATTTTTAACTTAACACATAATAAGTCTTTTGTTTCAAAAGTGGTAAAAATAACATATATATTTGCTAAATTTAATAATCATATAACTAGAATAATAATATTCTCCTTTCACTTTGGACCAAGAAATAATCGCTAATATATCCTCTAGCCGCCTAGATGATTTCGACAATTTTAGATTATTTAGAACTTCATTTCACATTGATGTCTTACTATTCTGCCATCGTGATTCCACGGGTAAACCACCATCTGTTGGCACAGTCCTTTCACCATCATCAGAGAACCTGCCCTCATTCCAATCCTTGCTAATGGACTGCACAACCGACATACTTGTATATCCTTTCTCTAAAAGAATATTTCTTAGCTTCGCTCCCTCTAATCATAATCCAAGCAAAGTATGACCTTTTTTCCATTAAAAAAAGTACATAAATTGCAAAATAAATTGCATTTTATGCACTCCTTTTAATTAAAATGGATTCCAGCTACGTGGACGGTCCAATGACGCTCACCTTTACATATCTTATTTCAGCCAGACCGCCGTTCATGTTTCATAATTTTCCAAATCCCCGCCATTGGTGGCAATCACCCGCCTATACCAATCAAAGGATTTTTTCCTCTTTCTTTCATAGGAACCGTTTCCCATGTCATCCAGATCCACATAAATAAATCCATACCGTTTTGACATCTGGCAGGTAGACATACTTACCATATCAATACAGCCCCATGGAGTATATCCCATGACCTCCACCCCTTCTTCCATGGCATGGGCAATGGCCTGAATATGATCCTGAAAATACCGGATCCGGTAATCATCCCGGATGCTTCCGTCAGCTTCCACCTTATCCTTGCTTCCCAGTCCGTTCTCAACGATAAACAGAGGCTTCTGATATCTGTCATACAATTCAATCAGAGAAATGCATAAACCGGTGGGATCGATCTGCCAGTTCCATTCCGTAGTCTCCAGATAAGGATTTTTCACCCCGCTGGTGAGATTTCCGCTCACTTGCTCCCGGTCTGCTTCGTCCACGCTTGAAACGCGGCTCATATAATAGCTGAAAGAAAGGTAATCAACCGGATAATCTTTTAAAATTTTTTCATCCTCATCCCCGAAAATGACCTGAATATTTTTTCGCTTCCATTCTCTCCGGATATGCTCCGGATATTCTCCCCTTACCTGAACATCTGAATAGTAATAATTTTTTCTGTTTTCTTTCAAGGCAAGCAATACGTTCCGGGGATCGCAGTTTTCAGGGTATGTGAGCGTTCTGGTGATCATACAGCCCATCTGGGCGCCCGGAATCATCTCATGTAAATATTTTGTCGCCAGGGCGCTTGCCACGAACTGATTGTGGACAGCCTGATATATGACTTCTTCCCATTTTTCTTTCGGATAACGGTCCTCTACCAGACCGGCCGTTGTAAAAGGATGGCGGAACGCGCTGTCAATCTCATTAAATGTCAGCCAGTATTTTACAAGCCCGCGGTATCTTTGAAATACGGTTCTGCAAAACTTCAAAAACAGATCAATCACTTCTCTTTGATACCAGCCGTCATAATGATTGGATAAATATAGGGGCATTTCATAATGATGCAAGGTCACCAACGGTTCAATGCCTCTCCTGTGCATTTCCTGAAAAAGCTCTTCATAATACTTTAAGCCCCTTTCATTTGGTTCTTCTTCGATGCCCTTTGGATAAATTCTCGTCCATTGAATGGATACCCTGAGCACCTGAAATCCCATTTCCTGAAACAGGTCCAAATCCTCTTTATATCTGTGGTAGAAATCAATTCCATGGCGTTTTGGATATCTCCCTGTGTCCTGACATATCATTGCTTCCTCGATATCCTCACTGGTTATTGCATGCTGTGCTTTATAATCGCCGGGATCCACATCCCCCTTATATACGCTGCAGTCAGCAACCGACATCCCTTTTCCGTCTTCATTCCATGCACCTTCACACTGGTTTGCCGCAGTCGCGCCCCCCCATAAGAATCCCTTCGGGAAAACAATATTCTGCATTTTACTTCCTCCTGACCCTGATTATATTATCCGTTTGTGTCACATGTCCAAAAGATATGATATCAATTTTCTCGAATTCATCTCCATTGGTAAGCAATAACATGGTGGTGGCATCATAACCCGCCCGCTTTATTTCTTCCAGATCAAATTCTGCAAGAACTTGTCCCCGCTTTACCTTTTTCCCCACTTCGGCAAATACTTTAAAACCTTTCCCCTTCATTTCCACAGTATTGATTCCGATATGCATCAAAATCTCCGTTCCTTCCTCTGTGACCATGCCCACCGCATGACCTGTGTCAAAGACAGCGGCAATCTCTCCGTCAGCGGGGGCGTACAGCATTCCTTTGTCCGGAACCACCGCCACACCGTCTCCCATGGTTTTTGATGCGAACACTTCATCCCTGACATCCTCTAATTTGACAACTTCCCCTTCCGCAAAGGCCCCAAGCACAAGCTCTTTACTTTGTACCGCCAAAGAGCTGTGATCCGCTGCCGCTTTCTCTTCCTTTGCTCCATCCAGCGATTCATCAATTCCAAAGATCCATGTAAGTGCGGCTGTAACTGCAAATGCAAGAAT
The DNA here is from genome assembly GCA_047604985.1 of Lacrimispora sp. Classification (GTDB taxonomy): domain Bacteria; phylum Bacillota; class Clostridia; order Lachnospirales; family Lachnospiraceae; genus Lacrimispora. The sequence continues at coordinate 3,691 of JASGGP010000148.1, forward strand.
AATACCTGTTACGTAATACAGAAATGTATCACCGAAAAACGCCGGTAAGGTTGTAAGAGCAGGAAAGACATAGACAAAGGCCTTCGTATGCATGGCGCCCATGAATGCGCCTGCAACGGCTCCGCCGATGATCTGTGCCGCAAATGGCCTTTTGTATTTTACGGAAATGCCGTATACAATCGGTTCCGTTACTCCCCCAAGAAGCGCAGGTACAACGGCAGACAGTGCAAATGCTTTTGTTTCTTTCTTTTTCGCCTTTAAAAATACGCCAAATGCAGCCCCGGCGCTTCCAAAGGTGGCAGCAGCCACCATGGGGCGGATAAAGTCATAGCCATAAGTGGAGATATTGTTGATCATGATGGGAGCCACGCCCCAGTGTATTCCGATCATTACCAGCAAGGTCCAGCCTCCGCCTATAATCAGTCCGGTCACAAGTCCGTTACGGGTACTCATAAGATTTACAAAATCACCGATTCCATTTGCAAGATAAACGCCGATAGGCCCGATCACGATCACGGAAAGCGGAACCATAATGAGGAGTGCGGCAAAGGACAGTGCAAATAATTCAATGCTTTTCGGAATGAATTTCTTCAACAGCCTTTCCAGCCTGGAATACACAAAAACAGCTATGATGGCAGGAACCAAAGTACCGGAATACTTCATCAATACTACGGGAATGCCCATAAACGACGACACATCTCCGGCATTCTGTATCAGACCGGTAAAATTAGGCTCCAGAAGAGCTCCCACAATTGCCAGTGATATATATGGGTTGCAGTTAAAAGCCTTCGCAGATGAGAAAGCTAAAAACAGCGGAAGGAAATAGAATACGCTGTTTCCTGCGGCAGCCAGGATCATATAGGTGCTTCCGGTGTTATCCATAACGCCCAGAGTTGTTGTCAGGATTACCAGCAATGCTTTTATCATGCCGGCGCCTGCCAGGGCAATAACAATGGGATTGACGATAACCGCCATCATATTCAGCGCCCTGGTTATTATATTTCCGCTTTTTTCCTCCGGCGCTTCTGTCCCTTTTTCCGTTTTTATGGGATAAAGCTTTAAAATCGTATGATAAATATCCTCTACCGCATTGCCCACCACAACCTGGAACTGCCCGTTTCCCATAACCACGGATAAGACGCCGTCCAGAGCCTTTAAGGAATCCTTATCCGGCCTGGAATTGTCTTTCAGTTTAAATCTCAGCCTTGTAACGCAATGGGTCAGATCAACAATATTCTCAACTCCGCCCACAAGGGTAATTATCTGCTTTGCCAGTTCATCGTAATTTTTTTTAGCCATAATAAATTTTCCTCCACACCTTTTATTATTTGCTTTCCCCGGCCAAGGACTTTTTGTTTGCAGGCTCATCATAGCACATTTTTTTCCGGGTATTTAAAAGTTCGATTTTTGGAAACTCATCAAAAAAATAAGCAGGCAGGGATTCCCTGTCCGCTTATTTTTTTCTTGTCAGTTTTCTGTATTCCATTATGATCATGTCATTAATCAAAGGATAAATTACGGAATGAGTCTGAACGTTTGATTTATGAGCAAAGCTGATACACAAATCCACATCCGGATGATTTTCCATCCTGGCATTGCCGGTGATCAGGACAATTTTAGCTTTTAACTTAGAATAATCCTTTTTTGTCTGAAATTCCGAAAGCATATAGCGCTGGATATAGGAACCGGAATTGGAATATATAATGATCAGTGTGTCATCACCGGCACTGTTTATATATTCATCCTGCTTTACGTCATTTAAATTCGTGATGATAAATTTACCGTTATAGGCCAGCTTGGTCTGCAGATCCATGGCTCCCAGCTCCGAAAACAGCAGGCCGAAGCTCGCTACCTTCCTGTAGCCGGCCAAGTAGCCGGCTAATTCTTTTATTTTCTCCATATCAATGCTTTGTTTACATGAGGAGACATCCTTTAAAATTATATCAATATAAGAGACCAGACCGTTTTGTTCTATATATTCGGCAATATTCCGGTTGTAATTGAGTTTAAAGCCGCTTCTGTTTTCCACAAACGGCGCCGCCGCTTTAAATTCCGCGTAATCTTCAAAATTGAGTTTTCTTATAAACTTGGATATTGTTGATTTGGATACGGAGCATAAATCAGCCACCTCTCCGATCGTCATCTCACTGATCAAATAAAAATTTGATAATAATGTAAAAGCAATGTGATAGTCCGTTGATTTTAAATCGCTGTCATTTAAAACAATCAATAGTCGGTTTAATAAAATTCCCATATGCAGCCTCCCGAATTTTAGCTGGGATCATTCTACCACATTCCTTTCTTTTACGAAAGTGCTATTTTTTCCACTACCCCGTCCTGGTCACCCTCCAGATGACCCCCGTGTTCGGAATAAACCCATCCGGATTCCCTGAATATTCAGTCCGGTATCTACGATATACATTGCTCCGTCAGGTCCGAATAACAGATGGGCCAGTCTCTCAAGACCTCCTCCGTTTGACAAAGAGGCCGGAAAACCCGTCCGATTGATGGCAAACGTGCTGATGGTTCTGGATTTCATATCAATTTTGGATATTCTGTGACCTGCATTCGCATAAGATATGGCATCTCCGACCTGGGTGTGTATGGTGCTGCCGTATTCAGCGATGTACACATCTCCATAGGGACCGAATTGACAGTTAATTCAAATCCCCTTATGGAGGAATTGGGCGGAAAGGTCACATAGGGTCTTGGGGAACATTGGGCTGATTTTTAGGAGAGAGAGCTGGCATCTCCGCTGGGCGTAAAACGCGGCGAATTTACGGGTTCGCCTCCGGAATAATCCGGCCAGCCATACCACAGATTAGGTGTAATATAATAAAAATCATCCGTAGCATTCTCAATGGGCTTTCCACTGCCTGATAACCGTTATTGACCGCATATAACTGGCCGCTGTTGTCAAATTTTAAGTAAGAAGGGTTTCTGAATCCCCATGCGACCTGTTCCAAATTGGAGCCGTCCAGATTTGCCCTGAGAATGCTTCCCGATGCCTTGATATACCGCTTTCTGATCTCGTACTCTATATTGGGAATGCCATAGGGAGAAAAGGCCCCCGTTAAAGCGATATCATCCGGCAGGCCCTCTGTCAGTATGTTATTTGTAACGAAGTTTTGTCCATAAATCATGACGTAATCTCCTGTGTAATCACACAGAAGCGGAGAAACGGTCACCCACCTGTTGTCATTCCCAACGACACCGCTGTTAGTCACCGTTCCCTGTCCGAAATACATCTTATTATCAGGAGAAAAGGCGACCGGGCTGTTATAGTTATCGCCGTTGCTGGGCAGCCCCATAATGATATTCTGCCTTGTACCATCTTTGTATATCTTTGTGATAAATCCTCTGTGAGATACGTAAATCACACCGTTTAAATAATTAATCCCTGATATGGGGGTAACAAAATCATCTGCGATCGTTTCAAACTGACCATCGATCAGCTGTAATATCCGGGGATTTCCGGTAGCCAGACCGGAATCAGCTACCAGGATCTCCCCGTTTTCATTAAAGACCATCCCAATCGGAGAATTCAGATTTTTTATAAATACCTCTATCTGGTAACCTGTGACGATATAGATATCAGATGGATTCAAATACCTTTCCGAAAAACCATCGTCTTCATTGCAGGAGCTGATTTTTCTCCAATTATTGTTATAGAACATTGGCTTTTTCCAGGAAATTTTTTATTACATTATATTCATTTTTGTTAAAATTATACAGTTATGGGAAATAATGCGGCAAGCTGATTTTATATAATTATATAAAGCTTTGAATCAGGTCCTTGAGCACGCTTTCCCCTGTTTTTTGTTCTATCAGCGGCAGCCCGTCTTTCAATAGCCAGTTTTTCCGGTGAAATTCCATTTTTTCTTCCCGATAGAGTATGCCGGTGGGGATTTTTTCACTGACTTCCATGGACATTTTAATGGCTTCCAGCCGGTCCGTCGGGTCATAATCGTCTCCAAGAGGCGCCGCCATATTTTTATAATAGGCAAAGGTATTGATTTTATTAAAACTGATGCAGGGCTGCAGGATATCCACAAAGGCATACCCCGGATAAAGGATGGCCTCCTTCATGATGCTCACCAGCTGCTTTGAATCACCGCTGAAGCCTCTCGCAACAAATCCCGCTCCTGCAGCAATGGCTAAGAGCACCGGATTTAAGGGCGTATTTCTGTTGCCGTCGGTCTGAACTCCCGTAACGAGTCCTTCCCCGCTGGTGGGTGATGCCTGCCCCTTGGTCAGGCCGTATATCTGATTGTCATGAACAAAGTGTGCGATATTCACATTCCTTCTTATGTTGTGGATAAAGTGGTTGCCTCCTTCGCCGTAAGAGTCCCCGTCTCCGGAATCTACTATGACAGTGAGCTTTTCATTGGCTATTTTAGCGGCAATTGCAGCCGGAAGAGCCCTTCCGTGAAGCCCGCAGAAGCTGTTGGCGCTTAAATACTGAGGTGTTTTCGCTGCCTGACCGATTCCTGCCACCATCAGCACTTCATTTGGTTCTATGCCCAGCTCCTCCAACGCCGTTTTCAGGCTGTTTAATATGGAGAAATTTCCGCACCCCGGACACCAGGCTGTTTCATAAGTTGTGAATTTATCCATCTACTTGGAACCTCCTTCCAGCACATGCTTTACAATTTCTTCTCCGGATATCTGTCTGCCGTCATACTTCAAAATACTTTTGTGGCATTCTATGCCTGTCTGCTCCCTTATAAGGGAAGCAAGCTGGCCTGTGGCGTTTTGTTCTACATTAATTAAGGTCCTGCCCTTTGCATAAGTTTTCAGTTTTTCCTGAGGAAGGGGGTAAATGTCTCCGAAAACCAAAGCCCCATAGCTTCCATTTCCAGCTTTATTCAGAAGGGATACGGCTTCTTTGATAGGACCATAAGTAGAACCCCAGCCCAGGAGGAGAGTTTCACACTGCTCTTCTCCCATAAACTCCGGCTCTGACAGCTCCTGGATAAGCCCTTTTAATTTTCTCATCCTCTTATCCACCATTTGATTCCTGACCTCTGCCGATTCCGTTATCCAGCCTCTTTCATCATGCTCATCACTGTCAGCAGCCACAAGATGGCTGGTCAGCCCCGGAATAAGTCTGGGAGAAATACCGTCTTCTGTTATCCGGTAACGCAGATACTCACCTTCCGCTTCCCTGGCATGGGTGATCAGCTCCAGACCGGAGGTGTCAAAGGGCTTCACACTGGCCGTCGTATCGCCAAGATACTGATCACTGAGCAGTATGACAGGAATCTGGTATTTTTCCGCCAGATTAAGCGCCCGGAAAGTCTGGTAAAAAGCATCCTCATGATTTCTCAAGGCTATGACCAGCCTGGGAAATTCTCCCTGTGATGCAGAAATGACGAACTTTAAATCACTTTGCTCTGTTCTTGTGGGAAGACCGGTTGCCGGACCGGGCCTCTGCACATCCACGGCCACCAGCGGAATCTCCGCAATACCGGAAAATCCCAGCGCCTCCACTTTTAAGCAGAAACCGCCTCCGCTGGTCCCGGTCATGGCTCTGGCTCCTGCATAGGAAGCCCCTAATGCCATGTTGACTGCGGCGATCTCATCTTCTGCCTGCTCCACCACGATCCCTGCCTCATGTCCCACCGAAGCCAGATATTCCAGAACAGCCGTAGAAGGAGACATGGGATAAGCGGAGTAAAACTTAAGCCCTCCGGCTACCGCCCCAAGTCCCAGGGCCTTGCTGCCTGAAATGAGCATATAATCCTTATATTCGCCATCCAGATGCTTAAATTTCGCTTCAACGAATGTGTAGCCTGCTTCAGCCGCTTTTGTATTGACCTCCAGGATTTCTTTCTTCATGACACCGGCCATGACTTCTCCTGCATATGTAAATGGCTCGCCAAAGAGCTTCAATACCGCGCCTGCTGCCACGCTGCCGGAAGCATTCACGTTCCCCAGTTCTTTGGCTATTTTATTCATAGGCAGCTTAATGACTCTGGAATCCTCATCCGGATAGGCAAAGCTGCTGTCACATAATATAAATCCTTCGGACGTCAGTTTATGCTTATGCAAATCAATGGTTTCCTCATTTAAGGCAATGATCCCATCCAGAACATCGCTGTGTGAGGTTATTTCCTCCGTCCCGAAACGAAGCAGGGAAAAATTATGCCCGCCGCGCACGCGGGACATGAAATCTCTGGTGGTATAGATATAATAGCCGGAATGCTTCAGCAGCTTTTCCAGAATTGCGACCGTGGTATCAATGCCCTGCCCGGCAGCACCACCAATCAGAATATTATACATAGACTTTCCTCCTTTTGAATTTTGACTAATTATACCTTATTTTGGCATTATTTTCAATATTCCACTTGCGATGCTTGAAATATTGGCATTAAGCTTGTTAATTTTTTATTTATTGCAACAAAACATTTTAAAATTCAAGATTTAGCAGATCAATTACCGGTTTCGCTTTTCCGTTATGCCCCTTGGCTTATGCTGTGTCCTTCCCATTGGGTACATCGAAAAGGCGGACAATCACATACATTGTCCGCCTTCCAATCCGGTTATTTTAATCCGTTTTTCTGATGATTTGTTTCACCTGATTTTTTTACGATTTTTTTCTGCTATCTCTAATAATTCTTTCTCATTTACATAACGAGTTAAACATCCAATCCCCTCCACACATAATCCGCCGGTAATGTTACCAAACAGTATGGCATCTTTAATGTCATAATCATGATATAAACCATAAATAAAACCGCTTAAAAATGCATCTCCTGCTCCTGTAGCATCCACTGCTTTAATGTTCTCCAACGGCGGAATGATATGTGCAGCATCACCGTCTATGAGCATACAACCGTTCTTGTCAAGCTTGATAATAACCTTATCAAAATATTCTTTCAGTTTATCTGCGGCATCCTGTAAATTATTTGTTTTTGTAATCTCTAACGCTTCCTTCTGATTTGGTGTAAAATAATCTGCAAGCTTAAGATACTCTGAATATTTTTCTAAAGACATTCCGTCTTCCCAGCCCACATCAAAAACCAGTATTGTTCCATCCGCTTTTAACCGCTTATAGACTTCCAGAAACCCCAGCTGCATATCTGCTATTTTTGCACCTTTTAGTTTATGGTATATCTTATCCTGATCCACTTCATTAAGTGTGAAGTGGTTACGGTAAGAGATAAAGGTACGGTCCCTTTGTGTCGAAACTATAGAGGTTACGGCCAGGGGCATACCGTTTCCATTGTAAATATTATGATACGATGTATTATAGGATTCTAACTGGGATTTTGCATAATTGGAAAACATATCGTCTCCTAAGAAAGTACATAGCTCAGTAGGAATTCCAAGGCGTGCCAGGTTAATCATAGTTGCCGGAATTCCCCCACCTAGCTGAACATCAAATTCCCTGGAATATATTTCCTCCCCTTCATTGGGAATTCTCTCAATTCCTGAATAAAGGATATCCACATTAATCATTCCTACTCCTGATACGTGTTCCATCCTACTTCCACCCCTT
>JASGGP010000149.1:0-11190 GCA_047604985.1 Lacrimispora sp.
ATTGAATAGTATTACGTCTAATCATAAAGTCAACCTCGTAACAGTATTTATTACTTATTAGGATTATATATCAATAAGAACGATGTGTCAAGCTTTAAAATAGGCAATTTTTTTATTATCAGAGATGGAATTCTATGTATAATCCGCTCTACATTTATTTGTCTGCAAGAGCATTGTCAGATCTGCAGTGTTTTTGCGATTATTTGCCTATAAAGACGACAAAAGAAAGAGAACTGCTGCATGATCCCGAAAATGGATTTACGGTTAAAACTGGTAGTAGATTGTAGGTTCATAAGGGCAAATTGGATAAATGGTTACTAAATCAAATTATATAATGATTGTTGATTGAAAATACATATTGAATATGGTAAAATTAGGGACGGATGTTCTGACATAAATTCTTTCCCCAGATTTTACGCAGGAAGGAGGATATATTGGGAAAAGCGTGTATTGATGTGACAGAGGATATTCTATTTACTGAGATGGAGGAAATGGAACAAAAACGTGCGTAAATCCAAAATGGTTTAAAAATTGTGTAGTAGAGCAAATTCAATATAGATAGAAACGCTGGAAAGCGCATAAAATAAGGAGAAAATGGCATTATGGAACAGTATAAACAGGAATTTATTGAATTCATGGTGGACAGCAATGTTCTTAAATTTGGCGACTTCACCTTAAAAAGCGGCAGAAAGTCTCCCTTTTTCATGAACGCAGGATCATATGTTACAGGAGCCCAGTTAAAGAAGCTGGGGGAATATTATGCGAAGGCCATCCATGATAATTTTGGCGACGATTTTGACGTGCTGTTCGGGCCGGCCTATAAGGGAATTCCCTTAAGCGTTGCAACGACCATTGCTTTCCATGAGCTTTATGGAAAGGAAATCAAATACTGTTCCAACAGAAAAGAGGAGAAAGATCACGGAGGAGATGCCGGAATTCTTCTTGGAAGTCCCATTAAGGATGGGGACCGGGTAGTTATCATTGAGGACGTGACTACCTCAGGCAAATCCATTGAAGAGACTTTCCCGATTATTAAGGCTCAGGGAAATGTAGAGATTTTAGGGCTTATGGTTTCCCTAAACCGCATGGAAAAGGGCAAGGGCGACAAAGGCGCTCTGGATGAAAGCCAGGAAAAGTACGGATTTAAGGCAGCGGCCATCGTGTCTATGGCAGAAGTCATCGAGCATTTATACAACAGGGAATATAATGGAAAACTTATTATTGATGATACCTTAAAGGCGGCCATTGACGCTTATTATGAGGTCTATGGGGTAAAATAGCCTGAGGAAAGGAGAGATTAATATGGAAAGAATTTATAAGACTATGAGAAATTCAGGGACAATTAACCTTGTCGTTGGAATCCTTTTAACCGTTGTCGGTCTGACTGCGGGAATCATATCAATTGTAAATGGGGCAATTCTGCTGAAGAGAAAATCTGAAATTATATTTTGACTGTTACCATTTAGAGAGGAACTGTGGCAGGAAGGAATGGCTTTCGGACAGCCTCTCTTTTTCAGTGTATAGATGGAGCTTTTATGATTAAAAATACGACGAAACGGCAGAAAATGGGTTGGGTAATTTTTGTGCTTTACCTGATCTTTTTGGCGTACTTTCTGTTTTTCTCCGACTATTTCGGCAGAGGGAGCCACATCCAGGAGAATTATGCCTACAATCTGGTTCCGTTTAAGGAAATACGGCGCTTCATCGTTTACCGTCATGTGGTCGGAATCAAGTCCTTTCTTTTAAATGTTGTGGGCAATGTTCTGGGCTTTATGCCCCTCGGTTTCTTTCTTCCGGTCATCAGCCGCAGAAGCCGCCTTTGGTTTAACACGGTGCTGTTAAGCTTTCTTTTCAGCCTGTGCATTGAGACCGTACAGCTGATTTTTAAGGTGGGCAGCTTTGACGTGGACGACATGATACTGAATACAACGGGAGGGATTCTGGGATATATCCTGTATAAGATCGTTCAGCACATAAGGATAAGGAGGAAAAAGCGTGCAAAAGCAAAAAAAGGTGTCCTATATTAGAAAGCCCTTTGCAAAGAAGAGCTTTCTGTCCCTGGGACTTGCTGTAGGGGCGCTGGCTTTGGGAATCCTGGGGATCGCAAGCTCTGTCATTACTGCAGGACAGGCGCAGCTCAATGTGGCCGCAGTCTGCTTCTGCAGTCTGTTGATCGCCATTGTTTCCATGGTTTATGGTGTTCTTTCTTTTTTTGAAAATGAGAAAAAGTACATACTGTCCAAAATCGGGCTTGCCATCAGCGGGGCCATGGTCATTTTGTGGGCAGTTCTTATTATAATCGGAATAAAGGGGTAATTGCTATGGATTATCGAATGATGTTTCAGGAAGAAAATGAGAGCGTTATGGAGCGATTCAACCTGTCCATGGAACGCATCGGACAGATCGCTTCAGAGGAAACGGTAAGCGGGCCTTACCGTGATTATTTTGTAAAGACAGCGGAATTTATAGGAATCATAGGAGAGTATCTGGAATTCCTGGAAGCGGGAAATCAGAAGACAGCGCCGGCAGAGGTTTTAAAGGAATGGAATCACAGGCTTTATGAGGACATTCTGCCCGGCCATTATGAGAACAGCTACGGGAATCCGGCTTATGCGGCGGCAAAGCTGGGAGAGGGCTATGGCCAGCTTCTTTCGTATTTATACAAGGAAATCCGGGGAGATATTGTCTTTATCCATGAGTGGAGACTTAAAGACATTACCATTTTAAATGAAGTATTTATTGAAATTTATAATATGTTTGAGGAAGGCGCGCCTGAGGTTTCTGCCGTAAAGGAGGTCCTTTACTGGTTTGTCAGTGATTATACGGATCATACGGTTTCCTACCGAATCCGGGAAGGGCTTGATCCCGAGCTTTCCTTTGCATCGGATATTATCCGGGACAATGATTTGACGGATTTGCGGTATCTTTATTATTTTGGAGAGTATGTTTCCGATTCCGAGCTTAAGATTGCAGAATTTTTAAATTCCCTGCCTGAGGAGCGGGTGCGCCTTATGGCAGATACTTATACCGAGGGCTACCGCAAGGGCTTTGAGGTCATGGGACGGGATTTGAGCAAAAAGGGAGCGGTGCAGATCCGGTATGAACTGGGCTTGGAGCGCATGGTAAAGTATGCCATGGAGAATTTTGAGGGCCTTGGCCTTAAGGTGATTCTCTGCCGTGCCGCCGTGTGGACGGTAAATACCAATGCCGGGCGGAAAGCCGGTTATTATGGAAAATCTCCTAACAGGCAGTATGATTATGACCACCGTTACGATGAAGCTATTTATTTAAATAAGGCCTTTAAGGACAGGAAAGCGGCTGTCATGAAGGTAGCTTACGAAGAGTGTAAGGAGCTGGCGGCAGCCTACGGAGGTCCGGCCGTCATTGAAACCTTTGGACGTGAAGGCTTTAAGCCGGTGAATAAGCCCGAGGCGAACAGCCTGGATGCAAGACAGGAAAAGCTTGCTGGGGAAATGTCCAACGAGACTTCCCGGATTGCCAATCAGTATGTTCCTGGGGATGAAACCAGCTTTACCATTATCGCATTTCCGGTTCCTGAAATCGGGGAAGATTTTGAAAAGATCTTTGAAGAAACCATTGCCATCAACACTCTGGATTATGAGAAATATAAGGGGCTGCAGCAGACCATTATCGATGCTCTGGATGAAGCTCAGTATGTGGAGGTTAGGGGAAAGGGAAGCAACAGGACCCGGCTTAAGGTGGCGCTTCATTCTTTAAAGGACAGGGCCAGGGAAACGAATTTTGAAAACTGTGTGGCTGATGTAAATATTCCCCTGGGAGAGGTATTTACATCTCCGAAGCTGGGAGGAACGGAAGGGACTCTGGAGGTCAGCACGGTGTATATCGGGGATTTCCAGTTTAAGGATCTTGTGATGACCTTTGAGGACGGCATGATAAGGGACTATTCCTGCGGCAATTTTGAAGACCCGAAGGAAGGAAAAGCACTGGTAAAGCAGGTTATCTTAAAGAACCACGACACTCTTCCCATGGGAGAGTTTGCCATAGGCACCAATACCACTGCCTATGCCATGGCAAGACGGTTTGGAATTCTTGACAAACTGCCGATTCTGATTGTGGAAAAGATGGGGCCTCATTTTGCTGTGGGAGATACCTGCTACAGCTGGGCGGAGGACAGCCCCGTCTATAATCCCAACGGAAAGGAAATCATCGCCAGGGACAATGAGGTTTCCCTTCTTAGAAAAGAAGATGTATCAAAGGCTTATTTCAGCTGTCACACGGATATCACCATACCTTATGCAGAGCTGGATAGGATTGAGGCGGTTACGGCAGAAGGAGAGCGCATTTCCATTATAGAAGACGGACGGTTTGTTCTGAAAGGCACGGAAGAACTGAATGCTCCCTTGTCGGGAGCAGAAATATAATTAAAAAAAGTATAAGGAAAGTTGAATTACAGTTCTTAATGAAACAGATTCTTTTGCCGATAAAAATATTGGAGGATTAATAATACAAAAGAGGAATCTATTATGGAGGAACGAGTGTGAAAAATTTAAAGATTGGTAAAAGGATTGGGCTTGCTTTTGGAATTATTCTTGTGTTATTTTTAATTGTTACCAGTATTTCCATTGTGGGCTTAAGGCAGAACAACAGCAGGCTGGTTGATTTCTTTCAGAATGGCCACCGGGTTTCCGTGAATGCCATTGAAATGAGGCTTGAGATCCAGGCAGCCGCCAAAAATATGGCCTATGCTACCTTAAGTACTGACGCCGATACGACAGAGCAATATATGAAAGCGGCAGATTCCAATATGGAGAATTTTGCAAAAGACTTACAGCTTTTAAAAGACCAATACCGCGGTGACCGGTCTGTACTTGAGGATATGGAAGCTAATATGAAAGAGCTGGAGCTTCACAAAAGCGAAGTGTTTGAGCTGGCGAAGCAGAACAATATCCAGAAAGCGACGGATGTATTTTTTAATTCTGTGAATCCTGCCCTTGACAAAGTCGGGGACAACTTAACGGAAATCGGCAATACGGTGGAGGAAACTGCCAATGCCGATTACAACAGCACTCAGGCGGCGGCAATGTTTATCCAGGTATTTGTGATAGCTCTTCAGCTGATTGCGGTACTGATCACCTTAGGTCTTTTCTATGCCATAACAAGGAGCATTGTGGCTCCTGTAAAGGAAATTGAGAAAGCGGCGCAGGAAATGTCAAAGGAAGCTTCATGTCCAGCTGGATTATCAGTCAAAGGATGAACGGGAGTTTTGGCCGACAGCATGAGAACCACGATTTCCAATATAGGGAGCATGATTGATGATATCGGCAACTTGCTGGGGGCAATGGCAATTGGTGATTTTCAGGTGTCCTCCCAAAATCATGAACAGTACGTTCAGGATTATGAACCGATTCTTCTGGCCATACGCTGCATCAGGAATAATTTAAGCGAAGCGCTTTTCCGCATTAACCAGTCGGCCGATATGGTGGCCAGTGGTTCGGAGCAGGTGTCCTCCGGTGCCCAGGCATTGTCCCAGGGGGCCACGGAACAGGCTTCTTCTATTCAGGAGCTTGCTGCTACCATAAGCGATATATCACATCATATAAACATCAGCGCCCAGAATGCCAAAGAAGCCCGTGCCAAATCAGAAGAGGCATCCGGCAGTCTGATAAAGAGCAACGAGAAAATGGCGGAAATGAACCGGGCCATGACAGAGATCAGTGAAAAGTCCAATGAAATCGGAAAGATTATAAAGACCATTGAAGATATTGCATTCCAGACCAATATTCTGGCGCTGAATGCGGCCGTTGAGGCCGCCCGCGCCGGAGAAGCAGGAAAGGGCTTTGCGGTTGTGGCGGATGAAGTGCGCAATCTTGCAAGCAAATCCGGAGAAGCGGCAAAGAATACCACTCTGCTCATTGAAGAAAGCATGCAGGCGGTGAAAAACGGAACCAGGATTACCTCTGAGACCACGGAAGTTATGAGGGCGGTTGTAGAAAGCAGCCAGCACATTAACGCAATTGTTGAAGAGATTGCGTCTGCTTCCGACAAGCAGGCAGTTGCGGTCAACCAGGTGGCTCTGGGAATCGACCAGGTATCCAGTGTTGTACAGACAAACTCTGCTACGGCAGAGCAAAGCGCTGCGGCAAGCCAGGAACTGTCTGGGCAGGCCCAGATCATGAAAGGGCTTGTGCAGAATTTTCAGTTTTATTCCAGCGAAGAGGAGCAGGAGCAGGTGAATCCCAGTGTTCCCCAGGGCAAAGTCCCTGTTTATGCGGAAAGCCTGGATATTCCATCTTTAAAAATTGACCCGTCCTATTTTGACGGAGCCTCTTCCTATGGCGGGGGAAAGTATTAAGCGGAACAATTTCATCGAAAGATAGATAGAAAAGCATGAGGGCTGAAAAAGTAAAATTTTTTGCACCTCATGCTTTTTTTATTTTTGGAAAGCAGCCTTTAAAAATACAAAGAAAAACATTGACGCGGCCGAAAAAAACTAGTATTATAATTAATAAGTAATGACTGATTTATAAGCGATATTTATTAACTCTTCTTATTTATTCCATTACTTTCAATAATGAATTACCGCGGAAACAAAAATCATATCATACAAATTGAAAAGGAGAATTTACTATGGCAAAAGTGTCGATTGTTATGGGAAGTGATTCGGACATGCCTGTTATGGCCCAGGCCGCAGAGGTTTTGGAGAAGCTGGGAGTTGCATTTGAGATGACCGTTATCTCTGCTCACAGGGAGCCGGATATATTTTTCGAATATGCCAAAACTGCGGAAGCCAGAGGCATTAAGGTCATCATTGCCGGTGCGGGTAAAGCAGCCCATCTTCCGGGAATGTGTGCAGCCTTATTTCCCATGCCGGTCATCGGAATCCCCATGAAGACCTCAGACCTTGGCGGAGTGGATTCCCTTTATTCCATCGTACAGATGCCCTCCGGTATACCGGTTGCCACCGTAGCTATTAACGGCGGGACCAATGCTGGGATTTTGGCTGCAAAGATCCTGGCTGCCAGTGATCCGGAGCTTCTTATAAAATTAAAAGACTATTCCGAGAATTTAAAAAATGAAGTTGTAAAGAAAGCGGAAAAGCTGGAGAAAATCGGCTATCAGGAATATTTATCCCAGATGAAAAAATAATAAAGGTGTAGGAAGCACCCTGTGGGTATACCTTTACGCCCGATAAAGCAGGGCGGGCATTGCCCAAAGAGCATGGGCGGGAAAGAGGAGAACGGATGGATTATAAGAATGCTGGAGTAGATATAGAGGCCGGTTACCGGTCAGTTGAATTAATGAAAAAACATGTACAGGAAACCATGAGGCCGGAGGTTCTTGGAGGTCTTGGAGGTTTTTCAGGGGCATTTTCCATGTCAGCCTTTAAAGAAATGGAAAAGCCTACTCTCGTGTCGGGAACTGACGGCGTGGGCACAAAGCTGAAGCTTGCATTTCTCCTGGACAGGCACGATACCGTGGGCATTGACTGTGTAGCCATGTGCGTCAACGACATTGCCTGCGCAGGCGGGGAGCCCTTGTTTTTCCTGGATTATATTGCCTGCGGGAAAAACTTTCCGGAGAAAATCGCTGCAATTGTAAGCGGAGTGGCGGAAGGCTGCAAGCAGGCTGGGGCAGCCCTGATCGGCGGAGAAACGGCGGAGATGCCGGGCTTTTACCCGGAGGATGAATACGACTTAGCCGGTTTTGCCGTGGGCGTAGTGGATGAGAAGAACCTTATAACTGGAGCTGATTTAAAGGCCGGGGACGTACTGATCGGAATCGCCTCTTCCGGAGTTCACAGCAACGGCTTTTCCCTGGTGCGCAAGGTCTTTGATATGACGGCGGAAAGCCTGAATACCTATTATGACGAATTGGGGAAAACCCTGGGAGAAGCGCTTCTTGCTCCTACGAAGATTTACGTAAGGGCATTGAAAAGCATAAAGGACAGCGGCGTGGTGATTAAGGCCTGCAGCCATATTACAGGAGGCGGCTTTTATGAAAATATTCCAAGGATGCTCCCAGATGGAATTGAGGCAGTGGTAGAAAAAGCAGCTATGAAGTGCCGGCCATCTTTAAGCTCATGGCACAAAAAGGCGGCATCGCGGAAGAAATGATGTACAACACTTATAACATGGGAATCGGAATGGTGCTGGCCGTTGCTCCGGAAGATGTGGAAAGAGCCATGGAGGCTATCCGCCGAGCGGGTGAAACGCCTTATGTGATCGGACGCACGGTACCAGGAGAGAAAGGCGTGACCCTATGCTGAGAATCGGCGTACTGGTCTCCGGTGGCGGAACCAATTTGCAGGCGGTTTTGGATGCCATGGACAACGGGAAGATCACCAATGCGAGAGTAGAGGTTGTTATCAGCAATAACCAGAACGCCTATGCTTTGGAGAGGGCTAAAAACCACGGCATTGATGGTATCTGCATTTCCCCCAAAGATTTTGAAACGCGGGAGCAGTTTTACGAAGCGCTTATTAATAAAATAGAAGAATACCGGCTGGATCTGATCGTTCTGGCCGGATTTCTCGTTGCTATTCCGGAAGTCATGGTGAAGAAATACAGGAACCGGATCATCAATGTTCACCCTTCTCTGATTCCGTCTTTCTGCGGAGCGGGGTATTATGGGCTGAAAGTCCATGAGGCGGCCTTAGCCCGGGGAGTCAAGGTGACAGGGGCCACGGTCCATTATGTGGATGAAGGCACGGATACAGGGCCCATCCTCTTGCAGAAGGCAGTTGAGGTCCGCAAGGGAGATACGCCGGAGATACTGCAAAGGCGGGTCATGGAAGAGGCGGAATGGATCATTCTGCCCCAGGCAATCCAGATGATCGCAAACGGCCGGGAACATGGGCAAAATGGAGGGAAATCATGAAAGTATTGATCATAGGCGGCGGTGGGCGGGAGCATGCGATTGCATGGAAAGTGTCTAAGAGCCCCAGGGTTGATAAGATATACTGCGCCCCCGGAAATGCGGGGATCGCAGAGGTGGCGGAATGCGTGGATATTGGCGTCATGGATTTTGAGAAGCAGGTTGCCTTTGCCTTGGAGCAGGGAATTGATTTAACCATTGTAGGACCTGATGATCCCCTGGTGGCTGGGGCGGTGGATGCTTTTGAGGCAGCGGGCCTTAAGGCATTCGGTCCACGGAAAAATGCGGCCTTGCTGGAAGGGTCCAAATCATTTTCCAAGGATTTAATGAAAAAATATGGAATTCCGACGGCTTCCTATGAAACCTTTGATTCTGCGGATAAGGCTTTGGAATATCTGGAAACTGCACAAATGCCCATTGTTTTAAAGGCAGATGGCCTGGCCTTAGGCAAGGGGGTTTTAATCTGCAATACCCGGGAGGAAGCGGTCCAGGGGGTGAAGACCCTGATGCTGGATAAGCAGTTCGGATCTGCCGGGGACCGGATTGTGATTGAGGAATTTATGACAGGCCGGGAGGTATCGGTGCTTTCCTTCGTGGATGGAAAGACCATTAAAATCATGACCTCGGCCCAGGATCATAAGCGGGCAAAGGATGGAGACCAGGGACTGAATACCGGAGGTATGGGGACATTTTCGCCCAGCCCGTTTTATACGGAAGAAGTGGATGGGTTCTGCAGGAAATATATTTATCAGGCTACGGTGGATGCCATGAGGGCGGAAGACCGGGAGTTTAAAGGCATCATATTCTTTGGACTGATGCTGACGGAAAAGGGACCGAGAGTCCTGGAGTATAATGCCAGATTCGGAGACCCGGAGACTCAGGTGGTACTGCCCCGTATGAAGAATGATATCATGGATGTATTTGAAGCGTGTATTGACGGAACCTTGGACCGGATGGATTTACAGTTTGAGGACAATGCGGCAGTATGCGTGGTTCTGGCCTCTGACGGGTACCCGGAGCATTATAAAAAGGGATATGTTATTGACGGACTTGACGCTTTTAACCATAAGGACGGGTATTTTGTATTCCATGCAGGCAGTAAATTTGATGAGAATGGAAAGGTTGTTACCAATGGCGGCCGGGTGCTTGGAGTGACTGCTACGGGACGGGACTTGAAAGAAGCAAGGGCCAATGCTTATGAGGCAGCAGAGTGGGTTTCCTTTGAGAATAAGTATATGAGGCGGGATATTGGGAAAGCGATTGATGATATTCCGGCGGAATAATGGCGGCATGGTATAAAGATAAAAGGCGTTTTATATTCTGGAGACAGTTTATGAACGTCTTTTTTATTGCTTTCTCCGCGAAGCAATCTTTCTATGGCATCAAAATATAAAATTTGATATACTGGTAAAAAAGCGGACAGGCAAGGGGGGAACAGGAATGAGGATGAAGCTGCCACAAAAAATGAGATTTAAAATACTGGTATTATGCCTGATCTGTACCATGGCGGCCCTTTTGCTGCAGACCTGGCTTTTCAACAGGAAATCCTCTGCCTTGATTTACAATCAGGCAAAGCAGGAGAGCTTTAATCTGCTGCAGAATATGCAGGATGATCTTTTCAGCATTCTTAAGTCAATGGAAAGCAACATCATAAAAATATACAACCGCCAGCAGCTGATCCGGGACTTAAAGGATAAGGCGGCGGTCAATGACCTGAGGGACAAGTATTACCGGGAAGCCTATAACATCGCCATGGAATGCTTTGACACGTCGGACGGGGTGGTTGCCCTTTACCTTTACAACGGAGAAGACCAGATCATCAGCACCTACCGCAGGGCCGTAACTCCCCGCCATAACTATCCCATGGACATTTACGATGATCCGGAAGAAGATAATGCGGACATCGTAAGGGAATACGCCCACTCCAATGAAGCTACCATGCTGGTTTCCAGCTACAACAACACGTACCGGGAAACAGATATTGTGAGACTTGTCATGAAGCTTTATAACAACAGCAATACAAACCGGATGATCGGCTACGTGGTCTGCGATATAGACAGCAAGATTTTCCGCTACCGGATGGAAAAATTCATTAAGGGCAGCGATATGTTTGTCTGGCTTCAGCCCTTAAACGACAGGGCCGCGGTTTCTATGGGCGAGCTGGGAGGCAGGGATTTAACAACCTATCAGGAAATATCCGGCCATATCAGCCGGGGAGAAAAAGACTTCAGCCTGCCCACCGGCGGAAACCGGCGGGTGTTTTTCCAGGTAGCCCAGAACAAATACAACCTAAGCGTCTACGCGCTGATGCCCCAGGCTCTCCTTGTGGCAAAC
>JASGGP010000150.1:0-11176 GCA_047604985.1 Lacrimispora sp.
ATTTATCGGAGCTCCTCAGATGAACTTAATCGAAGCAACTGTAGCGAAAAAAGGAAGCGATGTAACCCTGACTTTCGGCGGAAATACCATTGCTCTTCCTGAAGAAAAGGCTAAGAAGTTAGAGGGCGCCGGCTATGTCGGAAAGACTGTTGTCTTAGGCATCCGTCCGGAAGATTTACATGACGAGGAAGATTTCCTTACAAGTTCTCAGTCAAGCGTAATTGAGGCTACCATCAGAGTTTATGAGCTGTTAGGTGCTGAAGTTTACTTATACTTTGATGTAGAAGATGTAAACTTTACAGCAAGAGTAAATCCCCGTACAACCGCAAGACCTGGAGATACCATTAAGCTTGCTCTTGATTTAACAAAGATCCATGTATTTGATAAAGATACAGAACTTGTTGTTTTAAACTAAATTTTATGAATTTTTAAGCAAGCGGGTGCTATACTCGCTTGCTTTTTTTTTGTTTTTGCATTAATATAGAATAAGGTAAATTTACGAAAAAGGAGAACATGCCATGATTTCGAATCAAATACTTCAAACAACCATTGAAGGATTAAAGGGGATTACAAGAATCGATCTGTGTATTTGCGATATCGAGGGAAAGGTTTTAGCAACGACTTTTCCTGATGCCGAAGATTACGAGAGCTCTATTCTGGCGTTTGTGGATTCTCCAGCCGACAGCCAGGTGATTCAGGGATATCAGTTTTTTAAGGTATTCGATGAGCACCAGTTGGAATATATCCTTCTTGCCAAGGGAGGAAGCGATGATGTTTATATGGTGGGCAAGCTGGCCGCTTTCCAGGTCCAGAGCCTGTTAATCGCCTATAAGGAGAGATTTGACAAGGATAACTTCATTAAGAACTTATTGCTTGACAACCTGCTTTTGGTGGATATTTATAACAGAGCGAAGAAGCTTCACATTGAGACAAATATAAAACGGGTCGTATTCATCATCGAAACCCAGCATGAAAAGGATGTTAATGCGCTGGAGACGGTGCGCAATTTATTTGCCGCCAAGACCAAGGATTTTGTTACCGCAGTTGATGAGAAGAACATCATTCTGGTAAAGGAAGTGCGGGAAGGCGAGACCTACGAGGAACTGGAGAAGACAGCCAACACCATTCTGGACATGCTCAATACAGAAGCCATGACCCAGGTCCATGTGGCTTTCGGTACCATTGTAGGTGAGATCAAAGAAGTTTCCAGATCCTATAAGGAAGCCAAGATGGCTATGGATGTAGGCAAGATTTTCTACAGCAATAAGAATGTGGTTGCCTACAGCAAACTGGGAATCGGACGCCTGATCTATCAGCTTCCGCTGCCTTTATGCCGTATGTTCATCAAGGAAATATTCGACGGAAAATCTCCTGACGATTTCGATGAGGAGACACTGACCACCATCAATAAGTTTTTTGAAAACAGCTTAAACGTATCTGAGACTTCCCGTCAGCTTTATATCCACAGGAACACTCTCGTATACCGTCTGGACAAGCTCCAGAAGAGCACCGGCCTGGATCTGCGGGTGTTTGAGGATGCGATTACGTTCAAGATTGCGCTTATGGTAGTGAAATATATGAAATATATGGAGAACCAGGACTATTAATTTATTTAATGAGCAGTGCGAAAAGAGACAGTGATACAGCTGTGTTGCGCTAGCGCAAAAGCAGCTGTATTGCTGGCTCTTTTCATAGGGCGAAGCCCGTAACCGAGATGCAGCGAAGCGGAATCGAGGTTGCACTGCGTACTGGTGGATCGAACCCCGCTAGCACAAAAGCAGCTGTATCACAGGCTCTTTTCATAGGGCGAAGCCCGTAACCGAGATGGAGCGAAGCGAAATCGAGGTTGCACTGCGTACTAGTGGATCGAACCCGCTAGCGCAAAAGCAGCTGTATTGCTGGCTCTTTTCATAGGGCGAAGCCCGTAACCGAGATGCAGCGAAGCGGAATCGAGGTTGCACTGCGTACTAGTGAATCGAACCCCGCTAGCACAAAAGCAGCTGTATCACAGGCTCTTTTCATAGGGCGAAGCCCGTAACCGAGATGGAGCGAAGCGAAATCGAGGTTGCACTGCATACTAGTGGATCGAACCCCGCTAGCACAAAAGCAGCTGTATCACAGGCTCTTTTTATAGGGCGAAGCCCATAACCGAGATGCAGCGAAGCGGAATCGAGGTTGCACTGCGTACTAGTGGATCGAACCCCGCTAGCGCAAAAGCAGCTGTATTGCTGGCTCTTTTCATAGGGCGAAGCCCGTAACCGAGATGGAGCGAAGCGAAATCGAGGTTGCACCACATACTGGCGGATCGCAAAATCGCATAACCATTCAGAGGAAAAAAATGATTGAATTTTGGAATGTAAGTAAAACCTATGAGACAGGGAACAAAGCCCTGCGGGATATTACCATGACCATAGAAGACGGTGAATTCGTTTTCATCATCGGACGCAGCGGTTCTGGAAAATCCACCCTTTTAAAGATGCTGTTAAAGGAAGTTGAGCCTACCTCCGGCAAAATAGTCGTAAACGACATGAACCTAAGCAAGATGCCAAGAAGGTTTATTCCCAAATACCGCAGAAAGCTGGGCATGGTTTTCCAGGACTTCCGTCTTTTAAAGGACCGAAACGTATATGAAAACGTAGCCTTTGCCCAGCGTGTCATCGGTGCGTCAACAAGAAATATCAAAGAGTCGGTTCCTGCCATGCTGAAGATGGTGGGACTTTCTTCAAAATACAAGTTCTTTCCACAGCAGTTATCCGGCGGAGAGCAGCAGCGTGTGGCAATAGCCAGAGCTCTGATTAACCGGCCGGAAATTCTTTTGGCGGATGAGCCCACCGGAAATTTAGACGGGCACAATTCCATGGAGATCATGAGGCTTTTAAGTGAGATCAACAAGCTGGGAACCACGGTAATCGTAGTCACCCACAGCCAGGAAATCGTGGACAGAATGAAGAAACGAGTTGTTGTGATGGATCGCGGTACCATTGTCAGCGATGCGAAAAAGGGCGGTTATACATATGAGAATTAGTACATTTTGGTATTGCCTGAAACAGGGTGTAAATAATATATGCAGGAACATTTTATTTTCCCTGGCTTCCATTGCAACGGTTTCCGCCTGCATTTTTCTGTTCTGCCTGTTTTTCTCCATTGTCATAAACGTGCAGTACGTTGTTAAAAATACGGAAAGCACCGTAGGGATCACGGTATTTTTTGATGATGGGCTGGACAAAAACAAGATTACGGAAATCGGCAATCAGATCAGGGCCAGGGAGGATGTGAAAGAAGTGAAATTCACTTCCGCCGAGGAGGCATGGGAAGAAGCGAAGAAGGAATACTTCGGTGATATGCAGGATCTGGCAGAAGGCTTTGAAGAAGATAACCCTCTGGCAAATTCAGCTTCTTATACGGTGTTCTTAAAAGACCTGGTAGATCAGGACCAGGTGGTCAACTGGCTGAAAGGGATTGAAGGAGTCAGGAAAGTCAACTATTCAAAGACCGCTGCAGAAGGAATGAACAGCTTAAGCAAGGTCGTCGGCGTGCTTTCCATGCTGATTATCGGTGTTTTACTGGCAGTGGCTGTCTTCCTCATAAGCAACACCATTTCCGTAGCTGCGGCTTTCCGGAAAAATGAAAACCAGATCATGAAGTTGATCGGAGCCACCAACTATATGATCCGTGCCCCCTTTGTGGTGGAGGGCGTTATCATCGGGTTGTCGGGGGCTTTCATCCCCTTGATTGCCATTTACTTTCTCTATAAATCTACGGTGGAATATGTGGTTACTAAATTCAGCATTTTATCAGGGCTGTTCCAGTTTCTTCCGGTAGAGGCCATATTTCCCTATATGGCGGCGACAGCCTTGGTTCTTGGGGTAGGAATCGGCTTTTTCGTAAGCTTTTTCACCATTCGGAAGCATTTAAAGGTATAAGAGAGGTGTCCATGAGATTTGGAAAAGGTCTGCTTGCAGCGGGGCTAAGCTGCGTGATGGCGGCATCATGTATATTTCCTTCCTATGGTACAAAAAATGATGTGGATGAAGCAAGGAAAAAGGCCGGATCACTGGAAAATGAAAAGAAAGAAGTTGAGGAATCTTTAAAGGAGCTGGAAAGTCTGAAAAACGATGCTGCGGTCTATGTAAAAAACCTTGATTCGCAGATGGAATCCTTAAGCCGGCAGGTGACGGCTCTCCGTTCTCAGATTGAAGCTAAGGAAAAAGAAATGGAGGCCGCAAACGAGGATCTGAAAGCGGCTGAGGAAACAGAGCAGCGCCAGTACCGGAGTATGAAGCTGAGAATTCAATATATGTATGAAAAGGGTGAGACGAATTATCTTGACTTGTTGTTTAAGTCAGCCGATCTCACCCAGCTTTTTAACCGGACGGAATATATTAAGAGCATTGCCGCATATGATAGGAAAATGCTGGAGGGCTATGCCCGTGCCAGGGAAGAGGTCATAACAAGGGAGGCGCAGCTAAGATCAGAACATGAGACTCTGGCCGCTTATGAGGCCGCTGCAGAGGAAAAGCAGCGTGAGGCAGAGCGTCTTTTGAATGAGAAAAATTCGGAGCTTGCCGGTTACCGTCAGCAGATTGCGGACGGTAAGGGAAGCTTATCGGAGCTGGAAAAAGACATTGCGGCCCAGGAACAGCAGATAAAGGCCATGGAAGAAGAAATACGAAAGAAAGAAGAAGAGGCCCGGAAATCAGCCCAACAGGCTGGAAAAACGTATAATACGGTGGGGATAGGGAATATTAAATTTATATGGCCCTGCCCGTCTTCAAGCAGGGTTACGTCAAACTTCGGCGACCGGGAGTCTCCCACAGAGGAGCTTCTTCCAACCACCAGGGAATTGATATCGGGGCTTCCTCCGGAAGCGGCATTGTGGCGGCGGCCTCCGGCACGGTGACCATATCTACATACAGTTATTCTGCCGGTAACTATATCATGGTTCATCATGGAGGGGACGTCTATACCGTTTATATGCATTGTTCGGAGCTTTTGGTATCGGCCGGACAGGAGGTGTCGTCCGGGCAGGTAATTGCAAAGGTGGGTTCTACCGGATACTCAACAGGGCCCCATTTACATTTTGGCATCAGGGTAAATGGCAGCTATGTAAATCCGGCGAAATACGTTAGCCCATAAGGAGCTAGATAGGAGAATAACAGTGGAAAGCAGAAATAAATTTTGGAAAGGTGCTCTAGTCGGAGCGCTTTTGACCACATTTGCAGGTCTTGTCATTGTGGGAATGTCTTTGGGAATTCTTATGATCGGAAGGGCGGCCGGGAAAGGGCAGACTGCCGAATCCGTTCAGGCGGAGAATCAGGAAGGAAACTTAGACCTAAACAGGATCGCATCCAAAATTCAGACCATCCAGGGAGTGATCGACAAGTACTACCTCTTTGACGAGGACATGGGAAATGTGGAGGACTGGATATATAAAGGGATGCTGTATGGGTTGGAGGACCCTTATACGGTTTACTATACCAAGGACGAGTATGAGAAGCTGATGGAGGATACGTCAGGGGAATACTGCGGGATCGGCGTCATGGTCAGCCAAAGCGCTACTACAGGAATCATTACGGTGACCAAGGTCTTTGAAGGAACGCCTGGTGCAGAGGCGGGAATCCTGCCCGGAGATCTGATCTATAAGGTGGGAGACACGGAAGTGACCGGCATGGATTTGGAGCTGGTGGTAAAGGACCATATCAAGGGCAAGGAAGGAACCCCGGTAACTATTACGGTTTTGCGTGAGGATGCAGGAGATTATATTGATATGACCATGGAACGCCGCCAGATCACAGTTCCAACGGTAGAGCATGAAATGCTGGCAGACCACGTGGGATATATTTCCGTCAGTCAGTTTGATACGGTCACGGCAGACCAGTTTAAGAGCGCCATCGACGACCTGGAAAAACAGGGGATGGAAAAAATGGTGGTGGATTTGAGAAATAACCCAGGCGGAGTTGTGGATGCAGTTGTTT
The DNA here is from genome assembly GCA_047604985.1 of Lacrimispora sp. Taxonomy (GTDB): domain Bacteria; phylum Bacillota; class Clostridia; order Lachnospirales; family Lachnospiraceae; genus Lacrimispora. The sequence continues at coordinate 5,976 of JASGGP010000150.1, forward strand.
CCATGCTGGATTATATTCTTCCCGATGATCTGGTCATTGAGGGAGATCCCAATCTTGTGAGGAAAAAGAAGAACAAGACGCTTCTCGTCTACATGGCGGATAAGAACGGGGAAGGAGAGCAGTATTACGCCTCCGACGGCCATGAGGTTGATGTACCTTTGGCAGTTTTAGTCAACGGTCAGTCTGCCAGCGCATCAGAGGTATTTTCCGGGGCTTTGAAAGCTTATGACAAGGCAAAGCTGGTAGGAACAAAAACCTTTGGAAAGGGGATTGTTCAGACACTGTTTCCTCTCGATAACGGAACGGCTATTAAGATGACGGTGGCACACTATTATACGCCCAGCGGCTTTGACCTTCACGGGAAAGGTTTGGAACCGGATGTCCCTGTGGAATTGAAAGAGGATTTAAAGACAAAGGTAACCATAAAGCATGACGAAGATAATCAGCTCAGTGAGGCATTAAAAGTGCTGAATAAGTGAGACTGACGCTGCAGAAAAAAGAGCGCCGCCTAATGATATGAAATTTTTATGATTTCATGTCAGGGGCGGCGCTTCTGTTTTTTATAAAAGGGGGAAGCGGTATCCGAATGGCTGAACACAGAAGAAGAGACTGTGCTTAACTGACAGGGTACTGTTTCCTTTTCCCATGGTCATAAAGAATGGTTTTGGAAAGCCGGATCAGCAGTTTTCCAGAACTTTCACAAACCTGCGGCATTCTTCCTCGCAGGTTGCCCAGGAGGTGACAAGGCGGATTGCTGTGTGGCCGTCGTCGATCTTTTCCTGAACGGAGAAAAGGAAATCTTCTTCCAGCTTTTTAAGGATGGGGTCAGGAAGGATGGGGAAGAGCTGATTTGTGGCAGAAGCGGAATAAAAAGAATATCCGCAGGCTTCAATTCCTTTTCTGAGGATGGAGGCCATTTCGTTGGCGTGTGCGGCCAGGTCATAGAAGAGGTTGTCCTGGAACAATTCTTCAAACTGGATACCCAGAAGCCAGCCTTTCGCCATCATAGCGCCCCGCTGCTTGACCATGTAACGGAAGTCAGGCTTTAAGTCCGGGTGGCAGATGACAAGGGCCTCTCCGAATAAGGCGCCGTTTTTCGTGCCGCCGATATAGAAGACGTCGGTCAGCCGGGCGATGTCCTCCAGAGTTAAGTCGTTTGCCTGGCTTGTGAGGGCGGAACCCAGGCGTGCGCCGTCCAGGAACAGGTATAAATCCTTCTGGCGGCAGATGTGGTGGATCGCTTCCAGCTCCGCTTTGGTGTACTGGGTCCCGATTTCCGTTGAATTTGAGATATAAACCATTTTAGGCTGAACCATGTGTTCGTCTGTATGGCAGTCCATGGCTTTCCGGATGAGGGCGGGAGTCAGCTTTCCATCCGGGGAGGGCATGGCTAAAACCTTGTGGCCCGTGGCTTCAATGGCTCCTGTTTCGTGAACATTGACGTGGCCCTTATCTGTGGCGATGACTGCCTGCCATGGACGCAGGGCTGTGCCGATGGTGATTAAATTGGTCTGGGTGCCGCCGGTGATGAAGTGAACGTCTGCATCGTCACGGCGGATTTCCTGCCTGATGAGCTCCGCGGCCCGGAGACAATGAACGTCAAGTCCATATCCGGTATTCTGGGATAAGTTGGCATTTATCATGGCTTCCAGTATTCTTGGATGAGCGCCTTCGCTGTAATCGTTGTTAAAGCTGTACATAAAGAGTCCTCCTTGTTGTATTTCCTGAATGTATGATATAACAAACGGGAGGAAATTACAACATTATTTGAAAGCAGCAGAAAAATGAATTCCGGTTCGGCCATAGGGAACTGGAATGAAATATGGTTCCTGTTCAGCCATGCCATTCATAATTTGGCGGATGAAACGTATTCCTGAATATCCATGTATTGGCCGCCAAATTATTCATGCCGGGCGTTCCGCCCTATAGAAATATTTGCAGAATTTGAGCCTGGTGAGCAAGCTCCCCATACTCAAATTCTGCAAATATTTCTGCATGGCTGAATAGTAACAAAATAAGAACAAATGTTCCTGCTGCCGCTATACTTTTTATCCGTACTATGCTATAATTTTTGAAGACCTTTTATATTCTCGTTTTTGCCGGAGATTATCCGGAACGGGGTGTTTGGAACAATAAAATAAACGAACTTTTCCGTTGTCACCAAGGAGGTAAAGCAGCAAATGGAGTTTAAATTACATTCAGAATATCAGCCCACAGGCGATCAGCCCCAGGCTATCGAGCAGCTGGTAGAGGGCTTTAAAGAAGGCAATCAATTTCAGACCCTGCTGGGAGTCACAGGGTCCGGTAAGACGTTTACCATGGCAAATGTCATTCAGGAGTTACAGAGGCCGACTCTTATTATCGCCCACAATAAGACCCTGGCTGCCCAGCTCTATGGCGAGTTTAAGGAGTTCTTCCCTGAAAATGCGGTGGAATATTTTGTGTCCTATTACGACTATTACCAGCCGGAAGCCTACGTTCCTTCAACGGATACTTATATTGAAAAGGATTCTGCCATCAACGATGAGATCGATAAGCTCCGCCATTCCGCCACGGCTGCCCTGTCGGAGAGGAAAGACGTAATCATTGTGGCATCGGTATCCTGTATTTACGGATTGGGAAGCCCCATTGATTATAAGGAGATGGTTATTTCCCTGAGGCCCGGAATGATCAAGGACCGGGATGAGATGATCCATAAGCTGATTGACATCCAGTACGACCGGAATGATATGGATTTCAAACGCGGGACCTTCCGGGTCAGGGGGGATGTGGTGGAAATCTTTCCGGCTTACTCCGGCAGCGAGGCCTACCGGGTGGAGTTTTTCGGAGATGAAGTGGACCGGATTACGGAGATTGACACCTTGACCGGAGAGATTAGGGCAGAACTGGGCCATGTGGCTATTTTCCCGGCCTCTCATTATGTGGTGTCCAGGGATAAAATGGAACTGGCGGCTCAGACCATTCTGGAGGAATTAAAGGATCAGGTGGCCTATTTTAAGAGCGAGGACAAGCTTCTGGAGGCTCAGAGAATTTCGGAGCGGACTAATTTTGATGTGGAAATGATGAAGGAGACAGGCTTCTGTTCCGGAATTGAGAACTATTCCAGGCATTTGACCGGAGGAAAGCCTGGAGAAGCTCCCTATACCCTTATTGATTATTTCTCCGATGATTTTCTGATTATTGTGGATGAGTCCCATATTACTCTCCCCCAGGTACGGGGCATGTTTGCCGGTGACAGGTCCAGAAAGACCACTCTTGTGAATTTCGGTTTCCGGCTTCCTTCTGCCCTGGACAACCGCCCCTTAAATTTTGAAGAGTTTGAATCAAAAATCAATCAGATGATGTTTGTATCGGCTACCCCCTCGGTTTATGAGGCGGACCACGAGCTGCTCCGGGTAGAGCAGATCATCCGGCCTACAGGACTTCTGGATCCTGAAATTGACGTGCGGCCGGTGGAAGGGCAAATTGACGATCTGGTTTCAGAGGTCAATAAGGAAACTGCAAAGAAAAACAAGGTGCTGATCACCACTTTGACCAAGCGGATGGCCGAGGACTTAACGGATTACATGCGGGAGGTGGGAATCCGGGTGAAATATCTCCACTCCGATATCGATACCCTTGAGCGTTCTGAGATCATCCGGGACATGCGTATGGATGTGTTTGACGTGCTGGTAGGAATCAATCTGCTGAGGGAAGGACTTGACATTCCTGAGATCACCCTGGTGGCGATTCTGGATGCGGACAAGGAAGGCTTCCTGCGTTCCCAGACTTCCCTGATCCAGACCATCGGAAGGGCTGCCAGAAATTCCGACGGACATGTTATCATGTATGCGGATAAGATTACGGATTCCATGCGGGTGGCAATTGAGGAGACGAACCGGAGAAGAGCCATTCAGCAGAAGTACAATGAAGATCATGGAATCACCCCGACCACCATCAGAAAGTCTGTACGGGACTTAATTGCCATTTCCAAGGCTGCGATTGAGGCGGAAAAGGATTTCCAGAAAGACCCGGAATCCATGGATGCCAAGGAACTGGAAAAGCTTGCAAAGGAGCTTACAAAGAAGATGCACCAGGCAGCGGCGGAGCTGAACTTCGAAGAGGCGGCAAGGCTGCGTGACCGGATGGTGCAGGTGAAAAAAATGCTGCAGGATATGGACGATTGACAATCATTCTCAATAAGTGTAAAATCTCTATGGACGCAATGGGGGAGCAGCAGCCCCGGCCTGCCGTAGGAGTGAACGGCGGCATCCGGAGGAGAGAAGAATGAAGCTTTATGAAGGAGAAATCGGAAGAACCTACCTCGTATATAGCGTGATGGTAAAGGATTCCATTACAAGGCGGCTGGAAGCCCTGGGCGTAAATGAAATGACGCCTGTCACCCTGATGAATAAAAAGGGAAGCGGTACTGTGATTATTAAGGTCAGAGGTACCCGCCTGGCCCTGGGAAGAAAGATATCAGAGGGAATTGAAATAAGGGAGGCCGTAAAACATGAATGAGGGAAATCGTGTGATTAAGGTCGGGCTTGTGGGAAATCCTAACTGTGGAAAGACGACCCTCTTCAACGCGCTTACGGGATCAAAGCTTAAGGTGGCTAACTGGCCCGGCGTTACCGTGGAACGGATGGAGGGTGAGACCAGCTATAAAGGCCGCCCTATCCGGGTAATCGACACGCCGGGAATTTACAGCCTGACCTGTTATACCATAGAGGAAAAGGTGACGAGGCAATGTCTGGAGAGCGAGGAAGTGGATGTCATCATTAATGTGGTGGATGCTTCGTCTCTGGAGCGGAATTTATATCTGACCCTTCAGCTTCTGGAACTGAAAAAGCCTGTCATACTGGCTCTTAACATGATGGACATAATAGAGGAACGGGGAATGGAAATCGATCTCCACCGCCTGCCGGAAATGCTGGGCTCCATTCCTGTAGTGCCTGTCTCTGCGAGAAAGAGGAGCGGGCTTGACGTGCTGCCTCATGCTGTGGTCCATCATTACGAGGAAGGCCCTCAGGGTGTGGTGGTGACCTATACCCCTTCTATTGAAAATGTGATTTCCAAGGTGGAAACCGTTCTGAAAGCCCATTATGGGAGTATGGACAATTTAAGATGGCACGCCATTAAATTGTTGGAATATGATGAGAAGGTCAGCAGTGACCATCCCCTGAATTTAAGCAATATTATCAGCCATAATTATGAAAAGG
>JASGGP010000151.1:0-11158 GCA_047604985.1 Lacrimispora sp.
CTCCAGCTCTACGCTGTGATGCCCTACGCCACCTTTTATACGAAGAACGTGGAAGATGACGGAATCGCCTATGCTATGGAGAAGCTGAAGCTGGTGTAAAATTAAGGACTGTCTCCAAATAAATTTATAATAGTCGGCACGGTAAAACCGTGTTTTACAGCATATAAAACGAGCCCTGAATGGTTTTTAAGACCAGTCAGGGCTCGTTTTTGTATGGGAATTTTTTAATTCATTTTTGCCAGAATGCTTGAAGCCACGCTCAGCCCGTTGGCAGATGCCTGCTGAAGGCCTCGTGTGACAGATGCGCCGTCGCCGATGGCGCGAAGACCTTTGACGCTGGTTTCGAAGTCTGCATTCACCACAACCTTGTTGGAATAGAACTTAACTTCAACGCCGTATAACAGGGTTTCATCGCTGGCGATGCCTGGGGTCACCTTATCAAGGGCCAGGAGCATCTCTTTTATGTCAACCATAATGCGGTGAGGGAATACCAGGGATAAATCTCCGGGGACCGCATCCTTTAAGGTCGGAATCAGATTGTTTCTGCATAAGCGCTCTTCTGTGGTACGTCTTCCCCTCTGGAAGTCGCCGAAAGTCTGCACCAGAATTCTGCCGTCGCAGAGCATGTTGCTTAACTGGGCGATGTGCTTGCCGTACTCGATAGGAGTCTTAAAGGGCTTTGTAAAGTTTTTGGATACCAGGATGGCAAAGTTGGTATTGTTGGTCTTATACTCCTGGGATTTGTAGGCGTGACCGTTGACAACGGCCAGACCGTTTTCATAATATTCTGTGGCAACCTCACCGGAAGGATTGGTACAGAAGGTACGGACCTTGTCGTCGAAGGTCGGGGTATAATAAACCAGCTTAGCCTCATAAAGATTCTTATTTAAGAACTCCATGACCTCGTCCCGGACTTCCACGCGAACGCCGATATCCACGGTTCCCACCCTTGTTTCAATGCCGTGATCTCCGCAGATGTGGCTGAACCAGTCAGAGCCTTCCCGGCCGATGGCGGATACGATCTCCGGCGCATAGCAGGTCTCATCCTTGTCGGTGATAACGCCTTTTGCTTCGTTATCCTCGATGATGATGTCCTTTACCATGGTATTAAACATCATTTCAACACCCTGAGCCAGTAAGTGCTCCTGAAGACGGGTATAAATCTTATAGCCTTCCTCTGTACCTAAATGGCGGATGGGGCATTCGATCAGCTTTAAGTTGGCATTGATCGCCTTACGGCGGATTTCCTCGATTTCTTTTTGTTTGTCCACGCCGTATACATTGGTATCGGCGCCGAACTTTAAGTAAATATCGTCAGACTGCTTTAATAAATTCACTGTTTTATCGTATCCCAATATTTCGGGAAGGTTTCCGCCTACATCAGGAGATAAGGACAGCTTTCCGTCGGAAAATGCTCCGGCTCCCGCAAAGCCTGTGGTGATAGAGCATGGTTTGCAGCCTACGCAGACCTTGGTGACCCGCTTTGGGCAGGCCCGCTTTTCAATTGGACGTCCTTTTTCAATCATCAGAATTTTAAGGTCCGGCTTCTTTTCGATCAGCTCATAGGCGCAGAAAATACCGGAAGGTCCGGCTCCGATGATGATTACATCATAATTCCTTGAAACATCGTTCATGAACATCACTCCTTTATCTGTTTGAACCAAATTGTCAAATAAGCACAACCATTTTATTCTACCATAATTTAAGGGGCTGTGACAAGGGATATAATTATAAAGTTTGTGTTTATATTTTGCTGTTAAGAAATGGCAGAATTTAGCTTTATTCCTCCTTTACATCTCTCTTTTAAACTGTTAGAATAATAAGAACAGCGTTAGACCCCCCATATCCGGGAAATCTAGCGCTTTTCGGGCGTTCCGGACACCGAGAAGTCATGAATCAAAGACGCAGTTAATATAGAAAATAGTGAGGAGAACCATTATGTACATCATTGCAGGGCTTGGAAACCCAACAAGGGAATATGATAAGACAAGGCACAATGTAGGCTTTGAAGCCATAGACGTTCTGGCGGACAAACTGGGCATTCGGGTAACGGAAAAAAAGCACAGGGCATATTGCGGAACCGGAATGATCGGGTACGAAAAGGTCATCCTTGCAAAGCCCCAGACTTTTATGAATTTAAGCGGGGAAAGCATTGGTTCCATAGCCAATTTTTATAAGGTGGAGCCGGATCATGTCATCATCATATGTGATGACATCAATCTGGCGGAAGGCCAGCTGCGGATCCGCACAAAGGGAAGTGCAGGCGGACACAACGGCTTAAAAAATATCATAAGCCACTTAGGTTCCCAGGAGTTTTGCAGAATCCGGGTAGGTGTAGGAGAAAAGCCAAAGGAGATGGATCTGGCAGACTATGTCCTGGGGCGTTTTCCCAAGGCTCAGGAAGAGCTTATGGCCCAGGCCTATAAGGATGCGGCGGAGGCTGTAATGATGCTGGTCATAGAAGGCGCGGATGCGGCAATGAACCATTTTAACAGAAAGAAATAAGGAGATTTCATGAGCGGTTTATTTGAGAAACCATTGAGAGAATTAAAGGATTTCGAGGATCTGACAAGGGCTTTGTCAAAAAAGGCCGGGCCTATTGCGGCAAGCGGCTGCATGGATTCCCAGAAAGTCCATTTAATGTATGAGGCGGCCAGGGATGCCAGGATCCGTCTGGTGGTGACCTATGATGACACCAGGGCCAGGGAAATCTATGAGGATCTCCGCTTTTTTGATCCCAACGTATGGCTCTATCCTGCCAGAGATCTGCTGTTTTTCAATGCGGATATCCATGGAAACCTGCTGACAAAGCAGCGCATGACCGTCTTCCGCCATTTGATGGAGGAATCTCCCGGCTGGGTGGTGACCACCTTTGACGGCCTTATGGACCACCTTCTTCCTCTGAAGTATTTAAAGAATCAGGTGCTGTCCGTGGAAAGCGGCCAGACCGTTGACGTGGAAAAGTGGAAGAAACGGCTGTCAGAGCTGGGGTACGAGCGTATGGGCCAGGTGGACGGCATGGGCCAGTTTTCCATCCGGGGCGGCATCATTGACGTATTCCCCTTGACGGAAGAGCTTCCGGTGCGGATTGAGCTCTGGGGGGATGAAGTGGATTCCATCCGGACCTTTGATATTGAGAGCCAGAGGTCCATTGAAGAGCTGGACAGCGTCCGCATTTATCCTGCCACGGAAATGACACTGGCAGAGGACCAGATCCAGGAGGGAATTCTCTCCATTGAAAAAGAAGCGAAGAAGTATGAAAAGGATTTAAGAGCCCAGTCTAAAATAGAAGAATCCGCACGTATACGGTCCATTGTGGGCGAGCTTCTGGAAGGCTTAAGGGAGGGCTGGAAGCAGCACGGGCTGGATGGCTATATCCATTATTTCTGCCGGGACAGCGTTTCCTTCCTGGAATATTTCCCGGAGGAAGAGGCCGTGCTGTTCCTGGATGAACCGGAACGGCTCAAGGAAAAAGGGGAAACCGTAGAAATGGAGTTCAGGGAGAGCATGATACACCGCCTGGAAAAAGGCTATCTCCTCCCGGGACAGACCGGCCTTCTCTTCCCCGCAAAGGAAATGCTGGCCAGAATCCAGACACCGTCTTCGGTCTACTTAACGGGGCTGGAGCAAAAGCTGGCGGGCTTTACGGTAAAAAGCCGCTGCAGCTTCCAGGTGAAAAATGTCAATGTCTATCAAAACGGCTTCGAGCTTTTAATAAAGGATTTAACCAGATGGAAAAAAGAAGGCTACCGGGTAGTCCTCTTATCTGCCTCCAGAACAAGGGCCAGCCGTCTGGCCGGTGATTTAAGGGAATACGATCTGCGGGCCTACTGCCCCGATGACGGGGGAGAAAGCCATGAGGTGAAGCCGGGAGAGATCCTTGTTACCTCCGGCAGCCTTCACCGGGGCTTTGAATATTCCATGATCAAATTTATCGTCATCACGGAAGGCGATATGTTCGGCGTGGAAAAAAAGAAGCGGAAAAAGAAAAAGACCTCCTACGAAGGCACCAAAATCCAGAATTTTTCCGACTTGTCCATCGGCGATTACGTGGTCCACGAGGATCACGGCCTGGGAATTTACCGGGGAATCGAGAAAATCGAGCAGGACGGAGTGACCAAGGATTACTTGAAGGTGGAGTATGCGGAGAACGGAAATCTCTACATTCCGGCCACAAGGCTTGACGGCATCCAGAAATACGCAGGGGCCGAGGCCAAAAAGCCCAAATTAAACCGCCTGGGCGGCGAGCAGTGGAATAAGACCAAAACCAGAGTCAAAGGTGCTGTAAAAGAGATTGCAAAGGAGCTGGTGCAGCTTTACGCTGTCAGGCAGCAGACCGACGGCTTCCGGTACGGGACGGATACGGTATGGCAGAAAGAATTTGAAGAAATGTTTCCCTACGAGGAGACCGAGGACCAGTGGGATGCCATTGACGCCGCAAAGACGGATATGGAAAGCAGCAGGATTATGGACCGGTTAATCTGCGGCGACGTAGGATACGGGAAAACGGAAATCGCCTTAAGAGCTGCTTTTAAGGCGGTTCAGGATGACAAACAGGTGGTTTACCTTGTTCCCACCACCATTCTGGCCCAGCAGCATTACAACACCTTTGCCCAGAGGATGAAAGACTTCCCGGTCCGGGTGGATTTAATGTCCCGGTTCCGGACTCCGACCCAGATAAAAAAGACTCTGGAAGACTTAAAACGGGGGCAGGTGGACATTGTCATAGGAACCCACAGGCTTCTGTCCAAGGATGTGGTTTTTAAGGACTTAGGGCTGCTCATCATCGACGAGGAACAGCGTTTTGGGGTGACCCATAAGGAAAAGATCAAGCAGATGAAAGAAAATATCGACGTGCTGACCTTAACCGCCACGCCGATTCCAAGAACTCTTCACATGAGCCTGGTGGGAATCCGGGATATGAGCGTGCTGGAGGAGCCCCCGGTGGACCGGATGCCCATTCAGACCTATGTCATGGAGCATAACGACGAAATGGTGCGGGAGGCCATCCACCGGGAGCTGTCCCGGGGCGGACAGGTGTATTATGTATACAACCGGGTCAATAACATTGACGAGGTGGCCGGCCACATTGCCAAGCTGGTTCCGGAAGCCAACGTGATCTTTGCCCATGGACAGATGCACGAGCATGAACTGGAGCGGATCATGTTTGATTTCGTCAACGGGGAAATCGACGTGCTGGTCTGCACCACCATTATTGAAACTGGCCTTGACATTCCCAATGCCAATACAATGATCATTCAGGATGCGGACCGCATGGGACTTTCCCAGCTGTACCAGCTGCGCGGACGTGTGGGGCGCTCCAGCCGGACCTCTTATGCGTTTCTGATGTATAAGCGGGATAAACTTTTAAAGGAAGAGGCGGAAAAGAGGCTTCAGGCCATCCGGGAATTTACGGAGCTGGGCTCCGGCATCAAGATAGCCATGCGGGATCTTGAAATCCGGGGAGCGGGAAATGTTCTTGGAGCGGAACAGCACGGCCACATGGAAGCGGTGGGCTATGACCTTTACTGCAAGCTGTTGAATCAGGCGGTTTTAGAGCTTAAGGGCCAGCGGAGGGAAGAGGAAACCTACGAAACCGTGGTGGACTGCGATACGGATGCTTATATTCCTACTTCCTATATTAAGAATGAATATCAGAAGCTGGATATTTACAAACGGATTTCCGGCATTGAAAATGAAGAAGAATTCATGGATATGCAGGATGAGCTGATGGACCGTTTCGGTGAGATTCCAAAGCCTGTCATCAACCTTCTTAAAGTGGCCGGCTTAAAGGCCTTAGCCCACAGCGCCTACGTGACCGAGGTGGGCATTAACCGCCAGGAGGTCCGCCTGACCATGTATAAAAACGCCAGGCTTAAGGTTGAGGGAATACCCAAGCTGGTGGAGCAGTATAAGGGGGATTTGAAGTTCCAGATGGGAGATGAACCTAAGTTTACATTCCTTGACAGAAAGAAAAATCAGTCCACGGATGTCATGATGAAGTATGCGGAAGAGATCCTGAAACAGATTGCTGAATTATCAGAAAAATAGCGAAAATATAAACAAATAGCACAAAACAAAAAGCTTATTTGGTTGATTTATTGTGTAAATTGTGATATAATATATTGTAGAAGAAGGGATTTAGTCCCGGATGCTTTCTTTACTTCAAAGTCAGATGCTCCGCAGGCGCCCGCCAAAATCAAAGGAGTTTGATCTTGGCCCGCTGCTTTTGCGAGAATTAGTGTTTCGGAGAAAGGTGGTAGCTATGGACGTTTTAGGCATGTATCTTCTGCAACGAGTATCTAACGAATTGACAATTCAAAAGTATGGTTCTTTTGAAAATCAATTTATAACCCCCGTACCTGACAATGCAGCTGCAAAGGTGGCTCATGAGGGTTATATATCATCCTCGAAAGGAGTTTTGCCCCGCGTCGGCAAGGGAGATTATTGATCCGGAATAATGATAATCCGGCTTCTTTTAGCCGCATAATATTAAGATGAATATAAAGTCAGGGCCTGGCTGTTTGCGAAAACAACCGGGCCCTGATTTTAAATTTTGGGAAAAATGGCAGACTTAAGTATAATCTGTTGCATTCGTAGCAAAATAATATCAGTGATCTTAAAAAGTACAAGATGGAGGAATTTTAATATGAAAGCAACTGGCATTGTAAGAAGAATTGATGACCTTGGACGCGTGGTTATCCCAAAAGAGATCAGAAGGACGCTTCGCCTGAGAGAAGGGACTCCGCTTGAAATATTCACTGACAGAGAAGGAGAGATTATTTTAAAGAAATATTCCCCGATGGTGGAATTGAGCGCCTTTGCCTCTCAATATGCAGAGGCCATGGCCCAAACCACCAATCTCACCGTATGCATCAGCGACCGGGATCAGATTATTGCTGTAGCCGGGGGATCGAAGAAAGAACTTCTCCAGAAGACCATAAGCAAGCAGCTGGAAAATCTCATTAATGAGAGGACTGTTGTATTGGCCGGAAAAGATGATAAGGGCTTTATTCCTCTGACCGGGGAAACCTTGGAAGGGATAACCGCCCAGGTGATAGCACCCATTATCTGTGAAGGCGACGCCATCGGCGCCGTGGCACTGCTCAGCAGAGAGCCAAGAGCCCGCTTTGGGGATATGGAGACAAAGCTGGCGACAACGGCAGCGGGATTTTTAGGACGGCAGATGGAAGGCTGATGAATAAGATTCCGTAATTACGGAACCATAGAAGAACAGGAGGTGAATGTGATGAAAGTTTATGTACCGGAAGAGGATGATTATAGCGACGGTGATATACCGGAGATTGATACGGAGCCCTATAAGGATGGATTTTATGTAGAGCCGCTGCCGGAATCAGAAAGGCCCAGGAGAGACGGTCCTGGGGGAAACTAATATATGGGGTCGCTGAACTGGGGTGAAGACGTTTTTAGAGCTTCACCCTTGCTTCGTTATCTGGGGAAAGCTGCTCTCTGCACAGATCAAGAAACAGCTGCATCAACGGGCTGATCCATTTGTTTTTATGGTGGCCGCACACGGCGGAAATCTCAGTATCCGTTATATCTGTCTGTATTTCTTCCAGTTCCCCTCTCTCCAGTTCCTCCTGCACCGTAAACCGCGGAAGGAAAGAGACTCCCATGTGGTTGATTACAAGATTTTTGATTGTGGGAATGCTCCACAGCTCGATGGTATATCCCATACGTATGGACTTTTCAGAGACATATTTTTCAAATATCTGCCGGAACATGCAGTTGGGCTCATTGATAATAAAGGGTATGGGAATTTCCTGGTCCGAAGTTATAAAATCCGGGTATGCTCTTTTGATTTCAGGAGAGCCCACCAGGGCCAGGGGATAGGAGCCAAAGGCATGGACCGTAAGATTTGACCCGTACCCTCCCACATTGCTGTAAAACAGGCCTAAGTCAAGGGTTCCGTCCAGAAGCTCATCCCGGATGTCATAGCAGTTCATGGAACGCAGAAAGATGCGGGCCCCGGGAGCTTTCCGGTGAAATTCCTGGAGCAGGGCTGGAGCCTTATAACACAGAAGACTCTCGCCTACCCCCACATGTAAGTCGCCCTGGAACTTGGCCAGGCCGCTTTCAAAACAGCGCATTTTATCAACGGAGGATAACACCTCCCTTACATATGGAACCAGGTGCTCCCCGGCCTTTGTCAGCATCATCCGGCGTCCGATTTTTTCAAACAGCTTTGCGGAAAGCTCCTGCTCCAGCTGCTAGATCTGGAATGTGATGGTAGACTGGGTATAATTAAGCTTTTCCGCCGCTTTTGAAAATCCGTTTTCCTCAACTATGGTCAGAAATGTATTCAGATATTTCAGATCCATGAAACTCTCCCTCCGATACTTCGATATTTTTGAACTATAACTTTAAATGTTTCGAATTGTATAAAGCTTTATTCAGAAGTATTATATCGGAAAAGGAGAGTGATGACAAGTGTTTGTATCAACTGTTTTAGCTTATTTACCCTATGCCTTTGTAACGGCATTTACGCCGGGGCCTAACAACATTTTGGCCCTGTATGCGGTCAGCCGGAACGGATGGACCAGGGGAAGAGATACTGTTTTAGGCATTGGGGCAGGGTTCCTGTGTGTCATGCTGATCAGCGGAGTGTTCTGCTATCAGATGGGAAAATATATTCCAGCCCTGTCCGGCGTCTTAAAATACGTGGGAGCCGCCTACATATTCTGGCTTGCCATCCATGTGGCCCGCAGCAAGCCGGCAGAAGAGGAGAAAGGAAGGCAGATGTCTTTCTGGAGCGGATTTTTTTTACAGTTTGTCAACGTTAAAATCATTATGTATGCCATAACCGCCTATACCGGTTACGTACTGCCCGTTTCCCCCACCCTGCAATTCATTCTGGTAAACGCGGTTCTTTTTACGGTCATCGGCGTGTCGGGCGTCGTTACCTGGGCGGCGGCGGGAGGCATTCTGCAAAAATTCTTATGGAAGCATTACCGGCCCTTTAACCTGTTCATGGCCCTGGTTCTCATCGTCTGCGCCGTAAAGCTGTTATAGGGCTGCCGGCAGCAGCGCCCGCCTCTGATCCCTTTTTGCCGGGCCTATGCTTCCAGAGCAGCGGCAGACCGGGCCAGCTCGGATATAATGGTGATATGCTGGGGACAGACGGCTTCGCAGCGCCCGCATGAAATACATTTGCCGGCTTTGCCCCCATCTCTGGTCTCCCATTGGTAGTTGCCTCTGGCGTTTTCCAGATTCTCATAAATAAGATACCGGTTCATGGCGCTGAAAACGCCTGGAATGGCGATTTTCTGAGGACAGCCCTTTACGCAGTACTGGCAGGCGGTGCAGGGGATGGAGGGAATCTGTTCAAGAATATCCCTGGCCTTTTCGACCACCTGGCGCTCATCCTGGTCAAGGGGCTTAAAATCCGCCATTGTGGCCAGGTTATCCGCCATCTGGCTTAAGTCCGACATTCCGCTTAGAACCGTGATCACATTGTCCAGAGAAGCCGCATAGCGAAGAGCCCAGGAAGCAAAGGAAACCTTCGGGTCTTTATTTTTTAAGACCTCTGCCACGGATCCGGGAGGATTTGCCAGCAGGCCACCCTTGACGGGCTCCATAATGATTACGGGCTTGCCGTGTTTTTTTGCCACTTCAAAGCACTTTCCGGACTGTATGGTAGAGTTGTTCCAGTCGGCGTAATTGATTTGAAGCTGCACGAATTCCATTTCCGGATGAAAGGTCAGGATTTCATCCAGCACATCGGCGTTGTCGTGCATGGAAAAGCCTACGTGTTTAATGAGGCCTTTTTCCCGCTGCTCCAGAACGAAATTCCAAAGGTCGTAATCGTCAAAGGACTTGGTACGGGTACCGCCGCAGTTGTGAAGCAGATAGAAGTCAAAATACCCTGCTCCGGTCCGGTTTAAGGAAGTATAGAACATCTGCCGGGCTTCCTCCGCATTTTTCGGGCCGGCCCAGGCCGGAAGCTTGGTAGCAAGCTGAAATTTTTCTCTGGGGTAGCGGTCCACAAGGGCGGTCTTTGCAGCCTCCTCGGATTTGCCGCCGATGTAGCCGTAGGCTGTATCAAAGTAAGTAAAGCCTGCTCCAAGGAACTGGTCTACCATTTCTTTTGTCTGTTCAATGTCCACTTCATCTCCGAGCATGGGGAGCCGCATTAGTCCAAAGCCCAGTTTCGGAATTGATTTGCCGAGATAATCCATTTTTTTCTCTCCTTTTTCATTTAGAAGTCGGTTGTTATGGAATGCCATAAAATAATTCTAATACTTAAACTTAACTTTAAGTCAATGCTTTTTTGAGATTAAGCTGTAAAATATCCGGAAACTGTGGAAACCAAAAGCATCAGGGCTGTGTGACCAGTCCTGATGCTTTTCATGTATATTGTACCGTGTATATTGTACTGCATTCCTTTTGACATCTTTCATATCCAGGCCATGAATGCCTGTTTTGGTAAAGAGGCCGGATCTTTTGAGGCCCGGCAAACGATCCCGGTAAAACCAAACTAGAAAATATGCAGCACACTCTGCAAAAAAAGACTTACGGCTGAAATGGAAATCCAGCAGCAAAATCCCATAACAATAGGCTTTCCTCCGCTTCTTACCAGCTTTACTAAATTTGTATTCAGCCCAATGGCGCTCATGGCCATTACAATGAAAAATTTGCTCAGCTGATTCAGGTGAAAAAATAAACCGGCAGCAAAGGCCTGTACGCCGCCGGAGCATAGGCCGGTTATAAGGGTTGTAATGACGGAAGCCAGTACAAAATACAGAATAAACATGGGAAAAATTCTTTTTAAGGATACGGCTGCCGCTGATTCCGAGCTGTTATGCCGGGCTTTTCTGAACTGAAGAAAGGAAAGCCCCAGTGTAATCGGTATAATGGCTAGGGTCCGTGTCAGCTTGACAATGGTGGCGTGGGCCAGTACCGCTCCGTTTGTTCCGTGAATGGTATCCCAGGTAGAAGCCGCGGCCGTAACGGAGGACATGTCGTTGACGGCTGTCCCGGCAAATACTCCGAAGCCGTTGTCTGATAAGCCGAGAAAGGAACCAAAGGCCGGAAAAATAATGGCGGCAATCACATTAAAGAGAAATATCACGGAAATTGCCCCGGCAATCTCTTCGTCATCCGCATTTATGACCGGCGCCGTGGCAGCGATTGCGGA
>JASGGP010000152.1:0-10983 GCA_047604985.1 Lacrimispora sp.
GCCGTATCCGCTCTTGCTCTGGCATTAAGCGAAACAGAATGCTTCTGCATTATTTCCCAGGGCTTTCTGACCCCGGATTATTTGGCGTCCAAGGCAGGGGAGATCTGCGGGAAGTCTTCTCATGTGACGGTTCTCCATTTAAAGGAGCAGCTTGCATTTTTAAGCCTTACCCCGGAGAGCCCGGTATTTGACGCAGGGGTAGCCGCCTATTTGTTAAACCCCTTAAAGGATTCCTATGAATATCACGATCTTGCGGCTGACCATCTGGAACTGTCTCTGCTTTCCAGGGCAGAGCTCATAGGAAAGGGCTCTTTAAAAAAGGCTCTGGAAGAGAAAGAGGAAAAGGCCGTTTCCTGCGTCTGCTACATGGCCTATGTGGCCTTTAGCTGCGGGGACAAGCTTCGCACAGATCTAAAAGATACCGGCATGGATAAGCTTTTCTATGAAATTGAAATGCCGCTGATTTATAGCCTCCATTCCATGGAAACGGTGGGAATCCGGGTGGAGAGGGACCGCTTAAAGGAATACGGGGACCGTTTAAAGGTAGGAATTGCAGAAGTAGAGCAGAAAATATACCAGGAAACCGGGGAGACCTTTAACATCAATTCCCCCAAGCAGCTGGGAGAGGTTCTCTTTGACCACATGAAGCTTCCCGGCGGTAAAAAAACGAAAAGCGGCTATTCCACCGCTGCAGACATTCTGGAAAAGCTGGCTCCCGATTATCCTGTGGTAGGAATGATCCTGGATTACCGCCAGCTGACGAAATTAAACTCCACCTATGCGGATGGCCTTGCCGCCTATATCGGCCCTGACCAGCGCATTCACGGAACCTTTAACCAGACCATTACGGCTACCGGAAGAATCAGCAGCACGGAACCGAACCTTCAGAATATACCGGTCCGCGTGGAGCTGGGACGGGAGATCAGAAAGGTATTTGTGCCCAAGGAAGGCTGCGTGTTCGTGGACGCCGACTATTCCCAGATTGAACTGAGAGTGCTGGCCCATATGTCAGGGGACCAGCGCCTGATAAACGCCTACCGTCAGGCAGAAGATATTCATGCCATCACCGCTTCCCAGGTGTTCCATGTTCCCCTTGACCAGGTGACGTCCCTTCAGAGAAGAAACGCCAAGGCTGTAAACTTCGGCATTGTGTACGGCATCAGTTCCTTTGGTTTAAGCGAAGGCTTGAGCATTACCAGAAAGGAAGCCTCTGAATATATCAGTAAATATTTTGAAACCTACCCGGAAGTAAAGGCCTTTTTAGATGGCCTTGTGACTGAGGCAAAGGAACAGGGATATGCAGTCAGCATGTTCGGCAGACGCCGTCCCATCCCTGAGCTTAAATCCTCAAATTTCATGCAGCGTTCGTTCGGAGAGCGGGTCGCCATGAATTCCCCCATCCAGGGAACTGCGGCGGATATCATAAAGGTCGCCATGGTCCGTGTGGACCGGGCCTTAAAGAAGCAGGGGCTGAAATCCAGGATCGTACTTCAGGTACACGACGAGCTTCTGATTGAAGCATACCGGGATGAGCTGGACCAGGTAAAAATGCTTCTGGTAGAAGAGATGAAACACGCGGCAGACTTGGAAGTCCCCCTGGAGGTGGATGCCAACGTAGGCGGCTCCTGGTTTGACGCGAAATAAGGAATTGGTGAAAATATGAAAGTAATAGGACTGACCGGCGGCGTTGGAGCTGGAAAAGCCTGATTCTCAATATTTTAAAGAAAGAATACGGCGCAGAGGTGATAAAGGCCGACCAGGTGTCCCATGAGCTTATGGAGCCCGGAAACGCCGGATACCTGGCAGTCAGAGAGGTTTTTGGCAACGCCTTTTTTAAGGAAGACGGTAAGCTGGACCGCCAGCTCATGGCTGCCCGTATTTTTCAGGATGAAAATGCCCGCAAAACTATAAATGAAATCATACACCCACTGGTATGGAAAACCATAAGGGATAAAATTTCTGCTTCCAATTCCGCCCTTATTGTGGTAGAATTTGCAATTATGGGCGAAAAAACGGAAAATGATTATGATGAAATGTGGTATGTCCGCGCATCAGAGCAGAACCGGATTCACCGTTTGGCAGAAAACAGGGGTTATACAAAAGAACGTACCGAGAACATCATAGCAAGTCAGGCCTCAGAGTCAGAGTATTTAAAACGCTGTGACCGTGTGATTGAAAATAACGGTTCCATAGAAGAACTGAAGAGCCGGCTGGCGGAAATATTAAAAGACAGGGAATGAGTCCCCTGAAGAAATGGCTCAGTAAAGGTGCTGTGGGAGGAAAGAGGAAAACGAATCATGAGACTGGTCAGTATTGCAAGCGGAAGCAGCGGAAACTGCATTTATGTGGGGTCAGACACCACTCATATCCTGGTGGATGCCGGAATCAGCAACAAAAGGATCGAACAGGGGTTAAATGAAATCGGGATAAAGGGGAATGAGCTTACGGGAATCGTCATTACCCATGAGCACTCCGACCATACAAAAGGCCTGGGCGTTCTTGCCAGAAAATACGGAGTTCCTATTTTCGGAACAAGGGAAACCTTGGAAGAGGTGTCAAAGCAGAAATACTTGGGAGAATACCCAAGGGAGCTGTTCTGCGCCATCCGGCCGGATGTGGATTTTTGTGTGGGAGATCTGGAAGTAAAGCCATTTTCCATTGACCACGACGCGGCGAATCCTGTGGCTTACCGGATTCAGCACGGCCATAAGTCTGTTGCGGTTGCCACGGACATGGGCCATTATGACCAGTATATCATTGAACATTTACAGGGACTGGACGCATTGCTTTTAGAGTCCAACCACGATGTGAACATGCTTCAGGCCGGGCCCTATCCCTACTATTTGAAACGGCGGATACTGGGAGATCACGGCCATCTTTCCAATGAGAATG
Organism: Lacrimispora sp.; assembly: GCA_047604985.1. Classification (GTDB taxonomy): domain Bacteria; phylum Bacillota; class Clostridia; order Lachnospirales; family Lachnospiraceae; genus Lacrimispora. Next base: position 2,893 of record JASGGP010000152.1, read on the forward strand.
CGGGACGTCTTTTATGCTGTATTCTCCATGAAAATTTAAAGAAGATTCTGCTGGGTCATTTAAGCAAGGAGAACAATTACGAGGACCTTGCCTATGAGACCGTAAAGCTTGAAATCACCGAAGGAGATAATCCTTTTAAAGCATCGGACTTTTCCATAGCGGTTGCAAAAAGGGATCAGATGTCGGAAATTATCACTATATAGCAAAGAGGAGACGCATTATGAACAAGACGATTATTACAGTAGTTGGAAAAGACACCGTAGGCATTATCGCAAAGATCTGTACTTACTTAGCAAACAACCGGGTAAATATCCTGGATATTTCCCAGACCATTGTACAGGGCTTCTTTAATATGATGATGATTGTAGATATCAATGATGCAACAAAGCCTTTCGGAGAACTGGCTGATGAACTGGAGCAGATCGGTGATGAAATCGGCGTTAAGGTAAAATGCCAGCGTGAGGAAATTTTTACCAGCATGCACCGTATCTGATGACAGCAGCAAGGCTTAAGAAAAGGATGGATTCCCGATATGTTAAATATGTTCGAAGTAAATGAAACCAATAAAATGATAGAGCAGGAGCGCCTGGATGTCCGTACCATTACCATGGGGATCAGTCTCCTTGACTGCTGCGACAGCGACTTAAAGAAGGTCAATGAAAAAATCTACAATAAGATCACTTCTGTTGCCAAAGATCTGGTGAAAGTCGGGAAAGAGATTGAAAAGGATTTCGGCATTCCCATTGTAAATAAAAGAATTTCCGTCACTCCAATCGCCCTGGTGGGCGGAGCGGCCTGCAAGTCTCCGGAGGATTTTGTGACCATTGCCCAGACACTGGACCGTGCCGCATTGGAAGTGGGAGTAAATTTCATCGGAGGCTATTCCGCCCTGGTGAGCAAGGGCATGACTACAGCGGATGAAAACCTCATCCGTTCCATTCCTCAGGCCCTTTCCGTCACGGAAAAGGTGTGCAGTTCCGTCAATGTAGGTTCTACCAAAACCGGAATCAACATGGACGCAGTAGCTCTTATGGGAGAAATTGTCTTAGAAACCGCAAAGACCACAGAGGACAGGGATTCTCTGGCTGCGCAAAGCTGGTTGTATTCTGCAATGCTCCTGATGACAATCCCTTTATGGCAGGAGCTTTCCATGGTGTTACGGAAGCTGATGCCATCATCAATGTGGGAGTCAGTGGCCCTGGAGTTGTAAAGACTGCCATTGAGACTGCCCGGGGAAAGGACTTTGAGGTCCTTTGCGAGACCATCAAGAAAACTGCCTTTAAGATTACAAGAGTGGGCCAGCTGGTGGCCCAGGAAGCTTCAAAACGGTTAAATATTCCCTTTGGAATCATTGATTTGTCTCTTGCTCCGACTCCGGCCGTAGGCGACAGTGTGGCTGAGATTTTAGAAGAGATCGGACTGGAGCGGGTAGGTGCCCCCGGTACCACAGCGGCCCTGGCCCTGTTAAATGATCAGGTGAAAAAAGGCGGCGTTATGGCCTCCTCCTATGTGGGCGGCTTAAGCGGTGCATTTATCCCGGTCAGCGAAGATCAGGGTATGATTGATGCCGTTGCCATGGGAGCCTTAAATCTGGAAAAGTTAGAAGCCATGACCTGTGTCTGCTCCGTTGGTCTTGATATGATCGCCATTCCGGGAGACACCCCTGCAACCACAATCGCAGGAGTTATTGCCGATGAATCTGCCATTGGAATGATAAATCAGAAGACCACAGCCGTCAGGATCATTCCGGTCATCGGAAAGGCGGTCGGAGAGACAGTGGAGTTCGGAGGCCTTTTGGGCTACGCTCCGGTGATGCCCGTCAACCGGTATTCCTGCGAAAAATTTGTGACCAGAGGCGGACGCATCCCAGCCCCTATTCACAGCTTTAAGAATTAAGATGGGGAAAATTTATCTCATACGCCACGGACGCCAGTGCAGCAGGCTTTGCAATCTGGATGTGGATTTATCGGAAGAAGGCTGCCGTCAGTCAGAGCTGGTGGGAGAGCGTCTTAAGTCAAAGTCCATAGAAGCGGTGTATTCCAGCGACTTCATCCGGGCTGTAAAAACCGCACAGACGGCAAATGGCTTCTGGAGTGCAAATCACATCATAAAGCCGGAGCTGCGTGAAATTTCCTATGGGGAAATGGAGGGCATGGCCGACGAGGACATAGCGGTGAAATTTGCAGATTTTAAAAAGGCCCAGGAGCGGATGGAAGAGGACCTGCCTTATCCGGGAGGCGAGTGCGCCGAAGATGTGATCAGGCGTGCTATGCCGGTTTTCCGGGAAATAGCGGAAAGCGGTTATAAAAATGTGGCAGTGGTGACTCACGGAGGAGTGATCCGCATCATGGCGGCGGCCTTTCTTCAGATGGAACCGAAAAATTACCGGCTTTTAGGAAGTTCTCTTGAGAACTGCAGCATTACGGAAGTGCACTGGAATGAAGAGACAAAGTGTTTTTCCGTGGAACGCTTTAATGATTACGCACATTTAGAGCCATACCCAGAGCTTTTGCGCGGGGCATGGATCACTTCGGAAAATTGAAGAAAGAAACACAAAAAGAAAGGAATTGCTTGATTTCATATGGAACAAAGGGAAAGGGAAAACCTAATTCAGACCGTAGGAGAATTTCTGGATGAAAAACTTCTTCGGATTGTGGTCAGCAATCCTTCCGGCAGGCAGGGCGTATCAAAGGTAAAGATACGCCCGCTTTTGTTACGGGGAGAGCTGATCTTTCAGGCGGAAGAGCTTATGGGAAGCCAGGCTTTTCATAAGAATTTTTCTGCGGAGGAGTGCGCTCTTTATATGGCGGACCTTCTGGAGGCGGGCCTGCGCCAGCTGGAACTGGAATCGGTCAGGGGACAGGTCAGGATTCTGGCAGGCAAAAAAGGCACGTTGAGCATCAAAGTGAAAAAGCAGCAGCCTAAGATCGCAGCAGTTTCTCCTGTGGCAGAGCACAACAGGCAGAAAAGCTATATCCTAAAAGAAGGCAGTCCGGTTCCGTTTCTGGTGGATTTAGGCGTTATGACGGCCGAGGGGAAGATCGTTAAGTCCCGCTACGACAAGTTCCGTCAGATCAACCGGTTTCTGGAATTTATTGAGGATATTCTTCCAAGGCTTGATAAAACCAGGGAAAATGTGATCATTGATTTCGGCTGCGGAAAATCTTATCTGACCTTTGCCATGTATTATTACCTTCATGAGCTAAAGGGATATTCCATCCGCATAATCGGATTGGATTTAAAGCAGACGGTCATTGATAACTGCAACCGGTTAAGCGACCAGTACGGATACGATATGTTAAAATTTTATCATGGGGACATCGCTTCCTATGAGGGCGTGGACCATGTGGATATGGTGGTCACTCTTCATGCCTGTGATACTGCCACGGACTATGCTCTGGCAAAAGCTGTTAAGTGGGGGGCTTCCGTGATTCTGTCTGTCCCATGCTGCCAGCACGAGCTGAATAAGCAGATAGAAAATGAGCTGATGGCCCCTGTGCTTCAATACGGAATCATCAAGGAGCGGATGGCTGCCCTCTATACCGATGCTATCAGGGCCCAGGTTTTGGAAAACCAGGGCTACCGGACTCAGATTCTGGAGTTCATCGACATGGAACACACGCCGAAGAATATTTTAATACGGGCGGTAAGACAGGGGGGAAAGAAAGATAACCGGAAAGAAATTGATGAAATATTAAAGTTTCTGAACGGAAGCCAGACCCTTGTGAATTTACTGCTTGAGGAAAAGGGATTATAGACGATTCTTACTATAAAGAAGATGGTATTTTTCTGCCATATGTGATATGATAATAGAAATATTTTAAGGAGGAGATTTTTATGCCTTTTATCAACTCGAAAGTAAACATCCCCTTATCGGAGGAGGAAAAGGACACATTAAAAGCAAAGCTTGGACAGGCGATCAGCCTTATACCGGGAAAGTCGGAAAGCTGGCTGATGGTGGGCTTTGAAGATAACTGCTCCCTTTATTTTAAAGGTAAAAACAACACCAAGCTGGCTTTCATAGAGGTGAAAATATTTGGACACCCGTCAGGACGGGATTATGACCGGCTGACGGTCGAAATCACCAAAATCTATAAAGAGGTGCTTGGAATTGCCCAGGATAAAATCTATATAAAATACGAAGAGGTGGATCATTGGGGCTGGAACGGGGGAAACTTTTAACCATAGGGAACTGAATTTGGGGCAGGAGGAACGACTTATGGAGCTTTGGGATATTTATGATGAAAACAGAGTGGCCACCGGAAAAACGCATGTCCGCGGTGTTCCCCTCGGCGAGGGGGAATATCACCTGGTCGCTGACGTCTGGACTGTAAACGAGAGGCAGGAAGTGCTTTTAACAAGACGCCATCCGGATAAACCATATGGCCTTATGTGGGAATGCACGGGAGGCTCCGCCCTTGCGGGAGAGACAAGTGTGGAAGGAGCTCTCAGGGAGCTTCTCGAAGAGACAGGAATCCGGGCCAAAAAAGAACAGCTCTTTCTGATTCATTCCATTCGTCTGAAAGAGCGGTTTGTAGACACCTATATTACTAAGCAGAAAGTCGTCCTAAAGGACATCATCATTCAGCCGGAAGAAGTGGTGGAGGCCAGATTTGTCCCCTTTGATGAACTGATCGAAATGTGGAGACAGGGAATTGTGGTTCCCAAGTCCAGATTCCTTCTATATAAAGACAGGATCGAGGAATTTATGCGGCGGTTCTCATAGGATGATCACGGAACGGGTGAATTCATTTTTCACTTTCTGACCGTATTTGTCCTGAAGGACCGTCTGGTAAATGTGGGAGCAGTAAAAATCCTGCCGGAGCATGGCTCCGGCTGTTGCCTTAAGGCTGAATTCAGCACCTGCGGTTTTCGTAATGAGAGGGATGCTCCCTCTCTTTTTTATTTGTCCCATAAGCTCCGCAGAGGTCTTTTTAAAGCCTAAAACCCTGGCATAGGGAGCATAGCCGGCCTTTCTTCCTGAAAGAACTTTATCGGTGGAGATTCCCAGGACAATGTGCATCAAAGCCCGGCTGATTCGTGTATAGGTATACTGCCTTGTTTTTAAGGAGTCGATTTTTTCTTCAAAGGGAAGAAAGTCAGGAAGCTGCTTTTCAATCCGGGCAGCCAGCTCCTGAGAAACATCGGCGTACTGGTGAAAGGGAATTCCCTCCATGGAAAGCCGCAGCAGGGCTCCGTTTAAAAGCGTGCTGAAATCGTCGGAAAACAGGGGAGAGGCTTGTTCCATGATCTGCCTTACAGGTTCCGGCACCTGGTCCCCGGGGGAACCGGGTGTTTTCAAGATGCCTGGGTTTTCTTTCAAGGCTTTCCTGATTCCTGTGGCAGAGCCAAAGGTTCCAGGAGCCATGGCCGTATCATGATAGCCGCTTCCTTTTCTGGATATTGTAAGAGGAACCATGGCACTTTTTTGCCGCAGAAGCGCCTTGCAGTATTCAATGCCCAGAATGTTGTTTGGAGAAGCCAGTACAGAGGCTTCATTCTCCCCTAAAAGGCCGCAGGAAATCAGGGCCTGATTCCTGGCTTCCGGGAAAGTGGCCCCTCTTTTCAGCTCTCTGCGCAGCTGTTCCGTATAAGCACGGGGTTCTGTGGCTAAAATAGAAGCAATGCCGGAAAGATTTTCCACATTTCCGCATTCGCTTCCAAAGCAGACAGAGCCTACTGCCCCCAGACCGTTTAAAAGGGCGATCCCACAGGCGGCAAAATCCTCGGCGCTGCTGGAAGCAAAGACCGAGGGAAGCTCCAGCACCAGATCCGCCCCGCTGGATAAGGCCATGGCTGTTCTCGTGTATTTATCATAAATGGCAGGGGCGCCTCTCTGTACAAAGTCGCCGCTCATGGCCACAACACAGTAATCCGCCTGTGCCAGCTCCTTTGCTTTTTCGATGTGATAGGCATGTCCGTTATGAAATGGATTGTATTCCGCTATAATGCCAACGGCATTGGAATTCATGTTTTTATTCATAAAAAGTATCCTCTTTTGCGCATATTATATCTTATTATGCTATTGTTCCGCAAAAAATGCAAATTATTTTGCGGCAACACTTGAAAATTTTAACGAATGCACATAGAATAGGATGAGGAATTAAGAAAAAGCATCGAAAGCAAGAACAGGAGAATAGATAAGTATGAAATTTATCGTCGAAACATCAGCTCGTCACGTGCATCTATCCCAGGAACATCTTGAAATCTTATTTGGGACCGGGTATGAATTAACAAAGAAGAAAGAATTATCCCAGCCCGGACAGTTTGCCTGTGAGGAAAGAGTGACTATCGTAGGTACCAAGAGTGAATTTAAGGGAGTGTCCATTTTAGGACCTGTCAGAAAGGACACCCAGGTAGAGCTTTCTCTCACTGACGCACGTTCCGTAGGAATCCCCGCACCGATTAAGGAATCAGGGGATATTGCCGGAAGCGGCGGATGCAGGATCATAGGACCTGCTGGTGAAATCGAGATTGCAGAAGGCGTGATTGCTGCAAAACGCCACATCCATGCAACACCTGCTGACGCAAAGAATCTGGGCGTTACAAACGGGGAGATCGTTTCCGTTAAGGTGGATACAAATGGCAGAAGCCTTGTATTTGGAGATGTGGTTGTCCGTGTCAGCGACAGCTATGCGCTGGCTATGCACATCGATACCGACGAATCCAATGCAGCAGGCTGTGGCAGAGAGCAGTACGGTGAAATTGTAAAATAATTAAAGGAGAATAAGGCATATATGAAAATTTTAGTTATCAACTGCGGAAGCTCTTCCTTAAAGTATCAGTTGATTGATATGGAAAATGAGGGAGTTTTAGCAAAAGGCATATGTGAAAGAATTGGCATTAACGGCTCCAAACTGTCCCATAAGACAGAAGGAAAAGGCGAGTTGGTCGTGGAAAAAGAGATGCCCAACCACACGGTTGCGATCAAACTGGTTATGGATGCCCTGGTTGATCCGGAGTACGGGGTGATCAAGGATATCAGTGAGGTTTCCGCAGTAGGTCACCGCGTTCTTCATGCAGGTACGGTTTACAGCGATTCCATCGTAGTTAATGAAGATGTGAAGAAAGTCATCCGTGACTGCTTCGATTTAGGACCTCTGCATAATCCGGCTAACTTAATGGGTATTGAAGCATGTGAAGCCATAATGCCGGGAACTCCCAATGTAGCGGTATTTGATACGGCATTCGGCATGGGCATGCCTGAAAAAGCAGCCTTATATGCAATTCCCCGTGAATATTATGAGAAATACAGCATCCGGCGTTACGGCTTCCATGGTACAAGCCATAGCTATGTGTCCAAAGAAGCTTTAAAATACTGTGATCTGGACCCGAAGAACGGCAAGGTCATTGTATGCCATTTAGGAAACGGAGCCAGTAATTCCGCTTCTATCGGCGGCAAGTGCGTGGACACCAGCATGGGCCTTACTCCTTTGGAGGGCCTCATCATGGGAACCAGAAGCGGTGATATTGATCCGGCAGTCGTTCAGACCATCTGCAATAAGGAAGGAAAGAGGTAAATGAGGTTCTGGATATCTTAAATAAGAAGTCCGGTATCCTTGGCATGTCTGGCGGCATTTCCAGCGACTTCCGCGATGTGCAGAAGGCTGAGGGAGAGGAAACCATTTAGCGGATGTCGCTATTCAGGCGTTCATTTACCGTGTGGCAAAATACATCGGCTCTTACGTAGCAGCAATGAACGGCGTTGATGCCATCGTGTTTACCGCAGGTGTCGGTGAAAACGATAAGCCAATCAGAGGGGCTGTCTGCGAATACTTAGGCTATCTGGGAATTTCCATTGATGCGGAGGCAAACTCTGCAAGAGGAAAGCAGATTATGATCTCCACTCCAGAATCCAAAGTGAAAGTATGCGTTATTCCTACCAACGAAGAACTTGCTATTGCAAGGGAGACGAAAGCCCTGGTATAATTAAGGCCTGAATAACACATTATTATATATAGATTCAAATAGTTACTGTTCATCCATGCCATTCATAATTTGGCGGATAGGACTCCGCCAAATTATTCATGCCGGGCGTTCCGCCCTATAGAAATATTTATGGTGTTTGTGCCTGGTGAGCAAGCTCCCCAT